>NZ_FOBJ01000017.1:0-236081 GCF_900109805.1 Variovorax sp. YR750
ATGACGTGGTCGCCCTTCTTCAGGGTGGTGACGCCGGGGCCGACGTCGACCACGATGCCCGCGCCTTCATGGCCGAGGATGGCGGGGAAGATGCCCTCGGGGTCGGCGCCCGAGAGGGTGTAGTAGTCGGTATGGCAGATGCCGGTGGCCTTGATCTCGACGAGCACTTCGCCGAACTTCGGGCCTTCGAGGTCCACGGTTTCGATGGTGAGCGGGGCTGCGGATTTCCAGGCGACGGCGGCTTTGGTTTTCATGGGACGAAGGTTCCTCGAGGGGCGAACGCCGCAAGGCGCGGCGATGTACGTTGGCTTCGTGGCAGAGGGAAACCCGCAAGCACCGAAGCGCATGGCACGGCAATCAGCCTGCTCACGAAGTCCTGCAGCTGCAGGGCGCGGCGGATGGTATGTCCGCGTGCCGCCTTGAGGTGTTCGGATTTCGATACGCAGGAGCCCGACGAACGGGCTTTCGCAGGCTGCCTCCTGCGTCGCGCTTGCCCGTGTGGCGCGCTGGTTGCATTCGCGTCCGGAAAGTGCAACGCAAAAAATCATCCGAACGGTTCCGGGCTCACGTCGCCCCGGCATGGTGCAGGAGTCCTGCTCTGGCAAGGGCGCCATCGCAGGGGGCGCCTGCTGCCCAGCCCTCTCCAAAACCCTGCAGGCAGTGCTTGGAAGTGCTCGTTCGACGCGGCTTGCAGCGAAATTTTGTCTCGAAATCCGGACGCGACTTCTGGAGCGATCTACCCGTGTTTTTCCTCGTAAGCCCAGCCTCCGGAACGGCCGAATATCGAGACGTGGTGACTCGAAGGCACTCCTAGGATGACACCGTCGCATCGATTCACGTCACACGGTGGTCATGCGTTCCGTGCACTAGCCGCCCCATTCCGGGGCAACGATTGTTGAACTGAGGAAGCCATGTCCGCCATTCTCGAGATTGATTCCATCCGCCAGGAGTTTCCGGTCACCAAGCGGATGCTCTACCTGGACTCCGCGCACCAGACGCCCATGGCGACCTGCGTGCGCCAGGCGCTTTCCGAATTTCTCGCGGAAGGCAACGAGATGGCCGGCCCGAAGCCGGTGTGGATGCGCCGCGTCGAGCGCGCCCGGGAGGACGTCGCCGCGCTGCTGAACGCATCGCCCGGCGAGATCGCCTTCACGAAGAACACGTCCGAGGGCCTCAACATCGCCGCCAATGCCGTTCCGCTCGCGGAAGGCGACACGGTCCTGATGCTCGAGGGCGACCATCCGAACAATGCCTATGCCTGGCTCAACCTGAAGCGCAAGGGCGTGCAGGTGCGCTTCGTGAAGGTGGCGGACGACGAGGTCGCGACGGCGGAAACCTTCGAGCCCTTCGTCGACGCCAGGACCCGGGTCATCTCGTTGTCGCACGTGACCTTCCATGCGGGCCAGCGACACGACATCGCCAGCATCGGTCGCCTGTGCGCGCAAAAGGGCATATACCTGGTCGTCGACGCGATGCAGTCCATCGGCGTGCTGCCGGTCGATGTGCGGAAGCTGGGCGTGTCCGTGCTGGCCGCCGGTTGCCACAAGGGATTGCTGGTGCCCCAGGGGCTGGGCATCCTCTACGTGAAGGCAGGTCTCGACGAGCTGCAGCCGGCGTACCTGGCGATGAGCAGCCTGGCGAATCCTCCCGAGGACTACATCGCGCGGCCCGACGACCTGGCGCCGCGCAAGGATGCAGGGCGCTTCGAGTTCGGCAACTACAACCTCCCCGACCTGCATGCCTTGTCGAGCTCGATCGAACTCATTCGAAAGACCGGCGTCGATCGCATCGAGGCCCATGTGCTCGAGCTGGGCGACCGGCTGATCGGCGGGCTCGAAACGCTCGGCGTGCGCCTCGTCGGACCACGAGCCCGTGCGGGCCGCGCGCACATCTACGTGCTGGACCTGCCGGTCGCGGAGTGGCTGGACTACTTCACGCAGAACCAGGTTCGCGTATCGCCCGAGCGCGGCGGCATCCGCATCTCCTTCGGCCTCTTCAACACTTCCGAAGACGTCGACCAGGTCGTATCGCTGATCCGGCAGCGCCTGAGCCGCGCCGCCCAGCCGGCCGCGGCAAGCCGGGTCGACTGATCGCCATCCGTTTTTTCTTCATTGATCGCAGGAGAGTCTTCATGAACCCGAAGTCGTCGTTTCTCACCGTTGCCGCAGCATGCCTGCTGGTCGCGACCATGCCCAGCTTCGCCCAGACCGGCGGGGACACGCTGCAGAAGATCAAGGAAACCGGGGCGATCACGCTCGGCTACCGCGAGTCGTCCGTGCCGTTCTCTTTCCTGGACGGCCAGCAGAAGCCCGTCGGCATCTCGATGGACCTGTGCGCGGCCATCGTGGACAAGGTGAAGCAGCAGCTGAACCTGCCGAAGCTGGAGGTCAAGCAGGTGGCCGTCAACTCGTCGAACCGCATCCCGCTGGTCGTCAACGGCACCGTGGACGTCGAGTGCGGAGGCACGGCGAACAACGCGGCGCGGCAGAAGCAGGTCGCGTTCTCCGTGGCCACCTTCGTCAGCCAGCCGCTGTGGCTGGTGCGCGTGGACTCCGGCGTGAAGAGCGCGGCCGACCTCAAGGGCAAGACCATCGTGGTTACGCAAGGCTCCAACGCCGTGGGCTTCGCGCGCAAGTTCAACGAAGAACAGAAGATGGCGCTGATGACGATCGCGGCCAAGGACCATGGCGAGTCGATGCTCACGCTCGACAGCAACCGGGCCGTGGCCTGGCTCGAGGACGACATCCTGCTGGCGGGCGAGAAGGCGAACTCGCGCAACCCGGCGTCGTTTGCCCTCGTGCCCGGCGGCTTCGACAATATCTACTACGGCCTGATGCTGCGAAAGGACGACCCGGCGTTCAAAGCTCTTGTCGACGGCGTGATCGGCGGCCTCATGAAGAGCGGCGAGTTCGACAGGCTCTACAGGAAGTGGTTCGAGTCGCCGATCCCGCCGCGCAACGTGAGCCTGGCCTTTCCGATGACGGAGAAGCTCAGGGAGCGCGTGAAGGCGCCCAGCGACCGGATCGACTGAGGCATAGCGACCACCATCACCTGACACTGACCGGAGCTCGATGTGTTCGAAGTTCTTTTCGAGACAGTCCAGGACGGCGAGGAGCTCTACCTCGCCTGGCTGTTCAGCGGCCTGGCCTGGACGGTCGCGCTGGCCCTGGCGGGCTGGTGCGTGGCCTTCGTGCTGGGGGTTCTGGTCGGCTGCGGCCGGACATCCTCCAACAGGGCCATCGCGCTGGCCGCGCGGCTCTACGTCGAGGTCTTCCGCAACATTCCCATCATCGTCCAGATGTTCCTCTGGTACTTCGTGCTGCCGGAACTGCTGCCGGCCGATCTCGGCAGCGCGATGAAGAAGATGGTGCCTCCCTGGGGCGCCTTCTTTCCCGCGCTGATCGCGCTGTCGCTCTACACCGGTGCGCGGGTGGCTGAGCAGGTCAAGGCAGGAATCGAAGCCTTGCCCTACGGCCAACGTTCGGCGGCCCGGGCACTGGGCATGACGGAGCTGGGGGTGTACCGAACCATCCTGCTGCCGCAGGCGCTGCGCATCATCATGCCGACGCTGACCAGCGAGGTGATGGGCATCTTCAAGAACACGTCGGTGGCACTGACCATCGGGCTCCTCGAGCTCACCGCACAGGCCCGGCAGATCAACGAGTTCACCTTCAAGACCTTCCAGGCCTTCGGCGCGGCAACCATCCTCTATCTGCTGCTCGCGCTCTCCGTCTACGCCGTCATGCACGGCCTGGAGAAACGACTTCGCACGCCCGGCACGGAGCCCATGATCGCGAAGCGCCGCTTCCTTTTCTTTCCCATGCGAAAGGAGGCGGCGAAGCCATGAACCACTTCGACTTCTCAGTGATCGCGCAGGCCTGGCCGTTCCTGCTCGACGGCCTGGTGTTCTCCCTGCAGCTCACGGCGGTCGGCTTTGCCGGCGGCCTGGTGCTCGGCATCGGGCTCGCTCTCGTGAGGCACCTGGAGGTGCCGGTCGCGTCGCAGCTCGCGAGCGCGTACATCACGCTGATTCGCTCGGTGCCGCTGATCATGGTGCTCTTCTGGTTCTTCTTCCTGATGCCGCTCGTGCTGATGTGGATGACCGGGGCTTCGCGACCGGTGCAGATCGGACCCGTGTGGACTGCCTTCGTGACGTTCACGCTGTTCGAGGCCGCCTACTACGCCGAGATCATCCGCGCCGGGTTCAAGTCGATCGCGAAGGGGCAGTACGGCGCGTGCAGGGCGCTGGGGATGTCGACCTGGCAAGGCTACCGGTTGATCATCCTGCCGCAGGTGCTGCGCGTGGTCAGCCCGATCCTGCTCACGCAGACGATCATCCTGTTCCAGGACACCTCGCTGGTCTACGTGCTGTCGGTCACCGACCTGCTGGGCGCCGCCTCGAAGATCGCCCAGCGCGATGCGCGCCTCGTCGAGATGTACCTGGCGGTCGCCGTGATCTACATGGTGCTCTGCTCGGCGACGTCGCAGCTCGTGGCCGTACTGAAGAGTCGCTATGCCGTCCCGGGCCGACGCTAGAAGCCGGAATAATGCGGCCATGGGCGCTGCGACCAGGAAAGCGAAGAAGACCTCGACGGCCGTCGCGGGAACGCCTGTCGAGCGGCTGTTCGCGGTGCTCAACCTGGCGGCGAAGATGGGCATGATCTCCGCGGCCGACATCGTCTACCTCCTCGACCTGCCCAGGCCCACGGCGCATCGCATGATCGCCACGCTGGAGGAGCTGCAGTTCCTCCAGAAGATGCCGGTCAAGGGCAAGTACGCGGTCGCGCCCAAGCTGGTCGGGCTGGCGACGTCGATCCTGGGCTCCACGATCGTCTACGCGCCGATCCAGGCGCTGCTGACGGCCGTTGCGCAGAAGACCGGAGAGACCTGCGGCCTCGCGCTGATGTCCTCCGGCGAGGTCGAGTACATCGCGAGCGTCATGGGGCAGTCTCCGCTCACGCTGCAGTTCCAGGCCGGGCAGAAGGCACCGCTGCACTGCACGTCCAGCGGGCAGGTCTTCCTGGCGGCGCTGCCGCCGGACGAACTCGCCAGGTTCATGGCCTCGGGGCCTTGGGAGCCGCTCACGCCCAAGACCATCACCGAGCCCAAGGTGCTCCAGGAGCGCCTTCGGAAGGTGAAGAACCAGGGGTATGCGGCCAACGAGTCGGAGTACATCGTCGGTGTGGTCGGGGCCGCGGTGGCCATACAGAACACGGACGGCCAGGTCGTGGCGGCGCTCACGATCTCCGCACCGAAGAGCCGCCGCACGCTGGAGGAGGTCGTGGCGATGGTGCCGACGCTGACGACCTACGCGGACCGGATCAGGCGGGCGATCCAGCCCAGGTGAGATCCCGGCGGCTCCCTGCGCAGGCGGTGCCGTCTCAATGCTGCAGGATCTTCGAGAGGAACTGCCGCGCGCGGTCGGAGCGCCCCGAGGGGTTGCCGAAGAACTCCTCCTTGGCGCAGTCCTCGACGATGCGGCCCCGGTCCATGAAGATCACGCGGTTCGCCACCTTGCGCGCGAAGCCCATCTCGTGGGTGACGCACATCATCGTCATGCCTTCGCGTGCGAGCTCGACCATCACGTCGAGCACCTCGTTGACCATCTCCGGGTCGAGCGCGGAGGTGGGCTCGTCGAACAGCATGGCCACCGGGTTCATCGCGAGCGCGCGGGCGATCGCCACGCGCTGCTGCTGGCCACCGGAGAGCTGGCTGGGAAACTTGTGCGCATGGGCGCGCATGCCGACGCGCTGCAGCAGCGCCATGGATGCGGTGCGGGCCTCGGAGGCGGAGCGCTTGAGCACCTTGACCTGCGCGATCGACAGGTTGTCCTCGATCGACAGGTGCGGGAACAGCTCGAAGTGCTGGAACACCATGCCCACGCGGGCGCGCAGCCTGTTGAGATCGGTCTTCGGATCGCCCACCGACACGCCGTCGACGGTGATGCGGCCCCGCTGGAACGGCTCCAGCGCATTGACGCACTTGATGAGGGTGGACTTGCCCGAACCCGAAGGCCCGCAGACCACCACGACCTCGCCCTTGCGGACCTGGGTGGTGCAGTCGGTCAGCACCTGGAAGGCGCCGTAGCTCTTGTCGACGTGGCTGATCTCGATCATGTCGTGTCCTCGATGCAATGGGATTCAGCGCGTGAGCAGCCGGTGGAGGGTGTTGGCGACCACGCGCGTGGCCTTGCGCAGCTCGTCCAGCGGCACGCGCTCGTCGGCGCGATGCCCGTTGGCTTCGAGCAGCGACTCGGGGCCGGCGCCGTACATCACGGTGGGAATGCCCGCCTCGCTGTACAGGCGCGCGTCGGTGTACAGCGGCACGCCGATGGGCGTCACGGGCTTGCCCATCACTTCGCTGGCCTCCTGGCACACCAGGGCAGCCAGTTCGTCGGCGCCGGGCGCGGGCGCGAAGGGGCGGGCCAGCAGGATCTGGCGGACTTCCACCGAGATGCCGGGCAGCGGGCGGCAGGCCGCTTCGATGACTTCGCGCAGCTCGGCCTCGACGGCCTCGGGCGATTCCTCGGGCACGATGCGCCGGTCGATGCGCAGGGTCAGCACGTCGGACACCACGTTGGTGTTGATGCCGCCGTCGATCAGGCCCACCACCATCGTGGGATGGGTGATGCCCGGCGTGTGCGAGGGGCGGGCGGCGAGGCTGTCGCGGTAGCGGTAGAGCGCGGGCAGCAGGGTGGCCGCGGCTTCGATCGCGTCGTGGCCGGTGTCGGGGCGCGCGGCATGCGCCGAAGTGCCGCGCACGACGACCTCGAGGTGGAGGCAGCCGTTGTGCGCCACCACGACGTGGTGAGAGAACGCGGCGGAAAGCACGAAGTCGGGCTTGCTCAGGCCCTTCGAGAGGATCCAAGCGGGGCCGGTCATGCCGCCGGTCTCCTCGTCGTAGGTCAGGTGCAGCTCCAGCGTGCCGGCCAGCGGCGTGCCCGAGGCCGCGAGGTGCTTGAGCGCGCGCATCGCGAAGGCGTAGGTGGTGAAGTCCGACTTCGAAACCGCGGCGCCGCGTCCGTAGAGCCAGCCGTCGTGCACCTCGCCGCCGTAGGGGTCGACGCTCCAGCCCGCGCCGGGCGGAACCACGTCGCCGTGTGCATTGAGCGCCACCACCGGGCCGTCGCCGAAGCGTTCGCGCACGATCAGGTTGGTCACGCTGCGCATGCCGTGCGCGGCCGCGAACTCGGCGGGCACTTCGTGGCGCTCCACCTCGAAGCCCATGGCTTCGAGCAGCCGCGCGGTGAGCTCGGCATGCGGGGCGCAGTCGCCCGGCGGGTTGTCTGAGGGGCAGCGCACCAGCTCGGCGAGGGTGCGCACCTGCTCGTCGAAGTGCGTGTCGATGAAGTCGCGCAGCGTGTCGCGCGGGGAGGCGTTTTCGGTCATGGCGGTCAGAGGAAGCGGTCGATGAGAAAGGGGCTGATGTCGATGTCGGCGCGGCCGCGCACGATCAGGTCGGCGACCAGCCGCGCGGTGATGGGGGCGAGCGTGTAGCCGTTGGAGGTCACGGCGTTGTAGAAGCCGGGGCGGCCCGGCACTTCGCCGAGGATCGGCGCGCCGTCGATGTTCACGTTCATGCCGGCCCAGCAGCGCACCATGTGCAGCCCGCGCACGGCCGGCAGCACGTGGCCGGCCACCCAGAGGTTGCCTTCGATGCTCTCGCGCTCGGCGCGGTTGAGGCGCATGTCCTCGTTGAAGGCGGCCGTCCAGCCGCCACCGATGATCAGGCCGCCGCTGGCCGCCTGCTTCAGGCTCAGGTGCCGGTCGGCGTGCGCGACGAGATGATTGACCAGCGGCGGCGCGGGCTCGGTCACGATCATCTGCAGCGGCGCGCCCTTGACCGGGATGCTCACGCCCAGCATGCGGCCGACGGCGCTCGACCATGCGCCGCTCGCGTTCACGACGCGCCCGGCGTGGATGGTGCCGCGCGAGGTGCGCACCATGAAGCCTGCGCCTTCGCCAGGCAGCGCCTCGATGGACTGCACGTCGCAGCCGCGCAGCATGCGCGCACCCTGCTGCTGCGCGCGCCGCGAGACCGCATAGGTGGCACGCAGCGGGTTGATCTTTCCTTCCATGGGGCAGAGTTCGGCGCCCAGCAGCTCGCCGGACAGGGCGGGCGAGAGGCGGCGCAGCTCGGCGCCGTCGATCACCTGCGCGTCGATGCCATGGCTGCGCTCCAGCGCGGCCTTGGCTTCGAGAAAGCGCATGCCGGCCTCGCTGTCGGCGACCATGAGGCCGCCGGTGATCTTGATCTCGAGGTCTTCGCCGCAGTCGGCCTCGATCTCCTGCCACAGGCGCACCGACATCGGCCCGAGCGGCAAGGTGGCCGCGGCCGGGCCGCCGCCTTCCTGCGCCTTGGCGCCGAAGTCGAAGGACAGCAGCTGCACGTGCAGGCTGCCGGCGTTGGCGCCCGAGGCCTGCAGGTTGATGTCGTCGCGGTCGACCACCGTCACGTCCTGGCCGGCCTTCGACAGGTAGTAGCCGAGGCAGGAGCCGAGCACGCCGGCGCCGATCACGAGCACGTCGGTGCGCAGCGTGGTCTCGAACGGCGCTTGCTCCACCGGCCGCGCGAGGTTGGGCGTGATGGCGGGCTTGTGGCCGCCCCACTCGGGTTTCTCGAAGCCGAGTGCGCCCGCCGGCACCGGCTTGGCGGGCGGGCGAGGCGCGAAGTACTGCTCCACCTGCGGCGGTCGGCCGGTCATCTCGGTCAACAACCTGCCCGCGGTGACGGCGCAGTAGCGCGCCTGGCAGCGGCCCATGCCCAGGCGCGTGTTGCGCTTGAGCGCGGCCAGCGTGTCGCTGCCGGCGCGGATCTGCTCGCGCACCGAGCCGAAGGTGATCTCCTCGCAGCGGCACAGCAGGGTTTCGTCGGGAACCGCTTCGAGGGATATGGGCGGCGGTGCGTAGATCGACCACAGCGCCTGCTGGAAGCATTCGGCGCGATGCAGTTTTTCCGTCGCTTCTTCTGGTTCCGGGGCTTGCAGGCCCAGATTTCGCGCGACGGCGGTGCCCGCCAGCGTGCCGCGCGCAAGCGCGACGCGGCAGCCGCCGAGATCGGCGCCGTCACCCACCACATACACGCCGGGCAGGCTGGTGGCGCCGTCTTCCTGCGTGACGGTCGCGAGATAGCCGAGGTGGCGGGGCGCGAGGCGGTGCTCGCAGCCGAGCATGCGCGCGAGCTCGGTGGAGGGGATGAAGCCGTAGCCGAGACAGAGTGTGCCGGCTTCGAGGCGGCGCACCGTGGAGGGAACGGCGTGGCCTTGGGCGTCGATCCGCGCTACTTGCACCGAGCTCAATTCGGCGGAGCCTTCCGCGGAAACGACGGCGTGTTCCCACAGCACGGGCACCTTGTGCGCGCGCAGCTTCCGCAGGTAGCGCCAGCCGTCGATCAGCAGGTCGGGGGCCGTGCGCGCCGCAGCGAGTAGATGGCGCCATTGCCGCGGCGAGGGGCGCGGGGCCGACTCCAGTACGGCGACGACCTCGGCGCCGCCGGCGAGAAGCTCCGCGGCGAGCTGCAGGTTGAGCGGCCCGTTGCCGGCGATCACCACGCGGCGCCCGGGTGCGACGCGGTATGCGCGCGCGAGCGTCTGGCCGGCGCCGGTGGTCATCACTCCGGGCAGGGTCCAGCCGGGGAAGGGCGCGGGGCGCTCGTAGGCGCCGGGGGCGATGACGAGCTGCCGGCAGCCGATGACGCAGGCTCGTCCGTCGATGAGCGCCGCGACCTCGCGCGGCGAGAAGGCGGCCCAGACCTGCGCGCCCTGGGCGATGACGACGCCGGCTGCGCGGACTTCATGTTCGAGCGCGAGGCCCTGCGCGAACTGGCGGTCGGCCGGCGAGGGCGCCTCGTGAGAAGGCGCGAGCGGCTTGTAGAACTGGCCGCCGGACTGGGGGCGCTCGTCGAGTACCAGCACATCGGCACCCGCCCGGCGCGCGGCGAGCGCGGCCGAAAGTCCGGCCGGGCCCGCGCCGACGACGAGCACGTCGACCTGACGGCGCTCGGGTTCGGCGCCGGGCGCTGGGGTGAGCGGCCGCAGCGGATCGTTGGGCGTACCGGCGGGTTGCGCCGAGCGAACCTGCTGGCCGTCGGCCACTTTCGTGAGGCAGGCGCGCTGGCTGGCCTGGCCATCGACGGTGACGAGGCAGTCGAAGCACGCCCCCATGCCGCAGTAGAGACCGCGGCGCTCGCCGCCGCGCGTGTGGCGCATCGCCTTGATGCCGCCGGCCGCCAGCGCCGCCGCGATGGTTTCGCCTTCCAGGCCCTCGACGGGCTGCCCGTCGTACCAGAAGCGCACGGGGCGCCCGGCCGGGGTGATGGAAGGGTGGGTCAGTCTGGCGCTCATGGGCAATGCGAAGGAAGAACGTCAACTTACGGTTGACGCGTCGAATTGTATACGTATACTCAACGTATACATATACCGAATCGACTCGAATTTTCCCCAAGGACTGCCCATGACAGCGTTCCGAGGCACCTATACGGTGCTCATCACCCCCATGACCGCCGACGGCAAGCACGTGGACGTGCCTGCGCTGAAGAAGCTGGTCAACTGGCAAATCGAGGAAGGCATCCACGGGCTGATCCCCCTGGGAAGCACCGGTGAGTTCCTCTCGCTGACGCCCGACGAGCGCCAGCTGGTGATCGAAACCTGCGTGAGTACCGCTGCAAAACGCGTGCCGGTGTTGATCGGTACCGGAGCGGAGTGGACCGACGAGTGCGTGCGGCTGAGCCGCGAGGCCGAGGACATGGGCGCCGACGGCGTCATGATCATTCCGCCCTTCTACAGCACGCCCACCGACGACGAGCTGTTCGAGCACTACCGCAAGGTGGGCGAGGCCATCGGCATTCCGATCATGGTCTACAACAACCCGGCCACCGCCAACGTCGACCTCAAGCCCGAGCTGGTGGCGCGCCTCTCGCGCATCGACAACTGCAAGTACATCAAGGAGTCGACGCTCGAGGTGACCCGCGTGCGCGACATCATCGAGCTGTGCGGCGACCGCATGACCGTGTTCGCGGGCATCCTGGGCTACGAATCGTTCTGGCTCGGCGCCCAGGGCTGGGTGGCCGTGTGCTCCAACCTCATCCCGAAGATGTCGGCGCGCCTGTTCGAGCTGGTGGCCGACGAGCGCGACATGCCCGCCGCGCTCGAGCTCTATAAAAAGATGCTGCCTATCGTGCGCTGGGTCGGCGGCCACCGCTACGTCGCGGCCTCCAAGGACGGCCTGTCGATGATGGGCCTGCCGGTCGGCAAGCCCCGCGCCCCCCGCCTGCCGCTGCCCGATGCGGACGTCGCGGACCTGCGCCGCGAGCTCGCACGCCTCGAACTGCTGGACTCGATCCGCGCCTGACGCCGCCGCCGCTGCACGCCAGGCACCTCATTCCCGTTTCTCCGTTTTCCCCCGTTTTCTCCGTTTCTCACCTCGTCGCCTCGATCCTCCCTCCAGGACAAACATCATGAAACTGCTCCCCGCTCTCGCGTCGGCAACGGCACTCTTCATCTCCTGCGCTGGCGTCGCGAACGCGCAGCAGGCCTGCAAGTCGCCCGTGCCGGATTCGGCCCTCGTCAAGAAGGGCACGCTGACCATGTCGGTCAACCCGACGCTGCCGCCGATGCAGTTCGTCGACCAGTCCGGCGCGCTCAAGGGCATGCGCGTGGAGCTGGGCGAGCAGATCGCCAAGCGCCTGTGCCTCACGCCCGAGTACGTGCGCATCGAGTTCTCGGCCATGATCCCCGGCCTGCAGGCCGGCCGCTGGGACGTCATCAACACCGGCATCTTCTTCACCGACGAGCGCGCCAAGCTCATGCAGATGCTCGTCTATGAAGACCAGGCCATCAGCATCAGCGCCGCCAAGGGCAACCCGCTGAAGATCGCCAAGCCCGAAGATCTCTCGGGCAAGAGCATCGGCGTGGAGATCGGCGGCTTCGAGGAACGCAAGGCGCGCGAGCTCGACAAGCAGCTCACCGACAAGGGCATGAAGGGCATGACCATCCGCACCTTCGAGAACTTCGCGATGGCCTTCCAGGCACTGCGCGCGGGGCAGGTCGAGGTGGCGCTGTCCATCGACTCGACCGGCGCCGAATACCAGAAGCGCGGCGACTTCGAGCGCGTGCTGCACGGCCTGTTCCCCACGCCGGTCGCGCTGGCCGCGCGCAACAAGGACCTGGCCGCCGCGATGGCCAAGGTCATGAACGACATGAAGGCCGACGGCAGCTTCCAGAAGCTGTTCGACCAGTACGGCGTCAAGGCCGCCGACGGCGCCGTGGCCGTCAAGGGCCCGGCGAGCTGACGGCGCGCCGTCATCGACATCGCCATCGAGCAAGCGAAGGAGACTTCCATGGGACAAGGCTGGAGCTGGTCGGGCTTCTTCGACTACCTGTTCAATCCGTACATCCTCAGCGGCGCGGTGACCACGCTGTGGCTCACGCTCGCGGCGATCGCGGGCGGGTTGGTCGTGGGCTGCGCGCTGGCACTGGCCCGCCTGTCCAGCCACCGCTGGCTGGCGGCGCCGGCGCATTTCTACATCTGGGTGTTCCGCGGTACGCCGCTGCTGGTGCAGCTCATCATCATCTTCACCGGGCTGCCGCAGCTGGGGCTGAAGCTCTCGGTGATCGAGTCGGCCCTGCTGGGGCTGATCCTCAACGAGGCGGCCTACCTCGCCGAGATCGTGCGCGGCGGCATCCAGTCGATTCCCGTCGGGCAGACCAACGCGGCGCGCGCCGTGGGCTTCAGCAGTGCGCAGACCATGCGCTACATCGTGCTGCCGCAGGCCATGCGCCTGATCGTGCCGACGCTGGGCAACAGCATCAACGGCCTGCTCAAGACCACCTCGATCACCTCGGTGATCTCGATGGAAGAGCTGCTGCGCCGCACGCAGGTGCTGATCCAGGAGAAGTTCATGGTGCTCGAGCTCTTCATCGTTGCGGCCATCTACTACCTGCTCATGACCACCGCCTGGGACTTCGTCCAGCGCCGCATCGAGCGCCACTACGGCCGTGCCTACGGCAATGCCGCCACGCCGCCGGCGGTGCCCGCCGAACCTGCGCTGGAGCAGCGCTAGGAAGAACGATGAGGAACCAACGCCCATGAGCACCTACGACCTGATCCTGCGCAACGCCGACATCGCCACCGCCGGCGACCGCTACACCGCCGACATCGGTGTGCGCGACGGGCGCATCTGCGCCATCGCGCAAGGCCTCGACGCGAGCGCCGCGCGCGAGATCGACGCACGCGGCCGGCTGGTCACGCCCGGCGGCGTCGACGGCCACTGCCACTTCGACCAGCCCACCAGCGACGGCTCGCGCTTCGCGGACGACTTTCTCTCCGGCACCCGCTCGGCGGCCTGCGGCGGCACCACCACCGTGCTGCCCTTCGCCGCGCAGCAGAAGGGCCGCAGCGTCCAGGAGGCCGTCGACGACTATCACCGCCGCGCCGAGGGCAAGGCGGTGATCGACTACGCCTTCCACCTGATCGTGGCCGACGCCACGCGCGACGTGACGCAGCGCGAGCTGCCCGCCTTGATCGAGAAGGGCTACACCTCCTTCAAGATCTACATGACTTACGACGACCTGAAGCTGGACGACCGCCAGATCATCGAGGTGCTGGCTACCGCCCGCCGCCACGGCGCGATGACGATGATCCACGCCGAGAACAGCGACTGCATCGCCTGGCTCACCGAGCAGCTGCTCGACGCGGGCCTCACCGCGCCGCGTTACCACTCCAGCTCGCGGCCGATGGCGGTGGAGCGCGAGGCGACGCACCGTGCCATCGCGCTGGCGGAACTGGTCGACACGCCCATCCTGATCGTGCACGTCTCGGGCCGCGAGGCCGTCGAGCAGATCCACTGGGCGCGCGGGCGCGGACTGCCCATCCATGCCGAGACCTGTCCGCAGTACCTGTTCCTGAGCGCGGAGGACCTGGGCATCGACCCCGACGATCCGATGCATGGCGCGCGCTGCATCTGCAGCCCGCCGCCGCGCGACAAGGCGAACCAGCAGTTCATCTGGAACGGCCTGTCCAGCGGACTCTTCACCATCTTCTCGTCCGACCACGCGCCCTTCAACATGAACGGCAGCGACGGCAAGCGCGTGGCCGGCGACGACGCTTCCTTCGACCGCATCCCCAACGGCATTCCCGGCGTGGAAACCCGCCTGCCGCTGCTCATGAGCGAAGGCGTGCTCAAGGGGCGCATCGACATCCACCGCTTCGTCGAACTCACGGCCACGAACCCGGCGCGCCTGTACGGCCTGTACCCGCGCAAGGGCACCATCGCCGTGGGCAGCGACGCCGACTTCGTGGTGTGGGACGTGTTCCCCCAGGGCCAGGAGAAGCTGCTGTCCAACGACATGCTCCACCACGACGCCGACTACACCCCCTACGAGGGCATGCGGCTGCGCGCCTGGCCCGGCCTGACCGTCTCGCGCGGGCGCGTGGTGTGGCGGGACGGCGTGTTCCAGGCCGAGCCCGGCTCCGGCCAGTTCCTTCCGTGCCTGCGGCCCCGTGCGCCCAACGACGGCAATCCGCTGGACAAATGGCTCTGAAAGAATGGCCCTGAGCCCGCCAGGCCGGCCCTGCTAAGCTCACCCGCCCTCGTGGCTTCCGCCCATTCCCGCATGCCCAGCCTTCCCAGCCCCTCGCAGCCCGCCACCATCACGATCGCCCCCCTGGAGGTGCGCTCGGCCAGCCTGGCCGAACAGGCCTACGACCGGCTGCGCACCCTCATCCTCGATCGCCAGATATCGGCCGGCAGCCCGCTGCAGGAGGCGCGGCTGGCGGAAGACCTGCGCATCTCGCGCACGCCCATGAGGGAGGCGCTGGTGCGGCTGGCGGGGGAGGGGCTGCTGGTGCGGCGCGACGCGCGCTCCTACGCCGTGCGTGCGCTGGAGACCAAGGAATACTTCGACTGCATGCGCGCGCGCGAGGTGATCGAGTGCGAGGCCATCGCGCTGGCGGTGGGCAAGATCACCGACGCCGAGATCGAGACGCTCGAGGCCGACATCGCGACGCTCGGCGCCAGCGAGCACAGCGAAACCGAACACTGGCACTTCGACGATCGCTTTCACATGCTGATCGCTACGGCCAGCGGCAACGTGGTGTTTCCGCGGCTGGTGGAAGAACTGCGCGTCAATGCGCGGCTCTTCCGGCTGCACAGTCCGCTGCACCGGCAGCCGGAGAACCACGACGAGCACGGAGAGATCATTCGCGCACTGCGCGCGCGCGACGCCGAGCGCGCCCGCGCGGCCATGCGCGACCACCTGCGCAACCTGCAGGAAGACGTGAAGCGCGCGCTCACCGAGTAGTTCGGCTGCGTGCCGGAAGGCGCCCGGACGAGTGGCGCTGTCAGATGCAGTGGCGACTGCGCAAGAATCGGTGGTGACCGAGTCCGCCCTTCCTCGCACCCCCATGCTCCAGCCTCCCGTGGCGCCCACCGAACTCAAGGGCTTCATCCTCACCCGCCACTGGCGGGATGCCCCGGCAGGCACGGAAATCGAATACTGGCTGGCCACGGATGCGGGGCCGATGCGGGTCGTGCTCACTTCCCAGACCTCCGTCGCCTTCGTCGCGACCCGGCACCGCGCGGCGGTGGAGGCTCAACTGGCCGCCATGCCTGGGATGGAGATTCGCGAGCTCGAATTGAAGAACTTCCAGCAGGAGCCCGTCGTCGGTGTCTACGCGAAGCACTTCCGGCAGATCGGCCGGCTGGCGCGCGCACTCCGGGCGCAGGACATCCCGCTGCTCGAGGCCGACGTGCGCCCGCACGACCGCCACCTCATGGAGCGGTTCATCACCGCCGGCGTGCAGGTGGAAGGAGGGCACACGGACCGTTGCGCGCTCGTCGACTGCAGGCTCAGGCCCGCGCCCGACTACCGTCCGGCGCTCAGGATGGTGTCCCTGGACATCGAGACCAGCCAGTACGAGGCGCTCTACTCCATCGCGCTGGACGCAACACAGGACCGGACCGTCTTCATGCTGGGCGAGCCGCCGGCCGTGCCGGGCGAGGCAGCGGCGAGTGCGGACTTCTCGCTCGTCTACTGCCCGACCCGCAAGTCCATGATCGAGAAGCTCAACGACTGGTTCGAGAGGAACGACCCGGACGTCATCGTCGGCTGGAGCGTCATCCAGTTCGACCTGCGCGTGCTGCAGAAGACGGCCGACGACTGCGGGGCGCAACTCCTTCTTGGACGGGATCGGCACACCATCGACTGGCGCACCCATCCGGGCAAGCAGGGCTACCTGTTCGCCTCCGTGCCCGGGCGGGTGATCGTCGACGGCATCGAGGCGCTGCGGGCCGCGATGTGGAGCTTTCCCTCCTTCAGCCTGGAGAGCGTCTCGCAGGCGCTGCTGGGCGAGGGCAAGGCCATCGGCGACGAGTACGACAAGATGGCGGAGATCGAGCGGCGCTACCAGGAGGACAAGCCCGCGCTCGCGCTCTACAACATCCGGGATTGCGAGCTGGTCCTGCGCATCTTCGAGAAGGCGAAGCTGCTGCAGTTCGTGATGGAGCGGGCCCAGACCACGGGCCTGCAGATCGACCACTTCGGCGGCTCCATCGCGGCGTTCAGCCACCACTACCTGCCGCGCATGCATCGCCTGGGCTACGTGGCGCCGAGCGTGGGCGAGATCGCGAGCAAGGCCTTTCCCGGCGGCTACGTGATGGACTCGAAGCCGGGGTTCTACGACTCCGTCGTGGTGCTGGACTACAAGAGCCTTTATCCCTCGATCATCCGGACCTTCCTCGTCGACCCCGTGGGCCTCGTGGAAGGCGCCAACGCCGCCGACCCTTCAATGCTCGTCCAGGGGCCCCAGGGGACGACCTTCTCGCGCACGAGGCACTGCCTGCCCGAGATCGTGACCACGCTCTGGCGCGCGCGGGACGAGGCCAAGCGGGCCAGGAACGAACCGCTGTCGCAAGCCCTGAAGCTGCTGATGAACTCGTTCGCCGGCGTGCTGGGTGCGTCCGAATGCCGTTTCTTCAATCCCAGGCTGGTGTCCGCCGTGACCCTGCGCGGGCACGAGATGATGAAGCTCACGCGCGAATTCGTGGAGCGCCGGGGCTACGAGACCATCTACGGCGACACCGACTCCATCTTCATCTGGCTCGGGCGCACCCACGCCAACGGGGAGGCACATGCCGTCGCGGCGGGCCTGGTGAAGGACATCAACGACTGGTGGACGCGCACCCTTCGCGAGACACACAAGCTTGAGAACTTCCTGGAGATCGAGTTCGATACCCACTACAGCAAGTTCTTCATGCCCACCATCCGCGGCTCGGACGTGGGCAGCAAGAAGCGCTATGCCGGCCTGAGCAAGGACGCCGCGGGCAAGGAGGAAATGATCTACCGCGGCCTGGAGATGGCCCGCAGCGACTGGACCCCGTTGGCGCGGCAGTTCCAGGAGGGGCTGCTCTCGCGCATCTTCCGGGGCGAGCCCTACGAGGAGTTCGTGAGGGAGTACGTGCGCTCGACGCTGTCCGGCGGCAAGGACGAGCTGCTTGTCTACAGGAAGCGCCTGCGCCATCGCCTCGATGCCTACCTCGTCAACGTGCCGCCGCAGGTGCGCGCCGCGCGCATCGCGGACGAACACAACGACCGGCTCCACCGACCCAGGCAGTACCAGAACGGCGGCTGGATCCGGTACGTCATGACCCGCAGCGGCCCGGAGCCGATGGAGGCCCTCCACTCCCGCATCGACTACGACCACTACCTGAGCCGGCAACTGCAGCCGATCGCCGACGCCATCCTCCAGCCCATGGGCAAGAGCTTCGCGGCCCTGACGACCTCGCAGCAGCATCTTTTCTAGCGCGCCGCGAGCGGGGCGAGGCTTTCCGGACTCGGCGTCCGGGCCTTCGTCCGGTCACCCCGGGCCATGCAAGGTCACCACGTCGGCGCGCGGCGGCCCTCTTCGGTCAGGAACTCCACCAGCGTCGGCAGCGATGCGTCCATCGGCCGGTTGGCGTGGATCCGCATCACATAGCCCCATGAGCCGGGCATGCTCAGGCCCGGCGTCAGCGCCACCAGCCGGCCGCGGGCGAGCTCGTCGTCGATCAGCGGCGCCCGGCCCAGCGCGATGCCGACGCCCGCCGCCGCAGCGGCGGCCACGGTGGACAGGCCGCTGAGCACCAGCGGATCCTGGCCGGCGCCTTCCGGCAGGCCCAGCCGCACGCGCCAGGTGCGCCAGTCGGTCTCGGGGCTGTCGACATGCTTTTCCTGCAGCCAGCGGTGGCGCGCGAACACGGCCGGATCGTCGCGCTCGTGCGGCGCGACCAGGGCCGGGCTGCAGACCGGCACCACGGTTTCGGTCATCAACGGAATGTCGCCGGGCGCCGCCAGGTGCGGCCCGAGGTCGCGCACATGCAGGAACGCGAGGTCGATGTCCTGCGCCTTCCAGGCGGGGTCCTGGCTGGCGTGCAGGAACACCTGCACGTCGATGTCGGGGTGCAGCTCGATGAAGCGCCCGATGCGCGGCGCCAGCCACAGCGCGGCCAGCGAGGGGTTGGCCGACACGTTCAGGCTGCGGCGGCGCCCGCCTCGGGCGCTGGCGCGCGCATTGCCGCAGGCGGTCTCGAGCAGGGTCAAGGCCTGTTGTACGGATGCCAGCAGCGCGGCACCGGCCTCGGTGGTCTGCGCGCGGCGCACCGTGCCGCCGCGGTGCAGCAGGAGCACCCCCAGGTCGGCCTCCAGCGCACGCAGCTGATGGCTGACGGCACTCTTCGTGACGTTGAGTTCCGACGCGGCACGGCTCAGGCTGCCCAGGCGGGCAACGGCTTCGAACGCGCGCAAGGCGGCCAGGGGCGGCATGAGGATCGGAATGAACGGCAGGTCGTCGGAGGGTGCAATTTATCTCAACTCCCGATTGAAAAACTATCGCTTTCGCACGTGCGGCGGATGCAAGACCATCGCGGCTTCGCAGAAAGCATCGACCGACATGTACTTCGACATCAGGCTTTGGCAATTGACCGCGGGACTGCGCTTGCGCATGGCGGGCGGCATCTTCCTGGGGTTGCTGGCGCTGGCCGCCGGCATCGCCCGCTACGTCTTCCTCGGCCAGTTGCTGGCGCGCGTGTTCGAGGGAGCACCCGCCAAGGAGTGGATCGCGCCGGCCGCCTGCGTCGGCGCCATGGTGCTGCTGCGCGCCTTGTTCGACCACCTCCGCACGGTGCAGGCCAACCGTTCCTCGGCCGACATGCAGCAGGCGCTGCGTGCGCGGCTGTACGACCGCATCGTGGCGCTGGGCCCGGCCTGGTTCGCCAACCAGCGCACCGGCGGCGTGATGCTGACGGTGGTGGACGGCGTGGAGCAGCTGCAGACCTTCTTCGGCCAGTACCTGCCGCAGGTCGTCATCGCGGCGGTGGCGCCGTTCGCGATCTTCGCGGTCATCGCCTTCTGGGACGTGCCGACCGCGCTGGTATTCCTGGTCGCGGCGCTGTTCGCGCTGTTCGGCCCGATGGCGGTGCACATGCTGGACCGCCGCGCCAGCCTGGCGCGCAGCCGTTCCATGGACGAGTTCGGCGAGGAGTTCCTCGACGCGGTGCAGGGCCTGCCCACCCTGAAGTCCTACGGCCAGGGCAAGGCCTGGGGCGAGCGCCTGGCCGCGCGCGCCCGCAAGCTCTCCGACAGTACTTTCTGGGTGCTCTCGGTCAGCCTGCTCACGCGCGGCATCAGCGACCTGGGCGTGGCGCTGGGCGCCGCACTGGCGCTGGCACTGGGCGCCTGGCGGGTGGCGTCCGGCGACATGAGCGTGGAGGCGCTGCTGATCGTGCTGATGGCCGGCACCGAGATCTTCCGGCCGCTGCGCGAGCTGCGTTCCGTCCTGCACCGGGGCATGCTGGGCCAGTCCGCCGCGGCCAGCATCCACGCGCTGATGGACGCCCAACCGGTGACCGCCGCACCCGCTGCCCAGGCGACTGCCGCACCGGCGCGCCTGGAACCCACCATCGAATTCGACGGAGTGGCGTTCTCGTACTCGCCGCAACGTCCCGCCCACCGGGGCCTGTCGTTCCGCATCGCGGCCGGCGAGCGCGTCGGCATCGTGGGCCCGAGCGGTGCGGGCAAGTCCACCATCGTGCGCCTGCTGCTGCGCGAGTGCGTGCCGCAGGCCGGCACCGTCCGCGTGGGCGGCCACGACATCAACGGCCTCGACACGCAGACGCTGCTGAGCCAGATCGCACTGGTCAGCCAGGACATCACGCTGTTCCACGGCACCATCGACGACAACCTGCGGCTGGGGCGGCCCGACGCCACCCACGAACAGGTGCGCGCCGCGGCGCGTGCCGCCAACATCGACGACTTCATCATGGCGCTGCCGCAGGGCTACGCCACGCCCATCGGCGAACGCGGCCTGCAGCTGTCGGGCGGCCAACGCCAGCGCGTGGCGATCGCACGCGCGCTGCTGCGCGACGCGCCCATCCTGATCCTGGACGAAGCGCTGTCGTCGGTGGACACCGAGAACGAGGCATTGATCCAGCAGGCGCTGGACCGACTCATGGCCGGGCGCACCACGCTGATCCTGGCGCATCGCCTGGCCAGCATCATCGGCGCCGACCGCTGCCTGGTGCTGGACCAGGGGCGCGTGGTCGAGCAGGGCCGGCACGCCGAGCTGATGCGCCAGCAGGGCCTCTATCACCGCCTGATGCACGAGCAGGCGCTCGACCTGGCCGGCACCGACACCGCCGTCGCTCCGGCGCCTGCGGCGGCGCAGACGGCCTCGCCGCGCGGCTCAAGAGAAGATGGCGACGTCGATGTCGATGACGACGGCGGTCGCAGGCCGGAGCCGCGCCTTCTGGACGCCGATGCCGACAAGGTCGGCTGGAAGGCCACGCTGGCCACCCTGCTGTCGGTGGTACAGCCTTGGCGCGGCACGCTGATCGCCACGATCCTGCTGGGTGTTGCGCGCGTGGCGGCCTTCATCGGCGTCGGCGTGCTCAGCGCGCTGGTGGTGGCCGCGATACGCGACGGCCGCGACACCACCGCGCTGATCGTCGGCCTGCTGGTCGCTGCGCCGCTGGCCGCGCTGTTTCACTGGCTCGAGTCCTGGCTGGCGCACGCCATGGCCTACCGGCTGCTCGCCGACATGCGCATCAAGCTCTACGACAAGCTGGAGCGGCTGGCGCCTGCCTACCTGCTGCAGCGGCGCTCGGGCGACCTTGTCGCGCTGGCCACGCACGACGTGGAAATGGTCGAGTACTTCTACGCCCACACCATCGCGCCGGCCATCGTCTCGGTCCTGGTGCCGCTGTCGGTGCTGGGTTTCCTGGCGGCGTACAGCTGGCCTGTCGCCCTGGCGCTGCTGCCGTTCCTGGCCTATGCGCTGGTGTCGCCCATCAGGGGCCGGCGCAAGGTCGACGCACTGGGCGACCGTGCCCGTCACGCGCTGGGCGAGATGAGCGCCCACACCGCCGAGACCATCCAGGGCCTTGCCGACCTGACCGCCTTCCAGGCCACGGGGCGCCGCCGCGCGCAGTTTCTCGCGGTGGCCGACCAGAGCCGCACGAGGCGCCTCGAGATCCTGGACGACCTGTCGCGCCAGACCGCGTGGTTCGAAATTGCCATGGGGCTGGGCGGCCTGACCGTCGCCGTGATCGGCGCATGGCAGGTGGCCATCGGTGCCTTGCCCGCCGGCATGCTGCCGCTGCTGGTGCTGATCGCGTCGGCCACCTTCCTACCGGTGTCCGAGATCTCGCAGGTCAGCCGGCAGCTGGCCGACACCATCGCGGCCACCCGTCGCCTGCATGTGGTCAACAACGAGCCCGAGCCGGTCGTCGACGGTCCGCTGCTTCCGCCGGCGTCGACCCACGGCCTGTCGCTGGCCTTCGAGGGGGTCTTCTTCGCCTACCCCGGCAAGACGCGGGACGCCCTGCGCGACCTGAGCTTCACCGTTCCGGCCGGAGCCACGGTGGCCGTGGTCGGCGCCTCCGGCGCGGGCAAGAGCACCGTGGCCAGCTTGCTGCTGCGGTTCTGGGACCCCCGCCAGGGCACCGTCAGCATCGACGGCGTGGACGTGCGCCAGCTTCGGCTCGACGGCCTTCGCGAACGCGTCGCGCTGGTGTCGCAGGACACCTACCTGTTCAACGACACGCTCGAGGCGAACATCCGGCTGGCCCGCCCCAACGCCGGCAGCGAGGAACTGGCCCAGGCCCTGGAGCGTGCCGCCCTGACGGGCTTCGTGCAGACCCTGCCCGACGGCCTGGCCACGCGCGTCGGCGAGCGCGGCATGCAGCTGTCGGGCGGCCAGCGCCAGCGCATCTCGATCGCCCGCGCCTTCCTGAAGAACGCACCGGTGCTCATCCTGGACGAGGCCACCTCGCACCTGGACACGCTCTCGGAAATGCAGGTGCGCAGCGCGCTGGACGTCCTCATGCAGCACCGGACCACGCTCGTGATCGCCCACCGACTGTCTACCATCCGCGACGCCGACCTGATCCTGGTGCTGGACGACGGCGCGCTGGCCGAAGCCGGCACGCACGAGCAGCTGCTGCGCCAGCAAGGCATCTACGCGAAGCTGGCCAGCCACCAGGGGGCGGGCGTGATGCAACCGCAGCGCGCGCGGGCGTGAAGGAGGATCGAGCCGCAGGCCGCGCGTGGGAGCGCGAGCGCTTCCCGCGGTTCGTGCCGGCCGGGCGACGGGACACCGCGGATCAGCCCACTTCCACCGTCACTCGCAGGAACGTCGCGGCGATCAGGCAGGTGTTGGGGTACTGGCTCTGGTTCTGGCTCTGGAACAGCGTCACCAGTTCCGTGCGCAGTTCGTCGGTGCGCCCCGCCTGGGCTGCCGCGTCGAATGCATTCATGGTCGGGCCGTAGAACTGCCGGAACGTGTCGACGAACTCCGCCGGTGAACCTTTGAAGTCGAAGATGTAGCTATCGCGTTCGTAGCTGATGGCCTCCGAAGCGACGCCCGCTGCGCCAAAGCGCTCGATGATGTTCGGGGTCGAGCCCCAGCCCATCGGGCTCACGAAGCCCTCGGGCGGCGGGGGCGCATACGACGAGCTGATCTTCAGGATCTGCGCCACCAGCGTGGGGTCGTTCGGGATCCAGTTGCCCATGAGGATGCGGCCGCCCGGGCGCGTGACACGCACCATCTCCCGTGCCGCGTCGAAGGGCTTGGGCGCGAACATGGCGCCGAACATGCTGATGACGAGGTCGAAGGACTTGTTCTCGAGCCGCAGGTCGCAGGCGTCCCCTTCCTCGAACCGGCAGCTGGCCGACAGCCCGGCCTGGGCTGCCCGCCGGTTGCCCGCGGCGACCAGGTTGGCGGCGATGTCGACGCCCAGCACCTGTGCGCCGAGTTTCGCGGCCGGGATGGCGGTGTTGCCATCGCCGCAGCCGAGGTCCAGCACCTTCATGCCGGGCGTGATGTGCGCGTGCCGCACGACGTCTTCACCGCTCTCGCGCATGCTCTCGGCGATGCGGGTGAAGTCGCCTTTTTCCCAGAGGGCCTTGTTCGGGTTCATGACTTCACCTTCTCGATCATGTGGTCGATCACGTGCGTGTGCTCGTGTTGCGGGCTGAACATCACGATCTCCGCGTCGGCGTCGACCTTGACGTTGTGGCCGGGCGGCCAGTAGAACAGGTCGTTGGCCTGGACGGTCTCCTGCTCCCCGGCGTCGTCGGTGGTGGTGATCCGGCCCTTGAGCACGAACCCCCAGTGCGGGCACTGGCAGGAGTTGTGGTTGTTCAGGCCCTGGAAGAGCGGCGTCGTGTCGACGCCCGCCGACAGCGTGAAGTACTCGCCGCTGATCTTGCTGTAGCCGGTCGCGTCACCGAAATTCAAACGCTGCCGGATCACGGCACCGGGAATTTCCATCTTCACGTCGACTGTGTCTTTTGCGATATGCATGAGGTACTCCTTGAGGGTCCGCGGGCGCGGGGGTGGTGCGTCTATTCGTTGCACCCGCCAGGTTCGATAGACGGCATACTCATCCTCCACGCTTGGCGTTCCTGAAACGTTCCCGGCCTGTGCCGGTGGAAAGGAATCGCGATGTCGCCCCCACCGACTCCGTCGTTCGATGCCGTGTCGATCCGGCTGCTGGGCCCATTCCGCCTGAGCGTGGGGTTGGCCGGGGATGACCCGCCGGCTCCGCCGGTGCCGCTGACCCGGCGGGCCGCCGAGCTGCTGCAGCTGCTGGCGTTGCAGCCCGGACGCAGCCTGGCGAACGAGCAGGTGGTGGAAGCCCTGTGGCCGCACCTGGACCCCGACGCAGGCAGCGCCAACCTGCGCAAGGCGGCGCACCACGCGCGCCAGTTCATCGGCCGGCCCGACGCCCTGGTGCTGCGAGGCGGCCGGGTTTTCCTGCTGCCCGACCAGGCTGTGGCGTGCGACGTCGACCGGTTCGAGCGCGCAGCGGACGAGGCCCTGCACGGCGGCGACCCGCAGGCCTGCAAGGCGGCCGCGCAGCTCTACGGTGGCGACCTCCTGCCGGACGCCCGCTACGAAGCCTGGACCGAGGCGCCGCGCCAGCGGTTGCGCGACAAGTTCCTGCAGCTGCTGCGCCAGACCGGCGACCTGGAACGGCTGGTGCGCGAAGACCCCACCGACGAGGCGGCCCATGTGCAGCTGATGCGCGAGGAACTGGCGGCCGGGCGACGCTCTTCGGCGCTGCGCTGGTACGGCCACCTGCGCGACCATCTGCAGCAGACCCTGGGCATGCGTCCCGGCCCGCCGGCCGAGGCGCTGTACCGCGAATGCGTGGCGGGCCTGGAAGGTGCCGCGCCGCGTTTCGTCGGCCGTGCCATGGAACTTGTGCGTGTCCTGGGTTGGCTGCGCGCCAGCCTCGCGGGCCGTCCGGGGGGCGCGGTGGTGCGCGCGCCGGCAGGAATGGGCAAGACCGCGTTCTGCCGCCGCCTCGCCGAAGAAGCGCGGGGCCTGGGCTGGCAGGTGCGCTCGTTGCAGGCCGGCGACTGGACCCGGCCCTACGGCATCGCGGCCGACCTGGTGGAGCCCCTGCTCGGCGAGCTGCCCGACGCGGCACAGGCTATCGGTGTGCACGCCCAGGCCGTGCTGGCGCAGATGACCGCCTCGGGCGACGTGAAGCCGCTGGCCCTGCCGCTCGGGCGCCACCAGATGGTGGGCGCCGTGCGCCGGCTGCTGCTGGCCACCGCCGCGCAAAAGCCGGTGCTGCTCATCGTCGACGATGCGCACGCGGCGGACGACGCGAGCGCCCAGGCGCTGACGCAACTGGCTGCGAGCGGCCCCCCGGTGTTCGTGCTGCTCGCATGCCGGCACGCGCTGCCGCCCCTGCTGGATCGGAACACCTCGCGCCTGCAGCGCGCCGGCCAGCTGGAGGCCCTTGAACTGGGCCCGCTGTCCGAGGAAGAAGCGGCGCTGCTCGCAGCCCGCTCGGCCGACGCACCGATGACGGCCGAGGCCACCACCGCCATCGCCCGTCGTGCCGAAGGCCTGCCGTTTGCCGTGGTCGAGCTCGCGCGCGGAGCGGCCAGCTCAGACGGCGCCACGGCGGTGATGTCCCGCAGCCTGTCGTCGGCCCTGGCCGAACGCCTGTGCGACCTGGACCCCGGCGCGACGGAGGCCCTGCGCCGGTTGGCCCTGTCGGCCGAAGATTTCGACGTGGCTACGGCCGTGGCGCTGGCCGCCGATGAAGGCCACGACGCGTTGGCGCGGCTCGACCAGGCGCTGGCCGCGGGCGTGCTGGTGGTAGCCGATGGCCGCTACCGTTTCCGCCACGCACTCGTGCGGGACGCGCTGGCCGAAGGCATCCCGCCGCACCGGCGTGTGCTGTTGCATCGCGACGTGGCGGCGCGGCTCGCGAAAGGCGGTGCGGCACCGGGCCTGGTGGGCCATCACTGGCTTGCCGCGGGCGATGCCGAGCGGGCGATGCCGTGTTCGCTGGCGGCTGCGCGTCAGGCCTTCCGCCTCGGTGCCTACGAGGACGTGTTGCGCCACGTCGAGCCGCTGCTCGCGCACCGGGCGGCGCAGCCGGAAGCCCTGGCGCTGCGTGCCGAGTCCCTGGATGCGCTGGGCCGGCCTGGCACGTTGGCCGCCTACGATGCGGCCGCCGCCGTCGTTCCGGAGGCGCTGTCCCACGAACTGCGCGCCAAGCGGGCCCTGGCGCAAGTGAAGATGAGCGACCCGCCCGGTGCCTTGCAGTACCTGCGGGACGTGCATCCCACCACGGTGGCGGGGCGGCTGGCCGAAGCGCTGGCGTACAGCGGCGCGGCGGCCCTGGGCTTCGGGGACCCCGCCGAAGGTACGCGCCGGTCGGCCGAAGTGCGCCGGATCGCCCTGGAGACCGGCGACGAAGGCACGCTCGTGATCGCCTCCTGGTCGCAGGCCGCGGCGGCCCACGCGCGCGGCGACCTGCACAGCAGCGTGTGGGCCGACCTCAAGGAGACGAGCCACCTGCCGCAGCTGGCGGTGCGCGTGTTCGATGGCCACCTGTGCATCACGCAGCGCTTCCTGTACGGCTCGCGGCCGTACGCCGAGGTCATCGCGTTCGCCGATGCGCTGGCCACGCAGGCGCAGCAGTTGGGCGCGGCGCGCGGGCATGCGTTCGCGGTCACGCTGCGCGGCGAGGCCCGGCTGCTCAGCGGCCAGCTCGACGCCGCCGAGCAGGACCTGGTGGCGGGCGGGCGCATGCACCGCGCGATCGGCGGCGCGACAGGCGAAGCGCTGTCGCTGCAGCGCCGTTCCGAACTGGCGATCTACCGCGGGCAGATGGACCGGGCGCGCGGCCTGCTCGACGAAGCGCTCGACGTCGCGCGCCAGTCCGACGTCGGTTTCCACCTGCTGGACCGCATCTACGGCACCCGCATCGCGATGGCCACGCAGCCCGATGCTGCGCTGGGCGTGCTGGAGGAGGCCGAGGCCAACGTGCGCGGCCCGCTGGAAAGCTGCCCCGGCTGCCGCATCACCTTCGCCATCCCGGCCACCATCGCGGCCGCGAGAGCGCACGAACTGGACCTGGCGGCCAGCCACCAGCAGCAGTCCGAATACCTGGCCAACGTGGTGATGAAGCTGCCGGCCTGGTACGCCTCGCTGCACGAGGCGCAGGCGCACATCGAACGGGCCGCCGGCCGTGTCGCTGCCGCACGCGAAGGCTTCGTCGCGGCGGCGCGGGAGTTCCACGCCTGCGGCCATGCACTGGACGCCGCACGCTGCCGGGAGTTGGCGGGCTAGGAAGCCCGCGCGGCACGAGCGTGACGAACGGATGGGGCTGCCGACTTCAGCGTCCGAAATCTGCTGAATGTCCCACGCATGTTCCGGTCGAAAAAAAAGCCGTTGAACATCAACGGCTTGCTGGTGCTTCGACAGGAATCGAAAACTAGGCTGTAGGGCGCATGAATCTGGAGTTTATTTATTCTGAATTCCGAAGATACCGACAAAAGTACCGGCAAATTGTTTGATGTCGTGCTTGCGCCACGGCAGGATAGTCGCGAGCGGCTGGACCTCATCGCGAAGGTCGGGGTTCGTCCGAGATCTCATTTTCTCGGCGGCAACGCGCGTCAGCTCTTCGCAGTTCTGCCGGCCCTCGGGCCAACCCCTCAAGCGTGGGTTCGCTGATTCCCCAACGATTTATCACAATTCGGATTCCGTATCGTTTATGCCATCGCTGACCCACAGCGCGCTCGATACAGAACTGCGTCTTGAGATATCTGTACGCCATAATTTGTTCGATACCCGCCGCTTGGCAAGCAGATGCCGCCAGCGCGAACGCAGCAAATGCCGCAGACCGGCCGCCACTCAGGTGCATTTGTTACCCGCCGGCTGCGATGAGGTAGCGGAGTGTGAGCCCTGCTGCTTCGCGAGGCAACTTGAATACCTCGCCGTACAGCGCCATTGTTAGTTCGCATGCATAGCGTTTGCTCCCCAGCGTGGTCTGCGGCTTGCCAATAGCCTCCATGTCTGCCACATAACGCGGGTTCAAGGCTTGAAGGGACATCACCACAGGCTCGAAGGCCTCCATAAACTGGGCCTCAGTCGGGACAGGCCGTGCTTCAACGACGGCAGCACGAAAGACTTCTGCGAGTGCGTCGCCGTCTCGCTGTGAAAGATCCCTGGGCAGCATTCCGATCAGATCGGAGTGACCTACGGCGCCTTCGGGCATAAGGAAACGGTAGCAGGAGTCGTCGCCACGATCACGCAGCACCTTGATCTCTTCCATCATCACGCGCATGTACGCGATGGCGGCAGCATCGCTGGTCGTTGGGACGCGTTTGAGAATTAGCGCCTGAACGTTTGCGGCCATCTCATCTGAGACTTTACCCATGTTTTCGCCCGCCTTGAGGCGAATCCGTGCAGCGTCAAGAATGCGGTTGTACGTTACGGGCTCGTATGCCTTCATGGCAACCCACGCAGGCGACTTCGACAGCTCACTGTCAATCCCGTATGCGTTGTAGTGAGCGTGCAGGATTGGCGTCACGTACTCGCGAGAGAGGCCGAAAAGCATCGCGAATACGGCGAGGGAAACCAGACGTCCCACCCCTTCGCTGCTTTTCTTGCCAAGTATCAGCGTCGCGATCAGTGCACCAACGGCACCGCACACCGAACCCACCACCATGCCGATCCAGTCCATACCTTCTCTCCTCGGTTGGGGACGAGTGTAGGGGGCGCGGGAAAGCTCGATCAACAAGCGCAGTGGTGCACTTTCCCTTATGCAAGGCGAACGAAGCTGTGCGGTTCCCTACCCGCCCAATCCGTCTCGTTGCGCCTGCAACATCGCATTCATCGCCTTTGCGACCTTGCGCATTTCGAGCCAACGGCCGCCTGAGTGGTCGCGAAGGACGGGGTTCATTGACCGCACAAGATTACTCGGCTACGAGGTACTTTGTCTGAATGTGGCTGGGACTGCTAGCCGGCTCGGCGGACACGTTTGACTACCCGCGCGGGCAGCGTTTCCACAAGTTGGGATACCGAGACCTCCAGGCCGCCGGCCAGCCTCCAAACGTTGAAGAGCGACAAGTTGCGCTCGCCGCGTTCAACAGAACCAACGTAGTTGGGGTGCAAGCCGGCCAACTCCGCAAGTTGCTCGATCGTAATGAGGCGGTCGTGTCGTAGGGCGCGCAGATGCTCGCCAAATGCTTGTTGCAGACGCTTCAGATCTTTGCTGGACGCGGAGTCCAGTGGCTGGGGCTTGTTTGCAACTACTCGGGGCATGCGCCCAAGTTTTCAATCTCCAACACTAAGAGTACACAAACTATCAGTTTGGTTGCGATACGGATTCTGGCAAAATGGCTGAAAACAAAACGCATAGTGTGTTTTGTTTCGATCAGATTTCTTTCCTCGTCAGCTCAACTATCTGGAGCGGAGTGAGATTCAAATGACGCGTCGACAAGTCGCTTCGCCTCTGCCAACGGCCCGACCTCTGCGGCTGCCGGTCTCGGTGACGCGTCTCCGCCCGAGGCAATCCGCACCTGTCGTGCGCAGTCTGTCCGCAGCACGCATCGGCGCGCAGGTGAGGGCGCTGCGCATGGCGGCCGAGGTGTCTGGCGGCGAACTGGCCAAGACCTCGGGGATTTCTGCCTCGATGCTTTCGCGCATCGAGCGCGGTCTGGTCTCGCCTTCGGTGGAGACACTGGAGCGCCTCGCGCAGGGGCTGCATGTGCCGACCTCACGCTTCTTCAGTGATCAGGCGCGGCGCACTGACTTTTGCCATGTGCGTGCAGGACATGGTGTCTTGGTCGATCGGATCGGCGCCGTGGCGGACTACCGCTACGAGCTGCTGGGTCATCTGCTTTCGGGCAACCTGTTCGTCGAGCCCTATCTGGTCACGCTGCTACCCGGCGCCGATCCCTACGTGACCTTCCAGCATCCGGGCCTCAAGTTCCTGTACTTCTTGTCCGGGGAGGTCAGCTACCGCTATGGCGGCAGGACTGTGGAGGTGAGGGCAGGGGACTCGCTGCTGTTCGATGCGAGTGCACTCCATGGGATCGAGGCCATTCGGACCCAGCCGGTCTCTTACCTCTCTGTAGTGTTCACGCTGCGGGAGTAGGCTGTTCTTGGGCCGGAGGGGATCGAATATCGGGCTAGGACCAACCAAAACCTACCTCGTAATGCCGCCGCCTTTGCGAGATACCGTATGCGAATCAGGTCGCCCCTCCCATAAATTTGGGATGCTCTCTCTGTAACCAAAGATTACACTGTCTGCATGAGGCTATCAGTCGGGCCAACCACTTCGGGACGTGTGAAACGAGCTATCGTGCTTGGCAACAACGGGCAGAGGCGAGAAGCCAGGAATGGATGCGACGAAGAAACCTCGCTTCGATTGCGGTCACGCTGACCGTCGCAATCAGCGTTGTGAGAGCAGTCTACTGAGCGTGCGAAGCTGGCGTAGCTGTTTAGATTCGAGCCACTTTCATTAATCTCGACGGTTTGGCGAGTGCCGTTGTTGTGGATGTGATTGTTTTCAACTTCTAAGCACGATTGTTCAGACAAGAAAGCAAAGATGGACCTCGACGAATACCAACGGCAGGCAAACAGCACGGACCAGACGGTTAATAAGGACGAGATGACGGCCTGGCTAACGTCGGTGCTGGGATTGGCTGCGCGCTCTGGAGCGCTGGCAACCGAGTACCTACGCTACGTACGCGATGGTGCCGCTTATCAGGCGTTCAATCAGCACATCGGCGAAACCCTGGGCGATCTGCTGTGGTACATCGCGAACATTGCTAGCAAGAATAATTTTTCCCTCGAGCAGATCGCAAAGTTGAACTTAAAGAAAACCGCGAGCCTGTGGGGCGCTCCGCCTCGGAAAAAGGGCGCCGCCCTCGACGAAGGGTATCCGCCCAATGAGCGCTTCCCGAGGCGTTTCAAGATTGATGTCGTGTCGGCCGAGCGCGAAGACGCCAAAGGCACAAAGGTACTGCAGCTCACATACGAAGGTGCTGCATTCGGCGATCCTCTGACCGACAACGCGGCTGTGGAGGACGGGTATAGATTCCATGACATGTTTCACTTGGCGTTCGTCGCTCATCTATGCTGGTCTCCGGTGTTGCGTGGCAAGATGTTTTTTGATTGCAAGCGCAAGAGCAATAAAAACATTGACGAGATTCAAGACGGTGGCCGAGCTGCAGTAATTGACGAAGCAATTGCTGCGCTGATCTTTAATGAGGCACGCAAGAACTCCAACTACGAGAACGTCCACAGCGTCAGCATCCAGTTGCTGCAACTCATTGCCCAGCTGACTTCGCATCTGGAGGTCAGTTGTCGGACGATGGGGGAGTGGAATCGCGCCATCCTCAACGCATTCGAGGTGTGGCGGCAGGTTAGCGCGCAGCCCAACGGCAGCCTGATTGGCGACCTGGACGCGCAAACGCTTATTTACGTGCCCCATGCATAAGGAAGGTTCAGGTCCGTGCTCCAGGGCCGCCGGTGCGGTTGCGTGGCGGCACGCTATGCACATGGTCCTCAAGGTGCCCCAGCATGCCAGCGGTTCCCGAAACGCAATTGCGGATAAAAGCTGAATGAGCATCCCGGTACGGCTATTGCACATCACTGACAGCCATATTGTTGTGGGTGGCGGCGACTACCGTCCATACGACAATAAGCTAGACCTCCCGATCGACGATCACTCGAGGGAGGAAGCTTTCAAGCTGCTGATCCATCGGATCGCGGAACGTATGGGGAATGGCGGCGAGACGCTTGACGGCGTCATTTTCTCGGGCGACGCGCTTTTGCGGGGCAAACCTGGCGGCAACCGTGCGTTGCTGGACCTAGTGATGCAGCGCTTCAACCTCGCCGCTAACAGGATTCTCGCGGTGCCTGGCAATCACGATGTGCCCCAAGGTACCGCGCCCGGCAGCGGCGAGCGCTACAGCGACTTTGTTTCTGTTTGGCGCAGTGCGGGCTGCATTACGCCTTGGCTGGATGGAGTTGATGCTCTGCCAGAGAAAGCTGACCCGTCGCGACACGTGCTGACCGCGACAGACAATTCGTGGGCGGTGCTGGCGGTTAACTCGTGTAATTGGTCTCACGTCGATGCAGCGGTTCCTGAAGCACTGCGGGAGGTCTGGGTGCACCTGCCCGCGGCGGCCGCCGAGTCGAAGGGGGCGGAAGCGCAGGAGGCGATCAAGAAGGCGCTGAACGATCTTCTGCGACACGACGCCGCGCACATTTCGCGCGCACAGTTCGAACACATTCGCGACATGTTTGAGCGGTTGCCCGGGCCCCAGCACGGCAGGCAGCTACGTATGGTGGCGCTGCATCATCACCTTAAGAATCCGAGCATGCGTCTCGAGATTAAGACCATGCCGGATCTCCTCCCGCTGGAGGCGCTCCGCGCGCAGCTGCGCGAGCTGGATGTGCGTGTCGTGTTCCATGGGCACAAGCACGTCTCGCGGCAGTACTTTGACTACATCGAGTCGAGGAGCGACCCTGAGGCCCCGCCCCGCAAGACGCTGGTACTGTCCGGCGGCACGTTTAGCGACGGCGATGAGCGCGACGCCGCCAGTTGCGTTGAGCTTGAGGGACTGCCATGGACACCGTCCGTGCGGGTCAGTACGTTTGCGGTGCCGCAGGCGGGCTTGCCGCTGCAGCCGAAGCCCAGCCCGCAGCTGCGGCTGTGGGACTACGCAGACAGTGCCCCTGCAGGCGCACTGGCGTTGATCAAGGGAACAGATCTCGATGAGGTCTACGCCAAGGTGCGCGCTTGTGCGGGCGGCGATGCCAAAGGGTTGCCATTGGTGGTGGAACTGGACCTCGCAGCCGACGCGCCAGTAGGGGTGCTGCCGCACGGCTACCCCGCCAGCGCGGCAGAGCAGCGGCGCCACGGCTGGTTGCGCGAGTTGGTCGAATGGTGGCAGCGTCGCGACTCGCAGTTGCAGGGGCGCATTCCCTACATTCATGGCAGTCGGCTTCTCAAGTACGCCGGCAACATCGATCAGATCACCCGGGTAACCAAGTTGCTGAAGGACCGCAACACCAGCAGGGCGATCGCGATGCTGGTCGACCCTCGACTCGATTTCGTTGACGAGCCAAAGCGACGTGAGTTTGCGTCGTTCTGCATGGTTCAATTCGTTAGGCGTCAGGACCCCAAAGGTGGCCTTCCGTTTATCGACGCCATTGGCTATTACAGGGCGCAAGAGATGACTCAGTGGTGGCCAATTAACGTGGCCGAGCTCCGGCATTTGCAGCTACAGATCATTCAAGGCGGAGTGAAGGCGCGCGCCGGGCGCATTACGACGATGACGGCCGATGCGCGCGCGGATGATGCGCCGTCGCCGACGCATGCAGCAATGCCGCTTGTTGATCGCTGGCTGGACCAGGCGCCCGAAAAATTCTTCATCCTGGCCAGCGCCATGCAAACGGGAAGGCTAGAGGGCAAGGCCGAGGCCGTAGGCAGGGAGTGGCTTGATGAGCTGGAGACGCTGCAGCAGTCTGTTCATCGTCCCGCTAACGATGGAGGGCCTGTTGTTGCCATTGACGGCCTGGATCGCCTCGGTGCGTATCTCAAGGCCGGCGATGGCAGTTTTGCCGGGGTGAGCGGCGAGCTTGCCACCGTTCTGGACCAACTGGCTCGCCACGCAGAGATAAAGCCCGCTGATTCGGGTAGCACCGAAGCTTGGCTGCGCGTGATGGACGGTCACCTGGCTAGGGCCACAGCCCTGAGCCGGAAGGCGCTGGGGGCGGAGCAGCCGTCTTGACCACCGACGTGCAGACCTTCTCCACGTATGTGGTAAGGCGTGAGGCCGGTGGTCGGCGTCGTGGACTAGGTACGCCCGGCGACGCGCCGGACGGGAGCCGCGTCAAGTGAACGCGAATCGAGAAACCTTCTTCTGGCACGGCGCCAGCTTGTGCGTTGCGCGGTTCAGCGCAAGTGCGATCGCCGCCTTGCCCGAGGAGCGTGCAATCGTCGCGCGGGACAGCACTACCCGGCAGCTCGAATTTGCCGCGGGCAGGGGAGCGGCGCGCGTGGCTGCTAGCGCAATCACCCGGGGTGTCCTTGAGCCGTTGTCCGTCGGGCAGTTCGACGAGCCTGTGTTCCCTGCGGGCATGGTGGGCAGCATTGCCCATGCGGCCGGTTGGGCGGCCGCGGCGGTGGGCTCATCCAGCAAATTCCGGGCAATAGGCGTAGACCTTGATGACGCACGCCGTATCACGTTGGCCGTTGCGCCCACCATAGCCACTCCTCGGGAGCTCAATGCCGTGGTGGAGTTGGGTTGGGCCGGTTGCCCAGACCTAGCGGCCAACTTCGCGTTCTGCGCCAAGGAGGCGTTTTTCAAATGTCAGTGTGCGCTTACAGGCATCCGGGACTTGTCTTTTCTCGATGTTGAGCTTGCACCGTCGACCGATCGTCGCTACCTCCTTCCACGCCCCCATGCGGAAGAAGTCGCCCGCGCGTGCGCAGGCGTGTACATCGACGCGCGGTCCATGGGCAACTTCCGTTTGGCCATAGCGCTGGCGCCGGTTGTTTGATTTTCGAACAACAACGATGTATATTGTTGGAAAACCGAACGAAAGGGCGCCATGAAAAAGGCACTGACCAAGGCTGAGTTCGATGCACAAGAAGCGGTGCTGCGAGCGGAGATCGTTAAGGCGATTGAAGTGCAAGCTGCTGAGAGCTATATCCCGGCGGCGCCCGAGAACACCGACGTTTTCGACGTGCCAGCGGTCGACTCCAAGACTGTCGCAAAGTTGTCTCCGATGATTGAAGAGAAGGTCGGACATAAGCTGAAGCCGAGTTGGATCAAGAAGGGCGGATACGCGTCGGCCCAAGCGGCGGCTCAGCACGTCATCGACATGCTGCGCGAGCATCACTACCAAGTCGACCAGTCCAAGGTGGTGCCGTTCATCCAGAAGAAGGCCGCGTGATGGAAGAGCGCCTCGCCCTTGCAGAGCGCATGAAGACCGCGCGTGAGTATCTCGGTCTCTCTCAGCAGGAGGTCGCCGACCATCTGAAGATCTCGCGGTCGGCCGTCTCCCTCATGGAGAACGGGCAGCGGAAGATCGAGACGCTCGAGTTGAAGGCTCTTGCAAGTCTGTACCAGCGACCCGTGGGCTATTTCACTGGCGAAGAAGTTGCGCAGGAGCGACCGGAAGAGGTCGAGATGCTGGCTAGAAAAGCTGAGCAACTCTCTCCACAGGACCGAGAAGAGCTCCTGCGTTTCAGCGAATTTTTAATGCAGCGCGCACAAGCGTCAAAGGGCCATGGTGACAAAACGTGACGCCATCCTGAATGGGACGATCAAGGCGACCGAGCTCCACAAGCAGCTGGGTCTCCAGCAGGCGCTTGCAGGCGGGCAGGCTCCGATCGACGTCTTGGGCGTCATGCACCACCTTGGCTTGGTAGTCATTTTTCGGCCGCTCGAGGGCCTTCTCGGCGCCTACCTGCCATTGCCTGGCGTGGCGGGAATCATCGTCACCACCAAGCGGCCACTCCAAGTTCAGCGATTCACTGCGGCGCACGAGCTTGGTCACTTCATGTTCAAGCACGCCGTCAGCACCGACAAGGATGTTGGCTTTGCTGCACGCGGCGAGATAAAGAGATACGACCCGCAGGAAGTTGAGGCGGACGCGTTCGCTTCGGAATTCTTGATGCCCAAGTGGCTGATTGCCGCGCATGTGAGAAGACAGAACTGGACTTTGAACGAGCTGCGACTGCAGCCGTACGTCTATCAACTTTCGCTTCGCCTAGGTGTCAGCTACGAAGCCCTGTGCTGGGCGCTGCAGGGTCACGGCATCATTCCCCGAACGGTGGCGGATGATCTACGAGCCCGAGAGGTGAAGGCGGCAAAGCAGGTGGCTGCAGGCGACGTGAAGCCGGCCACTTGGTGGGCCGACGTGTGGACAGTGCGGGAGCAAGACAACGGCGCTACGCTGCTAGGCGGACCAGATGACTTGCTGGTACTGAACCTGCAGGAGCACACGACCGCCGGATACCGGTGGGACCTTTCCGCGGCCGAAAGGTTGGGGCTCACCATCAAACAGGACACCCAGTTGCCGGTGCCTCAGATGGAAATCGGAGCCATGCCGACCCGGCGTGCCACGCTGCAAGGCGAGGTAGAGGGCACGCTGTTGCTGGAGCAGCGCAGGGCATGGGAGGCGCGCGGCAATGCAGGCGCTTCTCTCAAATTTGAGCTTTCACTTCATGGCAAGGAGTCCTCTGGTCTTCCCAGAGTTGCGAGGTTGAAGCACGCATGAGTTCATCTGTGGGAGAGATCGAGCCTGAGACCGATCTGCGGCACTACTGGGTTGGCGTGCGCGATCAGGGAATGCGCAGTTCGTGCTTGGCATGCTCAACTAGCGACTGTCACGCCTATGCGCATGGTCTCGGCGATCCGCTGTCGGTCGAGCATTTGTTCTATCGGGCATCCAAGCGCATGCCCGGCGGCAACAGCAGCACAGGGCTGACGTTTGACGCGATGACCGATACCTTGAAACGCGATGGCCAATGCGCGGAATCGCACTGGCCGTATTCGCAGACACAGCCGTCGCCTTGGGCTCCGCCAGATGGGATCACTGACCTCTGGCGAGGTGACACAAGCTTCACGAAGCTGGGAGCATCCGCAGCTCTGGTCTCCCTTCTCCAAGGGGGAACGCCCGTGATACTGGCGGTACGCATGCGCGAGTCGTTCCATGACGTGGCTGCGCCGCACTACACCATTGCGGATGGTGGCGCTTACCTTGGCGCGCACGCCGTTGTGGCTGCGGGCTTCGGCAAAGATTCCGCTGGGGGCGTGCAGATCCTCATTCGAAATAGCTGGGGGTTCCAGTGGGGCTTTGGCGGGTATGCGTGGCTGCCGGCGTCGTATATCGAATCGAACCTTCTTGGGTTTTCATCTGTTAGGGCGATCCAATCATGATCATTGCGCGCGGAAAAACGAGAGTAGGGGCTTGGCTTGATGCCATCTCTCAAATTGACCCGAAGAACGACGGCGGTCGAGCGTATAACGTTGTCGTCGAGGTTGCGCAGCCCTCCCTCGCTACAGCCGAGTCGCGGGAGGCTGAGCGGCTTGTAGATAGCGTTCTCGTAGCATCTGGTAAGCAGCCGTTGGTCACCGTCGCGGAGACGATCTTCCCGATGACCGAGTACAGGCAGGGCGGGATGAAGAGGGTCTACGAGTACCCGGAAACCATCTACAAAAACATCGCGGCCGAAAATCCGTGGGGCACGTACGCATTGCGTCTTGTCGCTGAGCGCGTCGATTCCGATGGGGAGACTTATCGCCCATTGGAGGCGATGATCAACAAAATGCGGAGGCAGCTTGAAGGCGAGGGCGGCAAGACGGCGCAACGCAAGCGTTGCTTTTATGAGCTAGACGTCGGCATGCCAGCGGCCGAGCTTAAGCTTTATGACCCAGACGACGACGCAGAAGCCACTATTCGCACGCAATGCCTCAGCCATCTGAGTTTCAAGTTCGGGAAGACGAACAGCCTGTATCTCACCGCGATGTACCGCAGCCAGTACTTTGTGGAAAAGGCACTCGGAAACTACCGTGGACTTGCCGCCTTGCAGGCCGCGGTTGCGCACGAGCTGAAGCTCGAAGCAGGGCCTTTGGTGGTCCACGCCACCTACGCGAACTACGACGCCGCAGCGGTCGGTGGCCCCGATGATGCCAAGGCCCTTATTGAAAGCGCACGTAAGGTGCTTGCTGGTTAGGGGCTGAGCATGCATCTCGATGACTACCAGCGAGAAGCAGCAAAGAATTCGCGCGTCAATTGGGGCGACGCGCAATCTCGTCACATCCCTGCGTTGGGGCTGCTAAGTGAGGCGGGCTCGCTAGCGGGGGAGGTGAAAAAGCTCATCCGTGATGGCGCCGCCTACACCGACGGATACAAGAGCCTTCAGATCGAGTTTGGCGATGTGCTTTGGTACGTGGCGGAGATTGCCACGCACGCCGGTGTGACGCTCAGCGAGCTCAGGTCCCCGCCTGACTCGCCATCGCGTGATGGACTAAGGCACATCTATCGGCTGGCGCACGCTGTCAGCGCGCTGATGAGCACGTCGCTATCGTCGGCAGATAGCGAGTCGACGATTGGGCTTCGGGGTGCAATTGCCGAGGCGTTAAATGCCTTACTCGACGCGATCGGCGCGGAGCAGATGAACCTCGAGGAAATCTGCCGACTCAATCTCGTCAAGGGCTCCAGCTACTTCGGCGGCCTACCCATCGGGCCCGCACCATTGCTGGATGCAGACTACCCAATGCATGAACAGTTGCCAAGGCGTATTGACATCAACGTTCTGGAGCTGGAGCGCAGCTCCCGCAAGGTTGAAGTAATCCTGCGTGTGAACGGGCTAAACATCGGGGATCGCTTGACCGACAACTCGCACACCGACGACGGGTACCGCTTCCATGACGCTTTCCACCTTGCCTACGTCGCGGTGCTGGGTTGGTCGCCTGTGTCTCGGACTCTTTTTCGATGCAAGCGAAAGAGCGTTGGGGAGATCGACGAGGTGCAAGATGGGGCACGCGCAGCGATCGTCGAAGAGGCGATCACGCACACCATTTGGGACTACGCCCGGGGTATGTCAATGCTGCACAACGTGGACCGCATCGACCACAACATCCTCACGTTGGTTCAGCGAATGGTCAGAGGCCTGGAAGTGGAGTCGTGTGCGCTGTACGAGTGGCAGCGCGCGTTTATCGTCGGGTTTGAAGCGTTCCGTCGGCTTCGTGAAAACGGAGGCGGTTGGCTACGGCTGGATGCCGATAGACGCGCGCTCGATTACTTCCGCGAACGGCCAGTTTGAGCAACGCCCGGGATCGCACTGTTGATCTTCCATTTCGGTGGAAACCACGGGGACGGCACAGGCTGCATGTTGACGGCGAACTTCTGCTTGATGCGCGTTCGACCGGAGATTCCGCTAACCTCCGGGTGCGCCACGCGTGCGTACTTATCCACTTCGCAGAACAGATTCTGACAGTCGATAAGCTGTAGCGGCCTGCCCCACAGGTCCGAAAATTTGAGCCCCAGGCGTTCGAACTCTTGCGACTGCTTTTCAGTGACCCACCGGATGAGGTTGGTCTCGTCATAGTCGCCGAGGTCGACAAAGCACTTGCGAATGCCGTCGCGCGCACCGGGCCCAGGAACGACAAACTCCATCTCGGAAAAGCTGAGCTCGTTTGTGTAGTTCAAATCGATGATGAACTGATAAGCGAGGAAGCGCCCAAAGCTGGGAACCGAAAGCAGGCGCTGATACGCCGCCTCCATCGTCGGAGCCTCTAAAAGGTCAGCCGGCAACCCCTTGGCGATCTCAGATGCCAAGAGCTCCAGATGCATGACATGCTTGCGGCCCCGCGGGCCCGCCGAAACGCCGCTGGGCATGATGTACGCGGCGGAATAGATCGAGCCACCCGTGCTCCTAGCCTGCTCGAGCACATTCGCGAATGCTTCCACATTGAAGCTTTTTGCATCTATCGTGCCGAACACGTGCTCTAGTAGCTTCCACGTCTCGATCTTGTTGAAGATCTTGAAGAGAAGCACGCGCAGGACAGTTGACTTCCAATCGAAGCCACCCCCGTAGATGACCTCCCTAATGAGGTACTGGCTGACGCGATCGGATGCGCGGTACGCGTTGGTGAATTTGTGCTGCTGCAGGATCGAGTCGGTAGTCCAAGGGGACGAGGCTCCCCTGACACGCCGGTGATAAATCGCCTGCCGCTCGACGGCAAACCGCCAATAGGTATCGAAGACCGCTGAGGGGCGCGGCGCTGACTTTCGGACGAACACATATGGGCTTGCGCCTGGCGCCGCAGTAGCGCTGGCGGGCGCGCTTGAACGGCTTGATTGGGATCGGTAGGCGTGCAACATGAGAATTCCCGCTTAGAATACCACATTCCCAAAGGGAATACACGCTGAAAAATGCCTTCGTTTCATCCCGATCCATTGGACCCGAGAGCCTTCAAGGTGACCGGGCTTATTCGCGCCGCTCGAGGTCAGATGAAGCAGGCGGAGTTTGGCCGTGCACTGGGCAACTTCAGCCAATCTCAAATCTCGAAATATGAGAAAGGCGAAGTAGATCCGCCTGCAGCGGTCATCGAGCGATGCATGGCTATTGTCGCTGAGCGCTGGGCGGGGTCTGCACCAGAACTTGAAACGGATTTGCTCCGCCAGGTCGAGTGGATGGTGGCCACGCCTGAGCTGAATCAGATTGCGCTCGGGCTGTCGCTGATTCTGGCAAGCCTGCGGCAGCATTTGCGGACCACCGGACGGTGACTTTTGCGCTTTGCCTGCTGAGCAAGCCTTGGGGCTGATCGCCGATGCGCTCTGACTTCGGAGCCGGTCAGCGGCATCTACAGAGATGGCTTCAATCGGAGTAGCGATTGCCCTGGATGACCGGCGAGATCTCTCACTCAGCCGCCGACTTAGTCCGCAGCTCTTTCTTGTAGCGCTTCATCAAGGAACTAATGAGTTCCGAAGGCTCTACCTCGAGCCCATTGCACAAGAAGATGAGACTGGTCAATGAAGGGCTGGTAGTGGCCGTCTCCAATTTGGCAATGAATGTGCGATTGAGGCCCGACGCAAAACCGAGCTCTTCCTGATTGAACCCGCGCACTGCCCGCCGAGCCTTCAGCTCGGCCGCAAAGGCTTTCAGTAGTGCGGGATCCTGCGTCGATCGCATGCAACGAATCTCGCTGCATGGACTTCTTTATGCACCTGCTTGTATGGTACATAATGAGTTGCGCATCTGCGTTTCTAATTCGCAATGGATCGCTCCTCCTGCGGGTTGCCTCTGTTGCCGAGATGCAAAGCTCTTACCGCTGCCAACGAATCCAATGACGCGTCGACAGATCGCTTCGCCTCTACCAACGGCCCGTCCGCTGCGGCTGCCGATCTCGGTGACGCGTGTCCGCCCGAGGCAATCCGCACCTGTCGTGCGCAGTTTGTCCACGGCTCGCATCGGTGCGCAGGTCAGGGCGCTGCGCATGGCGGCCGAGGTGTCTGGCGGTGAACTGGCCAAGACCTCGGGGATTTCTGCTTCGATGCTTTCTCGCATCGAGCGCGGTCTTGTCTCGCCTTCGGTGGAGACGCTGGAGCGCCTCGCGCAGGGGCTGCATGTTCCGCTCTCGCGCTTCTTCGGGGATCAGGCGCGACGTACGGACTTTTGCCATGTGCGCGCAGGGCAGGGCGTTGTCGTGGATCGGGTCGGGGCCGTGGCGGACTACCGCTACGAGTTGCTGGGTCACCTCCTGTCGGGCAACCTGTTCGTCGAGCCCTACCTGGTCACGCTGCTGCCCGGCGCCGATCCCTACGTGACCTTCCAGCACCCGGGCCTCAAGTTCCTGTACTTCCTGTCCGGGGAGGTCAGCTACCGCTATGGCGGCAGGACGGCGGAGGTGAGGGCGGGGGACTCGCTGCTGTTCGATGCGAGTGCACTCCATGGGATCGAGGCCATTCGGACCCAGCCGGTCTCTTATCTGTCAGTGGTCTTCACGCTGCGGGAGTAGCCTGTTCCTGGCCGCACTGCGCGGGCGACGCGGATGCCCATTCGATGATTCCCCTGCGAGTTCGCTACGTGTCGAATTCACCTCTCTGTCCATAGTTTTTTTGCGGTGTTCGGCATGCCGAACACCGAGAATTTCTCGAACGGCAGCAACAGCGGAGGCCTTCTGCTTGATGAAGCCGTGAGGAAATTCATGCAGCGGCCTTGTGGGCGTGCTCCACGAGCGGATTGAATTTTCGGTCTCGGTAGCCTGGACGCGGCGGTTGCAGGACGACATCGAAACTTCGAAGGCAAAGTCTTTGTGGGGCCACGAGGGCGGGATCGTTCCGTCCACCTCCGCAATGTTCGGCATGCCGAACATCGATGGAGGGCTCCGAACTGCCGGTCGACCGCAACGCTCGGGGAACGGCGAAACGGCGAGGGAACTCGACGCTGGAATTCCGAGGGCAAAGTCCTTGTGCGGCCATGAGGGCAGGATAGACTGACGTCAGACATTGTTAACAACGGTGGCGTTGCGATGACTAAGACCTCTCTGTCCAGCGTGATTGGGACCCGGGTGCCGCCCGAGACGAAGGCGCACTTCGCCGCGCTGGCCGCGCGGCATCAGCTCAGCGAGTCGGGGCTGCTCGCCAAAATGGTCAACGAAGTGCTGAGGTCCAACAGCGCGGGGTCGTGTGATTCGAATGCCGACGGTGTTGCCGCGGACCGCATCACGCTGCGGCTTCGCAAAGGCGATCGCGCGCTGGCGGCACAGCGAGCCCATTCCCGTGGGATGAAGACAGCCAGCTACCTCGCCCTGCTGATTCACAACCATCTGCGTGACGCGGCCGTGCTGCCGCCGAACGAACTGGACCAGATCAAAGTGACCGGCGCCCGACTGGCCGCGTTGGCGCGGCAGCTTCGAATGTTCGGCATGCCGAACACGCTGCCCAAGCCGGTGGCACCGGACCTGGGCGAGGCGATCGCGTCGGTCCGGCGGGAAGTCGAGGTGGCACGCAAAGCCACGGCCGCCCTCGTGCACCGCAACCTGATCAGCTGGGAGACCGGCGGCGGGAGTGCCCATGCCTGAGCAGAGGGTGCGCGGGGGCCGAAGCGGCCGCGGCGCGGCCGATGCGCCGCGCGACATGACGCTGGACATCGTGAGCTACGGTCGGCGAGGACCGGGTGGCCAGCTCCGCTTCGGGGCCGACCAGATCGCGCAGATCCAGCGCACGGGGGGGCGCACGCCCGAGGTGATGGTGAAGGTCTCCGGCGGCGGACGGGACGTCGGCGGCGTCGAGGCCCATCTGCGCTACGTCGGCCGGCACGGCAAGCTGCAGCTGGAAACCGACGAGGGACTGGCGCCGCAGGGCCGGGGTGCAGCCAAGGAGATCACGGCCGACTGGCAGCTGGAGCTTTGCAGAAGCCAGTACAAGCCGAGGCCCGCGCTGGGGCAGAAAGACACGCGTGCGAAGTTGGTGCACAACATCGTCCTGTCCATGCCCGCCGGCACGCCACCGGAAAAGGTACTGGCTGCTGCCCGCGTCTTTGCGCGCGAGAACTTTGCGCTGCAATATCGCTACGCCATGGTGCTGCACACCGATCAGCCGCACCCGCATGTGCATCTGGTGGTCAAGTGTGAGCACGAGTTCGAGCCCGGCAAGCGCCTCTACATCCGCAAGGACACGCTGCGCCAGTGGCGCGAGCAGTTCGCCGCGCTGATGCGTGAGCAGGGCGTGGCGGCCAATGCCACACCGCGCCAAGTGCGAGGGCAGACGCGCAAGCCCTATAGGGATGCGATCCATCACAGGCTCCGCGCGCTTCGGGCATTCGGGCAACTGCCGCCCGACGACCGAGCCAGGCATCGACCGCCGAGGACCTCGACCTTCATGCGCGCCAAGCTGGAGAGCGTGCTCCAGGCCTTACAGACAAACCGAGGCACCCTGGATGCCGGCAAAGAGACCATGCAGCGCACGCAGCAGGAGGTGGTGGCGGACTGGCACGCAGTTGCGGATGCGCTTCGAAGTCAGGGCCAGGCCGAGTTGGCCGAGCGGGTGGAGCGCTTCGTCGCGCGCATGCCGGCTGTGCAGACCGATGCGCAGCGAATGGCGGATCGATGGAAGGAGGCAGAGAGAAGTCGAGCGCCGGAGCGCGCGGATGCCAACTCGTCCGGGCCACGTGTCCGATGATGGTGGAGTCGTCCTCGTTTCAGTGACCTTCTGCAGGGTTGCCCGCACTGATACTGTGACGGTGTGGTCGTCTGAGCGGGGTCGTGAATGTGCCTGAGCCGGGGCGTTGCCCCTGTCAAAAATGCCAGTTGTCAGAAGCTGTGAGTCGTCGCACGCTCGGCGCAATTCCATGCGGAAGACGAGTCTAGGGGCGCTGGGTTGGGCTGCAATTGCCGGGGCGAGTCCGGATGGCAGCGCTGCTTTGGTTCCGGTGCCGGTCTGCTTTTGTCCGGGTCTTCAAGTCAGAAATTCACCGTCGGTACGCAAGCCGCTACTTGAAGGCTCGACTCAACTTCAAGGAGTTGTCATGCAATTCGAACCCCATGTCGATCACCGCCATGTTGATCTGTCGGGCGCGACGGGCCCCGCGTTTTTTCGCATGGCCGACGTGATACGCATCACCGCACTGAGCCGCGCCACCTTGTATCGCAGGATTGCTGGAGGCAAGTTTCCTCCTCCTGTGCATTTGGGCGGACGCGCCTGTGGTTGGCCTCGTGCAGCGCTTCAGCGCTGGGTCGATGATCCGGAGGGATACTCGGACGCTTCCCGGACCAGCTGATCTCAATATTGAAACTGGCCACGTCTTGGCTAGTTGGCTTCTACCGGGCAGTCGGAGATCCTGCGGCTACTATCGTCTGGAGCCCCAACACAGCAGCTAGTCACCCCGCGAGCGACTAGAGGCTGCGCCACTTTCAAACTGAACGGAAACAACGTCGGATTCGAAAAGCTTGACATCATCACGGACTGCCATTCGTTGTAGGGCGTAAAGCTGCCAGACGGGGTGCCAATCCGGTGACTGGGGATCGTGGTACTCAACGTTCAAGCCGATCGAGGTCGCATCTTCATGGCCGATCATTTGGCCGTGTGACAGCCATTTGTGCGTGTCCAGCAACGCCGCGGCCACTTTGGTGTATGTCGGCGAGTGCCGTTTAAGTTGACTCTCGGCGAACGTGCGCGCTCGTTCACGAGCGGCTTCGAACAGCTTTATAGTGCCAGGATCCAGCTTCTCCAGCATGATGCGCGCAGCTTGATCAGTAGGGTCCTGCTTTAGTGCCTGGCTGTGCGCTGCATATGCGTCAAGATAGCTCTGGATCGAGTGCGGTATTGAATTGCTATGCGCGTCGTTAAGCGTGATCTGTGGATCAATCGGACCAAGTTCCGAGCAATCGCTCATTGCGATCACGTCTGCGCCGATCGCGATCAGCGTCCCCGCGCTCTTGGCGAAGTCAGGCACGATGACCCGCAACCGCCCATTTCCCACCCGGGTGCGGATCATCGTGATCAGCTTTTCAGCCGCGTCCATATCTCCGCCGGGGGTATGCAACAGGAAGTCCAGATCGCTGCCCTTGGGGATGTTGTGCAGAAGATCGACAAAACCGAGGGTATCGTCACGATTGATGAGCGCTGCGGTCCCGGCTACATAGCAGACCAGTTTTCTGTTCGTGATCCCCTGAATGTTCTTAATCAGGAACTGGCGCTGATACCGCTCAGCATGCATGGCTTGGAACAACGGCGTTCGCATCATCCCGTTTGCTGGCGCGTTCCCAGGCGAGGGCTGCGATGCTGGCGAGTTGCCGGCCAGCGCGCTCGTCGCGTTCTTCTTCGGGCCGCGTGATTTCTTTTCCGCCATTTCAATTCCCTTCCTCTATACCCATCGAACAGTTCCGTCGCGCAGGACGTAATGGCACCGACGGTGTCCTCGATAGTCAACACTCGGCGTAACGGTGAGTGGCCGTTGTCTTCCTACTTGCCAGCGCGGTGCCCCTTGCAAGGGCAGCATGATCCGGTGTCCCGTACGGCAAGCACAATCGAATACGAGCCACTTGGCAATCGTGCCCGAGGCAACCAGCACCGCGCCGTTGCGCGGAAGCTTGTCGGGTACTTCGTCGGCAGCGTCGCAAGTCATTACGACACGCCATCTGAATAAGGGCAGCCAATCCCACCACTTGATGTTCATCATCGCCAAGCTTGCTCCAAGAACGGTTCCAAGGTGCCTGTTCCCAACTTACCCGCAGCAGGGTCGCAGTAATGTCCATCACGAGGCGGGACGATGTTTGTCGAAGTCTCACGATCGTGGGCACGGAGCAGTACCTCACTCGGTCGAGGAGTCGGCCCGTATCCCACAAGGCGTTCAATCAACTCAGAAACCGCGGCGGCAGCAACCATAGTTGTGAATGTCACGACGGCAGGCTCAACGCGCCCGAGCGATGGCGCGTAACCTTCCGCTGCAAGGCGCCCGTGCTCCGCCGCGCTCATCTGTTCGGCCGCCGCGCGCCGAAGGTCGACCCGATCACGGCAAACTAGACAGGAGGTTCCGGGACACAACGTCGTGACACGACCGTCAATCCCTGTGAGTTGTCCGGAGGCATCACTCGAGAGAAGGACGCCGCAGTCGAAAACAGGAATGAGAAAGTAGCTTGCGAGGCGGGAGAGCACCAAGCGGCCTGCGTTGTCGTCCGTGCAGCCAAACACGACGTCGCAACTCGCTAGTTGACGGGCGACCGCCTCTTCAAGAATGCTCTGATTGTGCGTTTCGCAGGAAAGATCGGGGGCGATCGCCAGAAGGTGATCACGCAGGATTTCTGGCTTCGGGCGTCCCACGTCCGTTCGACGCGATCCGTACACCCGGGTGAGATTGCTTGTGGTGAGCGTGTCCGGATCGAACAAGGCTAGCTTTCGGGCCCCAAGTCGAACCAGTTGTTCCGTAACGGCCGACCCTGTGCCACCGTTGCCGACAATGCCAAAGCGAAGCTCGCCCAACGACGCCTGTACAGCGCCGCCAAAGGCTCTAACGCTCCTGTCGAACTCCGGAGAAACCTCATCGCACCCGGCGCGGAAGGTCTTGGCGAAGCGGAGTCTGTCGCCGACCACGATTAGGCGGTCAATTTCTGCCCGCCACCGATCACCCTCAATAAAACCGGAGAACGTGAAGCCTCCCCTTCCTGGAGAGACGATCAGTGATCCGTATACCTCCGCGCCGGTGCGAAGCCGAAAGAGGTCTGACAGTTGCTCGTCTACGCGGTCGTCATGTGAACTTGGAAGCGGGATGCCGATGTGGGACGGATGGGTGTGAAACCAAATGGCGCAAGCCCCTATCGTCTCTGCTTCCTGTAGCGCAGGCACATAGCCGTCCGAACCGATCAGCAGCGCGTTTCCGCTTCGATGTCGATACGCCTCGGGAGGCACCCAGTGGATGCGGCGGGCCAACAGCTTTCGAGTCCCGTCAGCGAGATTGCACATGGATGCGAGCAAGACGCCGGCGGTCTCGAGGGGGTCTTGAGCGGCCTTCTCTATGTCTTCGGCGAGCCAGTGCGGCAGGACCAGTGTGCATGTCATACGGTCGCACTCCCGCAGCCACGCATCAACTCGGCGCGGATTAGGCCGATGAAATTTTCCAGGCGGTCGACGCCAGATCGCCACTGCCCGGGCTGCAAGTGTCTCGACCAACGTTGCCACGTCCGGCCGAGATGCTGTTCTCTTGCTTCGGTCGCCTGAATAGTCGCGCCATTGTTGCGTGTTACAGGGGGATCGAACCACCACATGTCGGGAGGGACATCGGGAAAGCCGGGATTGAGACGCAGCAGCAAGTCGGAGGCCGTCACGTTACTGCCGGCTGGCAATGGAAATTGCGGCAACAACACACAGATCATCCCCCCTTCGGTCGTGACCGAATAAGGCAATCCCCGCTCGTCGAGATACGAGATGTCGGAGGCTGGCAGGCTCATATGTACTCCTCAGTGACGCATCAGCCCGGGTTGATTTGGCCCGGTGCGGTAAAGAAGCGTTGGCCGTTATGAATCTCTACCACGTCGGTGTTTGCAATTTTGCGATCCGCAGTGCCGGGTACGACCTCAAAGAGGTCACGATCCGCGCCGATCGGCGGCGTCGTAAGTTGTCTGATTTCCGTGCCGCTCATTGTGAGTTGAAGCACCTGATAAGGACTGCGATCGATCTGGATGTGCAGTTCTTTTTCGGGTTTCGCGCCTGGCTTGGAGGGGTCAGGCGTTTGAGTCGAAGTGGGCATGATTGATTGGCTCCGTGCTACTGTGGTTGCATGATACCACGGCATCAATGAGCCTTGCAATCTCGGTTGTTTGGCCCATAATTCCAGGCATGAAGCCAGTAAAGTCCATGACCATTCGACTAACTGCAGAGCAGGCCGAAGCTCTGGAGACCGTGGCCAATGTCGAAGAGACGCCCATTTCAGAGGTAATCCGAGTGGCAATCGCGCACCATATTGATAGCCGTCGCAAAGATCCGCATTTCCAGGACAGCCTGCGCGGGCGTATTGAGCGCGCGCAACGGCTAATCGCGCCGGGGAAGCGCTGAGGTTCGCTATGGCTCAAATGAAAACATTGGCGGCCAAGTCAACGCGGCGAGGCAAGTCGACTCGCCCTGCAGTGGGGGGCATGGTGGTCAACGCTGTTAACACCAAGGGATCGTCTTCCACAGTCCGATTCGGGTCGGTGGTAGTGAACTCCATTGGGCCAAAGGGCCCCGAACTGCGACGCAACGTATCCAGTGGTCAAACGGCGCTCGCACGTGCGGCGACGAAGATCATTAAGGCGGGCGTGTCCTTGCCGAACGAGTCGACCGTGCCGCTGTACCACGCCGACCCCAAAGAGCCGGGGCGGCTCATCCGTGAACTCAACGGGAAGATGTCGGTCGGAGTGTTCGTTGAGGGCAAATTCAAGGTGCTATCCAGAGCATGACGACCATCGCGGAAGCGGTGGAAGAAGTCAGACGGGAACAGCGCCGCTCTCGAAAGCCACTCGCAGTCATCCTGGCCGGCCACAACGGATCAGGAAAGTCCACGATGTGGACGAAGCATCTATCGTCCGACTTCCGAATTCCCCTAGTCAACGCCGACCGCATGATGCTCTCGGTGCTGCCGGAGCCAGACCGCACCAAACTCCTGCCCGATTGGGCGCAGGAGTTGAGGGACCATGACGAGAGCTGGATGGCTGTCGCTCAAAAAGGCGTTGAAGCGTTCGTCGCACAAGCGATGGCGCGTGGAGTCCCGTTCGCCATGGAAACTGTGTTCTCGCATTGGCGGGAATTGAAGGGCGGCATAGTTGAGTCCAAGATTGATCTCATTCGTCAGATGCAGGATGCCGGTTACTTCGTGCTCCTCTTCTTTGTCGGACTGTCGAATGCCCAGTTGTCTATCGCACGGGTTTCGACACGAGTGGCGCAGGGTGGCCATTCCGTCGACATCCCACGTCTCATGTCAAGGTTCCCTCGGACGCAAAAGGCTATTCGCCTAGCGTGCTCAGTCGCTGACGCGACAATTTTTACCGACAACAGCAGGCGGAAGCGCTCCGCATTTACGGTTTGTCGAGTCCAGTTGCGAGATCGAGAGCTTTTCGATCTCCGCGCAGCATCGCGCCGCCCGCCCCGAGAAATTGTGGAGTGGCTGGATATCGTGAGTCCCGCCGTGCCGTTGCGAACACCATTGACGAACTACCGCTCCGGCCGCGCCAAGAAGGGCGACGGGGTCAAAAAACCAAGCCGGTAAAGCCGTACTTTCACCGCCCTGGATGAGTGCCCGCGCGTACAGCGGCGAATCAACTTGGCCGCTGCGAGCCACGTTTTGTGACTTGGGCTAGGAGCACCTGATCGAGGGCCTGAAGCTGCCGGACCCTGATGACCGCCACGTGCTGGCGGCTGCGATCCTGGGCACGCGGATGCGATCTTGACGTGGAACGAAAAGGACTTTCCCAGGGAAGTGCTGGAACCGTTCGGCATCGAGGTACAGACTCCCGACGAATTCGTCCTCAACCAGTTGATGCTGGAGAAGCTCACCGCCCTCGCGGCTTTGAAGCGAACGCGCGAGCGCTGGGCCCGGCCGCAGTACGACGCGATCGCGTTGGTCGAACTGCTCGAAAAGCGCGGGTTGCCCCAGACTGCGGCGCACCTGCGCGATGTCGTGGCACTCATCTAGCTGGCTTGGCAGGAGCGGGCGGACGTGGCGCTATGTCATCTGGCGCGGCTTCAAGGGAATCACGTCGGCACCGATGCGCAGCTTGTCCAGGTAGTCCGCCCAGCGCTGCATCATTTTCCGGCGCGCGGGGAGATGTGCGGTGCGGTTGTACGCACGACCGTTGGCATCCTTGACCGTGTGGGAGAGCTGGTGCTCGATGAAGTCCACGCGCTCGCCGAGCACCTCGTCCATGATGGTCCGCGCGGTTGCCCTGAAGCCGTGGGCCGTGTGGACTTCAGCGCTGTAGCCCATCCCACGTAGGGCGGCATTGATCGTGTTCTCGCTCATGGGGCGTTCACCCGTCCGTATGCTGGGAAACACAAACCGTCCATGCCCTGTGATCGGTTGGAGGTTCCGCAGGATCCGAACCGCTTGGGTTGCTAGCGGCACGACGTGATCGACCTTCATTTTCATCTTCGGGCCGGCGATGCGCCACTCGGCCGCGTCCAGGTCGATCTCAGCCCATTCCGCGGTGCGCAACTCGCCAGGCCGGACAAACAGCAGAGGGGAAAGCTTCAGCGCGGCAACGGTAGTGGGGTGGCCGCTATAGGCATGGATCGAGCGCATCAGATCTCCGACTCGCTTGGGCTCGGTAATGGCGGCGAAGTGCTTGGTCGCTTTCGAGGCCAGAGCTTCGCTCAGATCGGCAGTTACGTCCCTCTCTGCCAGTCCTGACACCACTGCGAAGCGAAACACCTGCCCGCAAAGCTGCTTGACGCGATGGGCGGTATCGACAGCGCCGCGTGCTTCCAGCTTGCGGACAACTCGCTCCAGAATGTCGCGCGGACCGATGGTGGACATGGGCATCTTGCCGATGAAGGGGAACACGTCCTTCTCGAGCCATGTCTTGACCTTGAGCTGCGTTCCGCTCGCTCGTTTGGCCGCAGTCTTTCCCAGCCATTCGCGCCCAACCGCCTCGAACGTATTCGCCGCTGCGTCGGCGCGGGCTCTCTTTTCTTCGCGCTTGGCCGCGCTCGGGTCAGTCCCGTCTGCCAGCAGCTCGCGGGCGGCGGCGCGGCGATCCCGGGCTTTGGCCAGCGAGACTTCTGGGTAGGTGCCCAGCGCTAGCGTTTTCCGCTTGCCGGCGAAGGTGTAATCCATTCGCCAGTATTTCCCGGCAGTCTTCACCAACAGGTACATGCCGGCGCCGTCGGCATACTTGTCGCCGATGGCCTTCCCGGTGGGCTTCACCTGCCGAACAAACGTGTCTGTCAGTGCCATCTCCACTCCTCAACGGTATCTCGTCACGGGGATTTCCGGGATACCGGAAAAAGTAACGGTATTTCCGTGCGATGGGATGCTACGCCGCGCGTTGTTGCGAGGCAAAGAAAAACCCGCTACGCCTTGGAGCGTGCGGGGTTTTGATGTGGGGTGAGACGCCGTGATTCGGGTCCTTGGTGCCTTCGACAGGAATCGAACCTGTATCTGAGTCTTAGGAGGACCCCGTTCTATCCATTGAACTACGAAGACCGGATGGATACGCGAGGCGGTGAGTCCGCAGCGCGCCCGCGATTTTATAGGGTTTGCGATGACAGTCCGGTCCGGGGTCGCGAGCAGCCCCGCGCGCATCGCCAGCGCGGGCTAACCCGAATACGAAATCTGCGAAAAGTTGACCGCGATCAAGCCGCCTCGAATCGTCGGCGCGCACCATCGTGCCCGTTCGCATCTCTGCTCAGATTCAAGAACAAAAAAGAGCGAAATCACTACACAGGAGACACCCTGATGAAGAAGATCGCCTCGAATGTTCTGAGCCGCGCGACTGCCGTACTTGCCACCACTGCCGCCGCGGTGGCGCTGGTGACCGGTGCCGCGCCCGCCTTCGCATGGGAACCCACCAAGCCGGTGGAGTTCGTGATTCCCGCCGGCACCGGCGGTGGCGCCGACCAGATGGGGCGCCTGTTGCAGGGCATCGTCATCAAGTACAAGCTGATGAAGGAGCCGCTGATCGTCGTCAACAAGTCCGGCGGCGCCGGCGCCGAGGGCTTCCTGGCGGTGAAGGAGGCGAAGGGCGATCCGCACAAGATCGTCATCTCGCTGTCGAACCTCTTCACCACGCCAATGGCCACGGGCGTGCCCTTCAACTGGAAGGACATGACGCCGGTCGCGATGCTGGCGCTCGACCAGTTCGTGCTGTGGACCAATGCCTCCGAGCCCTACAAGAGCGCCGGCGAATACGTCGCCGCGGTGAAGGCCGCGGGGCCGAACAAGTTCAAGATGGCCGGCACCGGCTCGAAGCAGGAAGACCAGATCATCACGGTCGCGCTCGAGAAAGCCACCGGCACCAAGTTCATCTACGTGCCCTTCAAGGGCGGCGGCGAGGTGGCGGTGCAGCTGGTGGGCGGGCACGTGCAGTCGACGGTCAACAACCCGATCGAGGCCGTGGCGCAGTGGCGCGCGGGCAAGCTGCGCGCGCTGTGCGTGTTCGACGACGAGCGCATGCCGTTCAAGGCCAAGGTCACCGACACCCAGTCCTGGAACGACATCCCCACCTGCAAGGAAGCGGGCGTGCCCACCAGGTACACGATGCTGCGCGGCATCTTCATGCCGCCCGGCGTCACGCCCGACCAGCTCGCCTTCTACAAGGACCTGCTGACCAAGGTGGCCGCGACGCCGGAGTGGAAGGAGTACATGGAGAAGGGTGCCTTCAACCCGACCTTCATGACCGGCGATGCCTTCGCCAAATGGCTCACCGAAGCCGAGGCCACGCACCGCACGCTGATGTCCGACGCGGGCTTCCTCGCGAGCAACAAGTAGGCGGGCAGACCGCCGACGACCGCCTGCCGCGCCCTGCGGCAGCGGGCGCGTGCGCCAGGAGTGCACGCCGATTTCCTTCTTCCACACAACCACGATGGGGGCTCCATGGAGCACGACGAAACATCCGAGGGCCCGGCGCGCACGGGCATCTCCACTCACCTCGTAGAGGCGGCGGTCGCAGTGGCGCTGCTGGTCATCGGCCTGGTGGTCGTCTTCGAGGCGCGCAAGCTCGGCGCCGGCTGGACCACCGACGGCCCCGGCGCCGGCTACTTCCCGTTCTTCATCGGCGTGATCATCACGATCTCGGGCGCCGGCATCCTCTACCAGTCGCTGCTCGGCAAGAACCGCAACACCGCGGTCTTCGTCGACTCGGTGCAGCTCAAGCGCGTGCTGTCGGTGCTGGTGCCGGCCACTGTCTACGTGCTGGCGATCTCCATTCTCGGCATCTACGTGGCGTCGGCGATCTACATCGCGCTCTTCATGGTGGTGCTGGGCAAGTACGCGTGGTTCAAGAGCGTGTTCGCCGCGCTGGCGGTGAACACGCTCTTCTTCTGCATGTTCGAGGTCTGGTTCAAGGTGCCGCTCTTCAAGGGCGCGCTCGATCCGCTTCGATTCCTCGGCTACTGAACCCGACCCAAGGAGCACAAGCGAAATGGAAGAAATCAGTGCCCTGATGCAGGGCTTCTCGGTGATCCTCTCGCCGATGAACATCGGCCTGATGTTCGTCGGCATCATCCTCGGCGTGCTGATCGGCGTGCTGCCGGGGCTCGGCGGCGCCAACGGCGTCGCGATCCTGCTGCCGCTCACGTTCACGATGTCGCCTACCTCGGCCATCATCATGCTGTCGTGCATCTACTGGGGTGCGCTCTTCGGCGGGGCCATCACCTCGATCCTGTTCAACATCCCGGGCGAGCCGTGGTCGGTGGCCACCACCTTCGACGGCTACCCGATGGCGCAGAACGGACAGGCCGGCGCGGCGCTCACCACCGCCTTCACCTCATCGTTCGTGGGCGCCTTCCTCGCGGTGGTGATGATCACCTTCCTCGCCCCGCTGGTCGCCAAGTTCGCGCTCAAGTTCGGCTCGCCCGAGTTCTTCGCGGTGTACCTGCTGACCTTCTGCAGCTTCGTCGGCATGGGCAAGGGTTCGCCCTTCAAGATCCTCGCGTCGATGGCGCTGGGCTTCGCGCTCGCGAGCGTGGGCATGGACACCGTCACCGGCCAGCTGCGCCTGACCTTCGGCCAGCCCGAGCTGATGCGCGGCTTCGACTTCCTGATCGCGGTGATCGGCCTGTTCGGCATCGGCGAGATCCTGCTGTCGATGGAAGAGGGCCTGAAGTTCTCGGGCAAGAGCGCGAAGATCGACCCGAAGGTGGTGTGGCAGACCTGGAAGCAGCTGCCCAGGTACTGGCTGACCTCGATCCGCAGCTCGCTCATCGGCATCTGGATGGGCATCACGCCGGGCGGCGCCACGCCGGCCTCGTTCATGGCCTACGGCCTCGCCAAGAAGATGTCGAAGAAGGGCGCCAAGTTCGGAACCGGCGAAGCCGAAGGCGTGGTCGCGCCCGAGACCGCCGCGCACGCGGCCGGCACCAGCGCGCTGCTGCCGATGCTCGCGCTGGGCATTCCCGGCTCGCCCACCGCCGCGGTGCTGCTGGGCGGTCTGCTGATCTGGGGCCTGCAGCCCGGGCCGCTGCTCTTCGTCGAGCAGAAGGACTTCGTCTGGGGCCTCATCGCAAGCATGTACCTCGGCAACATCGTCGGGCTGATCGTGGTGCTGAGCACCGTGCCGCTGTTCGCGTCGATCCTGCGCATTCCGTTCTCGATCATCGCGCCGGTGATCATCGTGATCTGCGCGATCGGCGCCTACACCGTGCACAACGCGATGCTCGACATCTGGTTCATGCTCGGTTTCGGCGTGCTGGGCTACCTCTTCAAGAAGCTCGACTTCCCGCTCGCGCCGCTGGTGCTGGCGCTGGTGCTCGGCGACAAGGCGGAAGACTCGTTCCGCCAGGCCATGCTGGTGTCGCAGGGCGACGTGATGGTGATGTTCTCGAATCCGCTGGTCGGCGGCATCACCACGCTGGCGCTGGTGCTGCTGTTCTGGCCGCTGATCTCCAAGGCGCTGGCCTTCGTGAAAAAGCCGAAGAAGCCCGACGAGTTCGCGGTCGAGCGGCCGGTGGATTGAAGCAAGGAGGAGAGCACATGCCAGTGATCGCACTGACCCAGGAGATGGGTTCCCTCGCGAAGGATGTTTCGCTGAAGCTCGCCGAGACGCTCGGCCTCGCCGTGATGCGCCACGAGGTCATCGAGCACGTGGCCGACCGGATGCAGGTCTCCACGAGCCTGATCGGCCGGCTGCGCAGCGGCAAGGCGGGGCTGGTGGAGCGCCTCACCACCGACAGGCGCAGCGTGGCGCTCTACACCGCCGAAGAGCTCTTCGCGCTGGCCGACCGCGGCAACGTGGTGCTGCGCGGCTGGGGCGCCACCTGCCTGCTGCGGGCGGTGCCGCACGTGGTGTGCGTGCGCATCACGCGCTCCATGAAGAAGCGGGTCGAATGGCTGATGGCCGACCTCGAGACCGACGATGCCGAGTTCGCCGAAGCCGAAATCCGCCGCAGCGACCAGGCGCACGCCGCGCGCATGCACTCGCAGTTCGGCGTGACCTGGGGCGACCCGGTGCTCTACGACCTGGTGCTCAACACGGACCGCCTGTCGGTCGAGAGCTGCGTCGAGCAGATCAGGCTGATGGTGAATCGCCCCGAGTTCGCCGAAACGCCGGCCTCGCGCGCGCTGCTCGCCAACATGGCGCTGGAGGCGCGTGTGCGCGCGGCGCTGAAGGAGCACGATGCGACGCGCGACATCAACGTGACGATCGCCGCGAACCAGGGCGAACTGCTGCTGCGCGGCATCGTGCTCGACAGCGAGGAGAGAGCACAGACCGAGAACATCGCGGCTTCCGTGGTGGGCGTGACGGGGGTGCACAACCAGCTGAGGCTGATGGCCAGCACGCGGCGCTTTGCTTCGGCGAAGCAGACCTGAGCGCGGAGCCTGGAATTCGCTTCTTGCTCCCTCTCCCGCAAGCGGGAGAGGGAGCAATCCCTGAGCCGCGCTCAGATCTTCCCGCGCTTGCGAAGCCGGCTAAGGGTTTCCGCTGAGAGATTCAGATACGAAGCCAGCTCCTTGCTCGGAATCCGGTCTTCCAGCTCCGGATGCTTGCGCATGAACCGGTGCACGCGCCCCGCGGCGTCGAGCAGGTGCAGCGTGATGGTGTGCGCCATGATCTCGCTCATTCCGCGCATCACCAGGAACTCGAACAGTTCCTTGGTTTCGGGATGCTTGTTCAGGAAGGCGATCCACTCCTTCAGCGGCAGGCTCGCCACCCGCGCCTTGGTCACGCAGACGATGCCGTAGGGTGTGGGCGTTCCCAGCCGCAGCGCGGCGTAGCTCGTCTCCATGTCGTTCTCGTCGGCGAAGCGAAGGATCATCTCCTTGCCCTCCGGGTTGCTCACCACCCGCTTGAGGATGCCGTCGAGGATGAAGTACTGCTCCATCTCCCGCACGCCCTGGTGCAGCAGGAACTCGCCCTTGTTGCCGTCCACGATGACCAGGTGGGCTTCCAGTTCGGCGCGATCCGCCTCGCTCAGGTCCTTGAGAAGCACGTTCTGCCGGAGCTGGGCACGAATGATGTTCTTCTCCGGATGGTTTTCCAACAACGTCATGGTCACCGTCTTCTCGAGTTCGCCGCCGGCGCTGCTCATCGGGGGCTGCGCCGTTTTCGGGAAAGTTGACCGAGGTCAACGGCCGAAAGTTTGGCCCGAATCATAGTCGCGGCTCGGGCCTAGGCCATTCACCCATGCAGAAGGAGAGACATGTCTTCAGTCAGAACAGAGAAAGAGGCAGCCACCACGCTGGACGAAGCCCTCAAGCCTGCGAAAAACCGTGATGCCGAAGGCGACGCGGTGGTCCGCGTCCTCAAGAGCGTGACGGAAGACAGCACGCCGGTGGGCGAGACCACCGACGGCTTCCATCTCGTCATCGATGCCCTCAAGCTCAACGGCATCGACACCATCTTCGGCCTGCCCGGCATCCCGATCACCGACCTCACGCGCATGGCCCAGGCCGAAGGCCTGCGCGTCATTTCCTTCCGCCACGAGCAGCACGCCGGCAATGCCGCCGCCGCCGCCGGCTTCCTCACGCAGAAGCCAGGCATCTGCCTGACCGTGTCGGCCCCCGGCTTCCTCAACGGCCTCACCGCGCTGGCCAACGCCACCACCAACTGCTTCCCGATGATCCTCATCAGCGGCTCCAGCGAGCGCGAGATCGTCGACCTGCAGCAGGGCGACTACGAGGAAATGGACCAGCTCGCCATCGCCAAGCCCCTGTGCAAGGCGGCCTTCCGCGTGCTGCATGCCCAGGACATCGGCGTGGGCATCGCGCGCGCCATCCGCGCCGCGCTGTCGGGCCGCCCGGGCGGCGTGTACCTCGACCTGCCGGCCAAGCTGTTCGCGCAGACCATGGACGCGGCGGCCGGCAAGGCCTCGCTCATCAAGGTGGTCGATGCCGCGCCGCGCCAGATCCCGGCGGCCGACGCCGTCCAGCGCGCGCTCGACATCCTCAAGGGCGCCAAGCGCCCGCTGATCCTGCTCGGCAAGGGTGCCGCCTACGCGCAGGCCGACGCGGACATCCGCGCGCTGGTCGAGAAGACGGGTATTCCCTACCTGCCGATGTCCATGGCCAAGGGCCTGCTGCCCGACACGCATGCGCAGTCGGCAGCCGCCGCTCGCTCCTACGTGCTGCAGGAAGCCGACGTGGTGGTGCTCGTCGGCGCGCGCCTCAACTGGCTGCTCTCGCACGGCAAGGGCAAGACCTGGGCGCAGGAGAAGGGCGCCAAGCGCTTCATCCAGATCGACATCGCGCCGACCGAGATCGACAGCAACGTCGCCATCGAGGCGCCCGTGATCGGCGACATCGGCTCCTGCGTGGCCGCGCTGCTGGCCGGCATCGACGCCAAGTGGGCCAAGCCGCCGGCCGAGTGGACCGGCGCCATCGCCGAGCGCAAGGACAAGAACCTGTCGAAGATGGCCGCCACGCTGGCCGCGCGGCCCTCGCCGATGAACTTCCACAGCGCGCTCAGCGTGATCCGCGACCAGGTGAAGGCACGGCCCGACGCCATCGTCGTCAACGAGGGCGCCAACACACTGGACTTCGCGCGCAGCATCGTCGACATGTACGAGCCGCGCAAGCGCCTCGACGTGGGCACCTGGGGGATCATGGGCATCGGCATGGGCTTCTCCGTGGCCGCCGCCGTGGTCACGGGCAAGCCGGTGATCGCCATCGAGGGCGACAGCGCCTTCGGCTTCAGCGGCATGGAGGTCGAGACCATCTGCCGCTACAACCTGCCGGTCTGCGTCGTCGTCTTCAACAACAACGGCGTCTACCGCGGCACCGACGTGAACTCCAGCGGCACGCCCGACGTGGCGCCCACGGTGTTCGTCAAGAACGCGCGCTACGACAAGCTGATGGAAGCCTTCGGCGGCGTCGGCGTCAACGCCACCACCGCCGACGAGCTGCAGAAGGCCCTGGCCGAGGCCGTCGCCTCGGGCCGCCCGACGCTGATCAATGCCGTCATCGACGAGACCGCCGGCACCGAGAGCGGCCGCATCACGAGCCTGAACCCCGCCACGGCGAAGAAGAAGTAACCCGCGTTTCGTTTCATTCAAGGAGATATCCCAATGAGCAACAAGCCCCTCAACGGCATCAAGATCATCGACTTCACGCACGTGCAGGCCGGCCCCGCGTGCACGCAGTTGCTGGCCTGGTTCGGCGCCGACGTGATCAAGGTGGAGCGCCCCGGCGCGGGCGACGTGACGCGCTCGCAGCTGCGCGACATTCCGGACGTCGATGCGCTCTACTTCACCATGCTCAACAGCAACAAGCGCTCGATCACGCTGGACACGAAGAAGCCCGAGGGCAAGGCCGTGCTGGAGAAGCTGATCCGCGAATCCGACGTGCTGGTGGAAAACTTCGGCCCCGGCGCGCTGGACCGCATGGGCTTCACCTGGGAACGCATCCAGGAGCTGAATCCCAAGATGATCGTCGCGTCGGTCAAGGGCTTCAGCGAAGGCCACCACTACGAAGACCTGAAGGTGTACGAGAACGTGGCGCAGTGCGCCGGCGGCGCCGCCTCCACCACCGGCTGGTGGAAGGGCGGAAACTCCGTCCCGACGATCTCGGCGGCGGCGCTGGGTGACTCCAACACCGGCATGCACCTGGCCATCGGCATCCTCACGGCCATCATCGGCCGCGAGCAGACGGGCAAGGGCCAGAAGGTGGCCTGCTCGATGCAGGACGCCGTGCTCAACCTGTGCCGCGTGAAGATGCGCGACCAGCAGCGCCTGGACAGCGTGGGCTACCTCGAGGAATACCCGCAGTACCCGCACGAGATGAGCGCATTCGCCGACAAGGTCGTGCCGCGCGGCGGCAACGCCGGCGGCGGTGGCCAGCCCGGCTGGATCCTGAAGTGCAAGGGCTGGCAGACCGACCCCAACGCCTACATCTACTTCACGGTGCAGGGCCATGCCTGGGAGCCGATCTGCGACGCGCTGGGCAAGCCCGAGTGGAAGACCGACCCCGACTACATGACGGCCAAGGCCCGCCAGCCGCACATCGAGCAGATCTTCGCCACCATCGAGGACTTCATCAAGGACAAGACCAAGTTCGAGGCGGTGGACATCTTCCGCAAGCACGACATTCCCTGCGCCCCGGTGCTGTCGATGAAGGAACTGCTGCACGACGAGTCGCTGCGCAAGAGCGGCTCGATCGTCGAAGTCCCGCACAAGGAGCGCGGCAGCTACTGGACCATCGGCAGCCCGATCAAGTTCTCGGACCTCAAGCCCGAAGTCACTGCCTCGCCCCTGCTGGGCGAGCACACCGACGACGTGCTGGCTGAGCTCGGCTACAGCCAGGACCAGATCGCCAGCCTGCACGCGGCCAAGGCCGTGTAGGGCAGCAGCAGCCCTGTGCGGGGGGCTTCACACCAACCAGATTCCCCCGCACAGTGACAGACCCCAGCCAGCAGTCAGCGCCCGGGAGGCACTCATGCAAGCGAACCTGGATTTCAAGCAGCTCGTCGAAGGCGCCGGCGATGCGATCATGGTGTGCGACGCGCAGGGCGCGATCACGCTGTGGAACCGCGCAGCCGAGCGCATCTTCGGCTTCAGCGAGGCCGAGGCCCTCGGCCAGTCGCTCGACCTGATCATTCCCCAGCGCCAACGTCAGCGGCACTGGGACGGCTACAACAAGACGATGGAAACCGGCGTCACCAAGTACGGCGCCGACCTGCTGCGCGTTCCCGCGCTGCACAAGGACGGGCACACGCTCTCCATTGCCTTCACGGTGTCGATGCTGTTCTCCGCCGCTCACGAGGTCACCGGCATCGTCGCCATCGTCCGCGACGAGACAGCCCGCTTCGCGGAGGAGCGCAAACTTCGCGCCCGTCTGGTAGAAGTCGAAGCCACGATGAACGAACCTGGGAACGACAGTTGACTGCGCCCGCCAGCACCACCCTCGACGCGCCATGCGGCGTTGCTCCTCCTTGCGGGCGCGAGCCCGCGGCGTCGTCCCGCCTTGCCTGGCACGCCGATCGTGGCACCGGCGAGCACAGTCAACTGCAGTTCCCAGGTCAAGAAGGAGACAGTCAATGAGCCAAGCACTCGAGGGCGTCCGCATCCTCGACTTCACCCATGTGCAGTCCGGCCCCACCTGCACGCAACTGCTGGCGTGGTTCGGCGCCGACGTGATCAAGGTCGAGCGTGCCGGCGAAGGCGACGCCACGCGCGGCCAGCTGCGCGACATTCCCGGCGCGGACAGCCTCTACTTCACGATGCTGAACCACAACAAGCGCTCGATCACGCTGGACACCAAGAACCCCAAGGGCAAGGAGGTTCTGGACAGCCTGATCAAGACCTGCGACGTGCTGGTGGAGAACTTCGCGCCCGGCGCGCTCGACCGCATGGGCATCACCTGGGCCCACATCCAGAAGCTCAACCCGCGCATGATCGTGGCCTCGGTCAAGGGCTTCGGGCCCGGCAAGTACGAGCACTGCAAGGTCTACGAGAACGTGGCCCAGTGCGCCGGCGGCGCGGCCTCCACCACCGGCTTCGAGGACGGCCCGCCGCTGGTGACGGGCGCGCAGATCGGCGACAGCGGCACCGGCCTGCACCTGGCGCTCGGCATCCTGGCGGCGCTCTTCCAGCGCAACAGCACCGGGCGCGGCCAGCAGGTGCTCGCGCCGATGCAGGACGCGGTGCTCAACCTCTGCCGCGTGAAGATGCGCGACCAGCAGCGCCTGGAGCGCACCGGCACCATGCACGAGTACCCGCAATACCCCGACGGCAAGTTCGGCGACGCGGTGCCGCGCGCGGGCAATGCATCGGGCGGCGGCCAGCCGGGCTCCATCCTGAAGTGCAAGGGCTGGGAGACCGACCCGAACGCGTACATCTACTTCATCACGCAGGCGGCCGTGTGGCCGGCGGTGTGCAAGGTCATCGGCGAGGAAGGCTGGATCAACGACGAGGCCTACGCCACGCCGGCCGCACGCCTGCTGCACCTGAAGCCGATCTTCGCGCGCATCGAGCAGTGGACCATGACCAAGACCAAGTTCGAGGCCATGGACATCCTCAACGAGTACGACATTCCCTGCGGGCCGATCCTGTCGATGAAGGAGATCGCCGCGGACGAATCGCTGCGCGAGACCGGCACCATCGTCGAGGTCGACCACCCGGTGCGCGGCAAGTACCTGACGGTGGGCAACCCCATCAAGATGTCCGACAGCCCGACGGTGGTGACGCGTTCGCCGCTGCTCGGCGAACACACCGAGGAAGTGCTGAGGCAGCTCGGCTACGGCGCGGACGACCTGGCGACCCTGCGGGCCGAACGCGTGATCTGAGGCGCGGCGCAGGCCCGCCTTCCCGTCATCTTCGAGTCTTGAGACAACGCCGCCCGCAGGCGGCGCGGAGGGTTCCTGCGCCTGCGAATTGCGCGCCTCCGGTGCATAACTCCTGGTGAATGGTTTTTATAAATTCATTTAATTTTTATTTATCGTCCATCGATCCTACATTTTGAACTCGCCGGAATTTCTCGATCAATTCAACCTCTTCGGCATTCATTCAAGGAGAAGATCATGGAAAACCATTCGCCCGTCCAATACTGGCGCGACGAAATCGAGCGCAATGCCTACAACGCCGCATTCTTCGAATTGGGATTGCGCTGGCATTGGGACGGAGAGACCTACGACCGCCTGATGGGCCTCGGCCAGGACGCGAACGAGCGAATCGGCCATTACCTGAAGACCCACCAGCCGCATCTCCTGAAGGCCTACGACGCCGAATTCCTGGCGGTCGCCATCGAGCAGAAGAAGGAAATTCACAGAAAGCGGGAAATGGCCTCTTCGAGCTATTTCAATTGGGCCGAAAGCCACGGCGTCGAGCTCGGCGCCTGAATTCCTCCAATTCAAATGAACGACCCGTTCCGGCCATGAACATCCACGAATACCAGGGCAAGGAAGTGCTGCGCCAATACGGCGTGGCGACCCCTCGCGGATTCGTCTGCCGCTCGCCCGACGAGGCGGCCGATGCCGCCAGCCGCATCGGCGGCCGGGCCTGGGTGGTGAAGGCGCAGATCCATGCGGGCGGCCGCGGCAAGGGCGGCGGCGTGAAGCCGGCCTGGTCCGTGGACGAGGTGCGCCGCCACGCCGGGCAGATGCTCGGCATGACGCTGAAGACGCCGCAGACCGGCCCCGAGGGCCGCGTGGTGAGGCAGCTGCTGGTGGAGGAGAGCGTCGAGATCGACAAGGAGCTGTATCTCGGCTTCGTGGTCGACCGCAATTCGCAGCGCGTGGCCCTGATGGCCTCGAGCGAAGGCGGCATGGACATCGAGGAGGTGGCCGCGCGCACGCCCGAGAAGATCCACAAGCTCTTCATCGACCCCGATGCCGGCCTGCGCATCGCCGACGCGGACGGCATGGCGCGCCGCATCGGCATCACCGAGCGTTCGCTGGTGCAGGCGCGCGTGCTCATGCAGAACCTCTACCAGGCCTTCGACGGCAGCGATGCCTCGCTGGCGGAGATCAACCCGCTGGTGCTGACGCGCGACAACCGCGTGATCGCGCTGGACGCGAAGTTCGACTTCGACGCCAACGCGCTCTTCCGCCAGCCGGAGATCGCGGCCATGCGAGACACCGACGAGGAAGACCCGATCGAGGTCGAGGCTTCGAAGTTCGACCTCTCGTACATCGCGCTCGACGGCGACATCGGCTGCCTCGTCAACGGCGCGGGCCTCGCGATGGCGACGATGGACGCGATCAAGCTCTACGGCGGCGCGCCCGCCAACTTCCTCGACGTGGGCGGCGGCGCCACGCCCCAGAAGGTGACCGAAGCCTTCAAGCTGATGCTGCGCAACCCGAAGCTCAAGGCGGTGCTGGTCAACATCTTCGGCGGGATCATGAAGTGCGACGTGATCGCGCACGGCGTGGTCGCCGCGGCGCGCGAGACCGGCCTGGCGGTGCCGCTGGTCGTGCGCATGAAGGGCACCAACGAGGACCTGGGGCGGACCATCCTCGCGCAGTCGGGCCTGGCGATCATCAACACCGACGACATCGCCGAGGCCGCGCAGCGGGCGATCGGCGCGGCCAGCAATTGGGAGCGCCAGCGATGAAGCGCTCATCCCCCAAGTCGATGGAGCTTGCGACATGTCCATCCTGATCAACAAGCACACCCGCGTCATCACGCAGGGCATCACCGGCAAGACGGGCCAGTTCCACACGCAGGCCTGCCTGGAGTACGGCAACGGCAGGCACTGCTTCGTCGCGGGCGTGAACCCGCTGAAGGGCGGCCAGTCGATGGCAGGCATCCCGATCTTCGGCACCGTGAAGGAAGCCAAGGCAGAGACCGGCGCGACCGTCTCCGTGATCTACGTGCCGCCGCCCTTCGCCGCAGCCGCGATCGACGAGGCGGTGGATGCGGAGCTCGACCTCGTCATCTGCATCACCGAAGGCATCCCGGTGCGCGACATGATCCGCACGCGGCACCGCATGCAGGGCAGCAAGACGCAGCTGCTGGGCCCCAACTGCCCGGGGCTCATCACGCCCGGCGAGATCAAGATCGGCATCATGCCCGGCCACATCCACCAGCGAGGGCGCATCGGCGTGGTCTCGCGCTCGGGCACGCTGACCTACGAGGCCGCGAGCCAGCTCGCGAGCTTCGGCATCGGGCAGTCGACGGTGGTCGGCATCGGCGGCGATCCGGTCGGCGGGCTGCGGCACATCGACGTGCTGAAGATGTTCAACGACGACCCGCGCACCGACGCCGTGATCATGGTCGGCGAGATCGGCGGCGACGCCGAGGAGCAATGCGCGCGCTGGATCCGCGACCACATGACCAAGCCCGTGGTCGGCTTCATCGCGGGCGCCAGCGCGCCGCCCGGCAAGCGCATGGGCCATGCGGGCGCCATCGTCTCCGGAGGCCGCGGCACCGCGCAGGAAAAGCTCGCGGTGATGAAGGAATGCGGCATCCACGTCACGCGCAACCCGGCGGACATGGGGAAGCTGCTGGCCTCGCTCGTGATTCCCGACTATCTCCCGTTCGACTGACCGACCGGCGACGGGCCCGAATTCTCATCAATCCAGAAAGCAGATAACAACATGGAACAGCAGCACCAGCAGAGGAAATGGGTCCGCTTCGAGCACGCGGGCGGCATCGGCTTCGGCACGCTCGAGGGCGACGCCGTGCACGAACGCCGGGGCGACATGTTCGGCAGCTCCGAGCCCACCGGCCGCGTGTTCGCGCTGGAGGGGCTGCAGCTGCTCACGCCCACCGAGCCCACCAAGGTGATCGCGCTGTGGAACAACTTCCACGCGCTCGGCGCCAAGCTCAGCCTGCCGGTGCCCGCCGAGCCGCTGTATCTGCTGAAGACGCCCAACTCGTACCTTTCGCCCGGCGCGCCCATCCGCAAGCCGCTGTGCGACGGCAAGGTCGTGTTCGAGGGCGAGCTCGGCATCGTCATCGGCAAGACCGCCACTGCCGTGTCGGAGGCCGATGCGCTCGACCATGTGTTCGGCTACACCTGCGCCAACGACGTCACGGTGGCCGACATCCTCAACCGCGACGCCTCCTTCGCGCAGTGGGTGCGCGCCAAGGGCTTCGACACCTTCTGCCCCATGGGCCCGGTGGTCGCCACCGGCCTCGATCCCGCCACGCTCACCGTGACCACGCTGCTCAACGGCGAGGTGCGCCAGGACTATCCGATCAGCGATATGCGCTTTTCGGTGCAGCAGCTCGTGAGCCTCATCTCGCAGGACATGACGCTGCACCGCGGCGACGTGATCCTCTGCGGCACCTCGGTCGGCGTCGGCTCGATGAAGCCCGGCAGCCTCGTGGAGATCGAGATCGGCGGCATCGGAAAGCTCAGCAACCGCTTCGGCTGAACGCAGCAGAAGGGTCGCGCAAGGATTTCAACTCTTGGGGATCGACATGAAGATTGCAATCATCGGCGCAGGCGCCATCGGCGGACTGGTCGGCGCGAAACTCGCGCTGGCCGGCGAGGACGTCACGTTCATTGTGCGCGGCGCCAACCTCGACGCCATATCGCGCAACGGCATCAAGCTGGTCTCGGCCGAAGGCGAGGAGCAGGTGGCGCGCAACGTGAAGGCCACCGACCGTTACGACGAGGCCGGCCCGCAGGACATCGTCGTGCTCGCGATGAAGGCCCACCAGGTCGAGGCCGTGGCCAGCGACGTGCCGAAGCTCTTCGGGCCCGACACGGTGGTCGTGACCATGCAGAACGGCATCCCGTACTGGTACTTCCACAAGCACGGCGGCGCGCTCGAGGGTACGCCGGTGCGCAGCGTCGATCCTTCGGGCACCGTCGCGGCGAAGATCCCGGCGCAGCGCGTGATCGGCTGCGTGGTCTATCCGGCGTCGGAGCTCATCGCGCCCGGCGTGGTCAAGCACATCGAGGGCGACCGCTTTCCGGTCGGCGAGCTCGACGGCTCCGCGAGCGAGCGCGTGAACAGCGTCTCGGCCTGCTTTACCGGCGCGGGCTTCAAGGCGCCGGTGCTCGACAACATCCGCGCCGAGATCTGGCTCAAGCTGTGGGGCAACCTGACCTTCAACCCGATCAGCAGCCTCTCGCACTCGACCCTCGTCGATATCTGCCAGTACCCGCCTTCGCGCGAGCTGGCCGCCGCGATGATGCGCGAGGCCCAGGCCGTCGCGCACAAGCTCGGCATCGAGTTCCGCGTGACGCTCGAGAAGCGCATCGCGGGCGCGGAGAAAGTCGGCAAGCACAAGACCTCGATGCTGCAGGACGTGGAAGCGGGCCGCGCGCCCGAGATCGACGCGCTGGTCGGCGCGGTGGTCGAGCTGGCCCGGCTCACCGAGACGCCCACGCCGCACATCGACACCGTCTACAGTCTCGTCAAGCTGCTTGCGCGCACCATGGAAGACCAGCGCGGCCGCGTGAAGCTGCACGAGATCGCGGCATGAGCGCGATGCCTTGCTCCCTCTCCCCTCGGGGAGAGGGCGGGGGTGAGGGGGGTGGCCTTCGCGCGCACCCCGCCTCGATCACCGCCGTCGGCCCTCACCCCAACCCTCTCCCAAAGGGGAGAGGGAGCAATACCCTGGATCCCGAGGTCCGTCGATGAGACGCACGCGCAGCGCCAGGATCGTCGCCACCCTCGGCCCGTCCACCACCGAGGAGCCGGCCATCCGCGAGCTGTTCGAGCGCGGCGTGGACGTGTTCAGGCTCAACTTCAGCCACGGCACGCAGCACGACCACGCGCGGCGCCTCGAGACCATCCGCCGCCTGGAGCGGGAGTCAGGCCGGCCCATCGGCATCCTGCTCGACCTGCAGGGGCCGAAGCTGCGCCTGGGCACCTTCGAGGGCGGCCGCGCGCAGCTCGATGCGGGCGCGCGCTTCAGGCTCGACATGGACAAGGCAGCAGGCAATGCACGCCGCGCGCCGCTGCCGCATCCGGAAATCTTCGCCGCGCTGCAGGACGGCACCGAGCTGCTGCTCGACGACGGCAAGCTGCGGCTGCGCGTGGACAGCCACGGCCCCGACTTCGCCGAGACCACGGTGCTGGTCGGCGGCCCGATCTCGGACCGCAAGGGCGTCAACGTGCCCAGCGTGCTGCTGCCGATCTCGCCGCTCACGCCGAAGGACCGCGACGACCTGGCCTTCGGCCTGTCGATGGGCGTGGACTGGGTCGCGCTCTCCTTCGTGCAGCGGCCCGAGGACATCGAGGAGGCGCGCGCCATCATCGGCTCGCGCGCCTGGATCATGGCCAAGCTGGAGAAGCCGGCGGCCATCGAGCACCTGGACGCGATCGTCGCGCTGTGCGACGGCATCATGGTGGCGCGCGGCGACCTCGGCGTGGAGCTGCCGCCGGAGCAGGTGCCCGAGCTGCAGAGGCTGATCGTGCGCGCCTGCCGCAAGCGCGGAAAGCCGGTGGTGGTGGCGACGCAGATGCTCGAATCGATGATCGCCTCGCCGGTGCCCACGCGCGCGGAAGTCTCCGACGTGGCGACAGCCGTGTACGACGGCGTCGATGCGGTGATGCTCTCGGCCGAGTCGGCCTCCGGCAAGTATCCGTTCGAGGCGGTCGCGATGATGGACCGCATCATCGCGCGCGTGGAGGCCGACCCGTCATACCGCGCGGGCATCGACGCCACGCACGATGCGGCGCTGTCGACCACGGCCGACGCCGTGTGCGCCTCGCTGCGCCAGGTGGCTTCGCTGCTCGCGCCGGCGGCGACCGTCACCTACACCTCCTCAGGTTTCACGAGCCTGCGCGCCGCGCGCGAGCGCCCTGCAGTGCCCATCCTGAGCCTCACGCCCGACATCGCCGCGGCGCGCCGCATGGCGATGGTCTGGGGCGTGCACGCGGTGCTGGTGGACGACGTGCACGACGTGGGCGAGATGATCGACTGCGCCTGCCGCACGGCGCGCGCCGAAGGCTTCGCGAAAGAAGGCGACGACGTGGTGGTGGTGGCGGGCCTGCCCTTCGGGCAGTCGGGCACCACCAACCTGCTGCACGTTGCCCGAATACCGCGCTGAGCGCTGCAGCAGGCGGCCCCCATGAAGCACGCGACCCTGCGCCAGCTGAAGGTCTTCGAGGCGGTGGCACGGCTGTTGAGCTTCTCGCGCGCGGCCGAGGAGCTGCACCTCACGCAGCCCGCCGTTTCCACGCAGGTGCGCAAGCTCGAGGAGCACGCGGGCAATGCGCTCTTCGAGCAGTTCGGCAAGAAGGTGTATCTCACGGCCGCGGGCAGCGAGCTGCTGCAGATCAGCCGCGCGATCATCCAGCAGTTCGAGGCTGCAGAGAACGCGATGATGCAGTTCAAGGGCGTCTCGGGCGGCAAGCTCAACGTGGGCGTGATCAGCGCGGGCGACTACTTCTTTCCGCGCCTGCTGGTCGAGTTCGCGAGCCGCCACCAGGGCGTGACGCTGAACTTCACCGTGCACAACCGAGCGGGGCTTTTGACCCACATCGCCGAGAACCTCACGGACCTGGCGATCATGGTGCGCCCGCCCACTGATCTCGACACCGTCAACCAGCCCTTCGCACCGCACCCTTACGTGATCGTCGCGGCGCCGGGCCATCCGCTGGTGGGCGAGAAACGGATCGCGGTGCAACGCCTGATGCGCGAGCCCTTCGTGGTGCGCGAGAAGGCGTCCGACACCTGGCATTCGATGGAAGACGGCTTCGGCGGCGACCTGAGCGGCATCAACATCGCGATGGAGATCCGCAGCACCGAGACCATCAAGCAGGCCGTGATCGCGGGCATGGGCGTGAGCTTCGTGTCGGCGCATACCGTGAGCCAGGAGTTGCGCGCGGGCAGCCTTCGCGTGCTCGACGTCGAGGGCTTTCCTCTGATGCTCAACTGGTACGTGGTGCATCGGCGCAGCAAGCGGCTGCCGCCGGTGGCGCAGGCCTTCAAGGACTTCCTGCTGAGCGACGGGCCCTCGCTGATCTCGCAGATCGTGCCCTTCGAGGGCTAGAAAGAAAAAGAGCGCGGCGACTGAATCGCGCGCGCTCTTCGGGAGAAGTGAATCCGGCGTTGCGGCTCAACGCTGCACGGGCGCCGAACGGCGCTGCATCAGTGCGGTGCGCGCGGCCTTGTAGAAGATCACGATGGGCATCACGGCGAACAGCTCGCGCATGATGTTGCCGGCGGTCGACGAGGAAGCGGGGGCGCGCAGTGCGTTGGAATCGATGGTGGTGTGGCTCATTGAGTGCTCCAAAAAAAGAATCTGAAACTGAATCGGAAAGACCGAAGGGATTACCCTGAATTTTAGGGTTTACCCTAGACGAGGGCAAACGCGATTTTTGCGTTTCTTGACCTAGGTCAATTTTTTCCTTTTCGGACAAGGCGCTGGATACGCCTCGGGTTCCGCTGCCATAGCCTCTGTCGGAGCCTCTGCCAGAGCCGTTCGAAAGAGCATCGGATGCACGCGCAACGCGCATCGCGAAGCCATCGAAAACATCGCGCGAACCGTCGCTTGCATCGCGCAAGCATCACGCGGAAATCATCGAAGTTCCGTCGTCGATTTCTCTTCATTCATGCAACGCGAACGCATCGTTCGATGCGTCTCGCAGAGCACTCTCTTCGCGCATCGAATGCAGTGCGATTTCATAGGGATACCTCGGGGGTTCCGAGAGAGCGCGATTCGTGTGAACTTGACTGAGGTCAAGAGTTTTTGAGTCGCTCGGTCCGACAGTCATCCACGCGCAGACAACTGGTGATTCCCATGCCGTGTATCGATGTCAACGAGGCCTCGTCGCCCGTCGATGCGCACTGATCGCTCGACTGATTGCCCTGCTTTTGCAGCCTGTCGGATTTCAACGAAAACACCAAGGACAACTCCATGACTCGGCCCACCTCCACGATCGCAGGATCCAACCCCGCGATGTACCCCCCGTCCGAAACCTATGGCGCCAGCGCGACCCGATCCGAGGCGTACCGATGGGGTCAATTGCTCATAGGCATCGTCTGCATGGCGATGATCGCCAACCTGCAGTACGGCTGGACGCTCTTCGTCAATCCGATCGCAGACAAGCATGGCTGGAGTCGCGCGGCGATCCAGGTCGCGTTCACCATCTTCGTCCTCACCGAAACCTGGCTCGTGCCGATCGAGGGCTACCTCGTCGACCGCTTCGGGCCACGCCCCGTGGTGCTGGTGGGCGGCGTGCTGTGCGGCGTCGGCTGGGTGCTCAACTCGGTGGCCGACTCGCTGGCGTTGCTGTACATCGCGGCAGCCGTCGGGGGCATCGGCGCGGGCGCCGTCTACGGCACCTGCGTGGGCAATGCGCTCAAGTGGTTCCCCGACCGGCGCGGCCTCGCGGCGGGCATGACCGCCGCGGGCTTCGGCGCGGGCTCGGCGCTCACGATCATCCCGATCTCCGCGATGATCAAGTCCAGCGGCTACGAAGCAGCGTTTCTCTATTTTGGGATCGGGCAGGGACTGATCGTGTTCCTGCTCGCATGGATGCTGACCCGCGCTCCCGATCATGCAAAGGCTTCGGGAAGCCGCAACGTGCAGCAGTCGCGCCGCGACTACGCGCCGTCCGAGGTACTGCGCTCGCCGGTGTTCTGGGTGATGTACGCGATGTTCGTGATGGTGGCGGCCGGCGGCCTGATGGCCACCGCGCAGCTCGCGCCCATCGCCAAGGACTTCAAGATCATCGATGTGCCGGTGAACATCATGGGCCTGGTGCTGCCCGCGCTGACCTTCGCGCTGGCCATCGACCGCGTGCTCAACGGCCTCACGCGGCCCTTCTTCGGCTGGGTGTCCGACAAGATCGGCCGCGAGCAGACCATGTTCATCGCCTTCGCGATCGAGTCGGTCGGCATCCTGATGCTCTACCACTACGGCCAGAACCCGATCCTCTTCGTGATCCTCACCGGCATCGTGTTCTTCGCCTGGGGCGAGATCTACAGCCTGTTCCCCTCGACCTGCGCCGACACCTTCGGCTCCAAGTTCGCGGCATCGAACGCCGGCATGCTCTACACCGCCAAGGGCACGGCCTCCCTGCTGGTGCCGCTGTCGAGCGTGCTGGCCGCCTCCACCGGCAGCTGGCAGGCCGTCTTCATCGCGGCCAGCGCGGTCAATGCGCTCGCCGCTCTCATGGCCTGGTTCGTGCTGCGGCCGATGCGCCGCAAGCACATCGAGGCGAGCCGTACCGAATAGAACAACTTCAGGCCGCCATCGCCGGTACCATCCGGACATTCCTTCCCCCCACACAGCCCCGCCATGAAGATGGCGGGGCTTTTTGCCGATGAACAGGAGCCCCCGCAGTGACGATCTACCGACTTGACGCGCATGAACCGGACATCGACGCCAGCGCCCGCGTGGCCGAGAGCGCCAGCGTGATCGGCCAGGTCGTGCTCGCGCCCGGCAGCCGCATCGGCGCGCACTCGGTGCTGCGCGGCGACAACGAGCCCATCAAGGTCGGCCGCGGCAGCCATGTGCAGGCAGGCGTGATGCTGCACGCGGACCCGGGCTATCCGCTGACCATCGGCGCCGACGTGACGGTGGAGCCCCACGTGATGCTGCACGGCTGCACCGTGGGCGACGGCGCGGTGATCGGCGAGCACACCATCGCGCTCAACGGCTCGGTGGTGGGTCGAGGGTGCGTCGTCGAGTCGGGCTCGCTGCTCACCGAGGGCAAGGTCTTTCCCGACCGCTCGCGCATCGCGGGCCGCCCCGCGAAGGTCGTCGGCGAGGTCGACGACGCGCAGGCCGAAGCGCAGCTGCAGAGGGCGCGCGAAGCCTCCGCCCGATAGGGTCTTTCCGGTCCTTCCGAAACCCTGCGTGGCCGCAGGGCGGTGCGCATTGAAACCCTGCGTTGCCGCAGGGTTTGTGCGCATTGGCACCGTGCTTGTTTCGGCGGAAATTGACTTGTGTCAAGGCCCCCGACGCCCGATTCATCGACATTGATCCCCAAGCGGATGACCACGGGATTCGCGTCGAATCCAACGACGTCGAACCCGTGACAGAACCACGATGAAAACAGCTCCGCTTGCAAGCTGACGGCAACGGAGCAGATCGGACGGACCATGAAACCAGAACAGGTTCAGCAGGCGCGGCAAGGGCAGCACGACACGGACGAACTCGCGGCCGTGCAGCGCATCCTTCAGCTGCATGCGGACGAGCCCGGCGCGCTGCTGCCGATACTGCACGACGTGCAGGACGCACTCGGCTACATCCCCGCCGACGCGGTGCCGGTGATCGCGGAGGCGCAGAACCTCTCGCGCGCCGAGGTGCACGGCGTCGTCACCTACTACCACCACTTCCGCAGCCAGCCCGCGGGCCGGCACGTGATCCAGATCTGCCGCGCCGAGGCCTGCCAGTCGATGGGCGCGGATGCATTGCTCGCGCACGCCGAGCTGCGCCTGGGTTGCAGCGCGCACGGCACGACGAAGGACGGCGCGTTCACGCTGGAGCCGGCCTTCTGCCTCGGCCTGTGCGCCTCGTCGCCCGCGATGACGCTGGACGAGCAGCCGTATGCGCGCATGACGGCCAAGGGGTTTGACGCGCTGGTCGCGCAGACCGAAGGAGGCCGTGCATGAGCACGATCACCGTCTACGTTCCGCGCGATTCGGCCGCGCTCGCTGCCGGTGCAGACCGCGTGGCCCGATGCATCGCCAAGGAGGCCGCGGCACGCGGTCTGATGCTCGAGCTGGTGCGCAACGGTTCGCGCGGCATGTTCTGGCTCGAGCCGCTGGTCGAGGTGAACACGCCCGCCGGCCGCATGGCCTACGGACCGGTGACGCCCGACGACGTGGCCGGCCTGTTCGACGCCGGCTTTCTCACCGGCGGCAGGCACCCGCTCGCGCTCGGCCCGACCGAGGAGATTCCGTACCTGAAGAAGCAGGAGCGCCTGACCTTCTCGCGCATGGGCATCACCGACCCGGTGTCGCTCACCGACTACCAGGCCTACGAAGGCTTCGCCGGCCTGCGCCGTGCGCTGGCGCTTGCGCCCGAGGAGATCGTGCAGCAGGTGCTCGACTCGGGCCTGCGTGGCCGTGGCGGTGCGGCCTTCCCGGCGGGCATCAAGTGGAAGACAGTGCTGGGCACGGCGGCGGCGCAGAAGTACATCGTCTGCAACGCCGACGAAGGCGACTCGGGCACCTTCTCCGATCGCATGACCATGGAGGGCGACCCCTTCATGCTGATCGAGGGCATGACCATCGCGGGCCTCGCCACCGGCGCGACGCAGGGCTACATCTACGTGCGTTCGGAGTACCCGCATGCGATCGCGACGCTGAACGAGGCCATCCGCGTCGCGGAGGCGGCGGGCTTCCTCGGCGACAACATCCTGCGTTCGGGCAAGCGCTTCTCGCTCGCGGTGCGCAAGGGCGCGGGCTCGTACGTGTGTGGCGAGGAAACTGCGCTGCTCGAGAGCCTGGAGGGCAAGCGCGGCATCGTGCGCGCCAAGCCGCCGCTGCCGGCCATCGAAGGCCTGTTCGGCCAGCCCACGCTCATCAACAACGTCATCACGCTGGCCAGCGTGCCGCTGATCCTGGCGCGCGGCGCGGCCTTCTACCGCGACTACGGCGTGGGCCGCTCGCGCGGCACGCTGCCGATGCAGCTGGCCGGCAACATCAAGTACGGCGGCCTGGTCGAGAAGGCCTTCGGCGTCACGCTGCGCGAACTGCTCTACGACTACGGCGGCGGCTCGGCCTCGGGCCGGCCGATCAAGGCGGTGCAGGTCGGCGGGCCGCTGGGCGCCTACCTGCCCGAATCGAAGTGGGACCTGCCGCTCGACTACGAAGCCTACGCGGCCGTCGGCGGCACGGTGGGCCACGGCGGCATCGTGGTGCACGACGACACGGCCGATCTGTCGAAGCTCGCGCGCTACGCCATGGAGTTCTGTGCGCTGGAGTCGTGCGGCAAGTGCACGCCGTGCCGCATCGGCTCGACGCGCGGCGTCGAGGTGATCGACAAGATCCGCGGCAACCAGAACCGACCGCAGCAGGTGATGCTGCTGCGCGACCTGTGCGACACGATGGTCCACGGCTCGCTGTGCGCCATGGGCGGCATGACGCCGTTCCCGGTGCTCTCGGCGCTGGACCATTTCCCGCAGGACTTCGGAATCGAAGCGCCTGACCGAAAAGCTGCCTGAGTCCCCGGGCCGCATCCAGAGAAGAAATCAGCAAGGCTAGACAGACATGTTGGACCATCTCAAGGAAACCGACTACGGCACCCCCAAGCGCGAATCCGAGCGCGAGGTGACGCTGGAGATCGACGGCAACGAAGTCACGGTGCCCGCGGGCACTTCGCTGATGCGCGCGGCGGTGGATGCGGGCATCCAGGTGCCCAAGCTCTGCGCCACCGACAGCCTGGAGCCCTTCGGCTCCTGCCGGCTGTGCCTGGTCGAAATCGAGGGACGCCGGGGCTTCCCGGCCTCGTGCACCACGCCGGCCGAAGCGGGCATGAAGGTGCGCACCCAGACGCCGAAGCTGCAGGATCTGCGCAAGGGCGTGATGGAGCTCTACATCTCCGACCACCCGCTCGACTGCCTCACCTGCTCGGCCAACGGCAACTGCGAGCTGCAGGACATGGCGGGCGTGACCGGCCTGCGCAACGTGCGCTACGGCTTCGACGGCGCTAACCACCTGAAGAGCGAGAAGGACGAGTCGAACCCGTACTTCAGCTACGACCCGTCGAAGTGCATCGTGTGCAACCGCTGCGTGCGCGCCTGCGAGGAAACGCAGGGCACCTTCGCGCTGACGATCAGCGGCCGCGGCTTCGAGTCGCGCGTGTCGCCGGGCCAGGACGAGGCCTTCATGGATTCGGAGTGCGTGAGCTGCGGTGCCTGCGTCGAGGCATGCCCCACCGCCACGCTGCAGGAGAAGTCGGTGATCTGGCTCGGCCAGCCCGAGCACAGCGTGATCACCACCTGCGCCTACTGCGGCGTGGGCTGCGCCTTCAAGGCCGAGATGAAGGGCAACGAGGTCGTGCGCATGGTTCCGTGGAAGGACGGCAAGGCCAACGAGGGCCACTCCTGCGTGAAGGGCCGCTTCGCCTGGGGCTACGCCACGCACCAGGACCGCATGCTCAAGCCGATGATCCGCAAGAACATCACCGACCCGTGGCAGGAGGTGAGCTGGGACACGGCCATCAACTACGCGGCCAGCGAGTTCAAGCGCCTGCAGGCCAAGTACGGCCAGGACTCCATCGGCGGCATCACCTCGTCGCGCTGCACCAACGAGGAGACCTACCTCGTGCAGAAGCTGGTGCGCGCCGCCTTCGGCAACAACAACGTCGACACCTGCGCACGCGTGTGCCATTCGCCCACTGGCTACGGCCTGAAGCAGACGCTGGGCGAATCGGCGGGCACGCAGACCTTCGCCTCGGTGGACAAGGCCGACGTGATCATGGTGATTGGCGCCAACCCGACCGATGGCCACCCGGTGTTCGCATCGCGCATGAAGAAGCGGCTGCGCCAGGGCGCGAAGCTGATCGTGGTCGATCCGCGCCGCATCGACATCGTGAAGTCGCCGCACATCAAGGCCGCGCATCACCTGCAACTGAGGCCCGGCACCAACGTGGCCGTGGTCACGGCGCTGGCGCACGTCATCGTCACCGAAGGGCTGATGGCCGACGACTTCGTCGCCGAACGCTGCGACTCGGCCTCGTTCAAGGAATGGAAGTCGTACGTGGAGCGCCCCGAGCAGTCGCCCGAGGCCACCGAGGCGGTGACGGGCGTGCCGGCGGCCGAGATGCGCGCCGCCGCGCGCCTCTTCGCCACGGCGGGCAACGGTGCCATCTACTACGGCCTGGGCGTGACCGAGCACAGCCAGGGCTCGACCACGGTGATGGGCATCGCCAACCTCGCCATGGTCACCGGCAACGTCGGCCGCGAGGGCGTGGGCGTGAACCCGCTGCGCGGCCAGAACAACGTGCAGGGCTCCTGCGACATGGGTTCGTTCCCGCACGAGTTGCCGGGCTACCGGCACGTGTCGGACAGCACCACGCGCGCCACGTTCGAGTCGGCCTGGGGCGTGCAGATCAACCCCGAGCCGGGCCTGCGCATTCCCAACATGTTCGATGCAGCCATCGGCGGCAGCTTCAAGGGCCTGTACTGCGAGGGCGAGGACATCGTGCAGTCCGACCCGAACACGCAGCACGTGGCGGCCGCGATGATGGGCATGGAGTGCGTGGTGGTGCAGGACATCTTCCTCAACGAGACCGCCAAGTACGCGCACGTGTTCCTGCCGGGCTCCTCGTTCCTGGAGAAGGACGGCACCTTCACCAACGCCGAGCGCCGCATCTCCCGCGTGCGCAAGGTGATGCCGCCCAAGGCCGGCCTTGCCGACTGGGAAGTGACGGTGAAGCTCGCGCAGGCCCTCGGCTATCCGATGGACTACAAGAGCCCGGAAGAGATCATGGACGAGATCGCCGCGCTCACGCCCACCTTCCACGGCGTGAGCTACAAGCGCCTCGACGAGCTCGGCAGCATCCAGTGGCCCTGCAACGAGAACGCGCCCGACGGCACGCCCACCATGCACATCGACCGCTTCGTGCGCGGCAAGGGCAAGTTCATCGTCACGCAGTACGTGGCGACGGACGAGAAGGTCACGCGCAAGTTCCCGCTGCTGCTGACCACCGGGCGCATCCTCTCGCAGTACAACGTGGGCGCGCAGACGCGGCGCACCGAGAACAACCAGTGGCACAGCGAGGACCGGCTGGAGATCCATCCGCACGACGCGGAGGAGCGCGGCGTGAAGGAAGGCGACTGGGTCGGCATCCAGAGCCGCGCGGGCGAGACGGTGCTGCGCGCCACGGTGTCGGAGCGCGTGCAGCCGGGCGTGGTCTACACAACCTTCCACTTCCCCGAGTCGGGCGCGAACGTGATCACCACCGACAACTCCGACTGGGCCACCAACTGCCCCGAGTACAAGGTCACGGCGGTGCAGGTGATGCCGGTGATGCAGCCTTCTTCCTGGCAGCAGGAGTACAGCCGCTTCAACCGCACGCAGCATGAGCTGCTCGCTGCCGCATCGGCGCCGCAGGGCGGCGAGACGGTTCCGGCCAAGTGAGGGCGCGACCCGTATGAACATGCTGGCCACCGATGCCGACACCGTCCGGTTCTGCGAAGGCGCGCAGCTGCTGCCCGTGCACGGCGTGCGCGGCGGCAGGCCCTTCGACGTGCAGGACTGGGTGGCCGAGGAGGTGCCCGTGGCGCTCGAATACAACGGCATCTCGCACGCGGTGATGCTCGCGACGCCGCTCGACCTGGAAGACTTCGCGCTCGGCTTCTCGCTGAGCGAGGGCATCCTCGATGCGGCGCACGAGCTCTATTCGGTGGAGGCCGAGCAGTCGGCGCTGGGCTTCACGGTGCACATGCAGGTGTCGGGCGCGGCCTTCACGCGCCTGAAGCAGCGCCGCCGCTCGATGGCCGGGCGCACCGGCTGCGGCCTGTGCGGCACCGAGAGCCTGACGCAGGTCTCGCGAGAGTTGCCGGTTCTGCAGGACGATGCCACGGTGCGCTTCGGGCGCGAGGCCATCGGCCGCGCGATGTCGCAGCTGCCGTCGCAGCAGACCTTGCAGGAAGCCACCGGCGCCGTGCACGCGGCCGCATGGTGTTCGGACGACGGCGAGGTGATGTGGCTGCGCGAGGACGTGGGCCGCCACAACGCGCTCGACAAGCTGGTCGGTGCGCTCGCGGCCAACGACGTCGATGCCTCCGTCGGCTTCATCGCGGTCACCAGCCGTGCGAGCTTCGAGATGGTGCAGAAGGCCGCGATGGCCGGTGCGCCGCTGCTCGCGGCGGTGTCGGCGCCAACCTCCTTCGCGGTGGCCACGGCGCAGCGCGCTGGCCTCACGCTGGTGGGCTTCGCGCGCGAGCAGGACCTGGGCGTCTACAGCCACCCGCAGAGGCTGCGCACGGCGCAGCAGCACAGCGTGCGCTGAAGATTCATCACTTCATCAAGCAACACATTTTTCAGAAAGTCCCATGGAGCACGATCACTCGGCACAGCTGGTCAAGATGGCCAACCAGATCGGCACCTTCTTCCAGGCGCAGTCGCCGAGCGACTCGGGCGCCGCAACGCAGGCGATCGCCGCGCACCTGAAGTCGTTCTGGGCGCCGAGCATGCGCATCCAGCTGATACGCGACTTCGACGCGGGAAAGACGCCGCTGCTGATGCCGATCGTCGCCTCGGCGATCCGCAGCCATCGCGCGACGCTGCTGCCCGCTGCGGCGGCCTGAGCCGGCGCCGCGGGCTCAGGCCTGCAAGGGCCTGGGCGCGACGGAAGACTGGGGCTGAGGCTGTTCGGGCGCCGTGCCTTCCTGCGCCTGCAGCAGCGACTCGTAGTAGAGGCACAGCGGCATCGCGACGAACACCATGCCAGCCACGTAGATCACGAGGCTCGTGACCGGGAAGTGCTCGCCACCCCAGTAGGGAATGGAAGCCACCGCCGCGATGCCCGCGATCAGCGCGATCGTGCCGCGCAGCGCGCCGCGCATGAACGCGATGCGCGAGAGCCCGGGTGGGGCGGACGTCCGAGAACCTTCTGGAAAGCTCGAAAGGTTCTCGCCCTTGTCTCCATCTTTTTTCATCGTCGTCGCTCCTCGGTGAAGGCGAGGGACGGTTCTTATCACGCGCGCGAGACGCGGGTCAAGGCCGAAGTCGGACGCGGTACCCCGCCGCCGCCTTCAGTCGTACTTGACCGTGTAGATCAGGTCGAGGCCGCTGGTCTGCCCGGCCTGGCCGCGCAGGGTGAGGCGCGTCGTCAGGTCGTAGAAGATGAAGAGGGTGCCGAAGGTGCCGCCGATGCTGCGTTCGTAGGTGATGTAGAAGTCCTTCGACAGGCGCTTGCCCAGCGTCACGGCCGATTCGCGCAGGTCGCCGCCGTTGCCCGGTCCCTTGAAGCCGAGCTCGTCCAGCCCGAAGCGGCTGGCCAGGCTGCCGCCGGTGGTGGCGCCGCCGATCTTGCCGAGCAGCGACAGCGCGGCCTGCTGCAGCAGCGCCGACTCGCCGCCGCTGGTGGCCGAGGCGCGACCGAGGATGACCCACGAGAGCGTTTCGGCATCGGACAGCGCCGGCTCCGAATACAGCTTCACGCGCGGCGACTGGGCGGTGCCGGTGATCTGCACGCCCGCGCGCTGCGACAGGTTCGGGCGGATCGCGAGGATGTCGAGCGCCGGGTTGTCGAAGGGGCCGTTGAAGCGCGCGATGCCGGTCTCGACGTCGAGCTGCTGGCCGTAGGCGCGGTACTGGCCCTTCACGGTCTTCACCTCGCCGGTGATGCGCGGCGGCGCGTTCAGGCTGGTGCTGCGGATCTCCAGGTTGCCTTCGAGCCGCGTGGTGATGCCGCGGCCCTGCACCGCGAAGTCGTCGCCGAGGTCGAACTCGACAGCCACGTCCGGCGGCTTGGCCGTCTGCGGCTTCGCGGCCTGCGCGTCGGCGCGGGCGGATTCGCGCTGCGCCGCCTCGGCGGTCTCGCGGTCCTTGGCTGCGGAGCGCACGACGACATCGCTGCCCAGGCTGGGCGCGGTCTCGTCGGGCAGGATGATGACGGCGCGGTCGGTCTTGAGCTTGCCGCGCACGGTGAACTGGCCGTTGTCGAGCTTTGCCTGCAGGTCGCCCGAGAGCGTGACCTGCCGGTCGGTGCGCACCAGCACGCGCAGCGCGCGCAGCTGGCCCTGCAGCGCCATGCGGATGCCCGTCGCGCTGCCGGTGGCCGGGCCCCAGCTGAGGTCGCCGGTGGCGGAGAGGGTGCCGCCGTCGGTGCGGGCTTCGCTGGCGGTGGTGCTGCGGTTGCCGCTCTGGCCGCCGATGCGCGCGGAACTGCCGGCGCCGCCCTTGAGCGTGAATTCGGTGATCTCCACGCGCTCGCCGGTGAGCGTGGCGCGCAGCCGGCCGTCGCGCAGGTCCAGCCCTTCCACCGGCGCACGCAGCGCGAGCTTGTCGGCGCCCAGCGTGCCGTTCCAGCGCGGCACGGCTCGGTTGCCCGAGAGCGTGGCGCTGGCGTCGAGCGTGCCGGCGATGCGCCAGCCCGGCGGCGCGAGCATCGACCACACGCCGAGGTTCGGCAGCGTGGCCTTGATGGTGCCGCCCAGCGGCGCGTCGGGCGCCCACTGCCAGCCGCCCGCGCGCTGCTGCACGCGGGTGTTGATGTCGGCGTCGATCTTGCCGGCGCGCTCGCTGTCCCACGCGAGCACAGCGCGCACGGCGTCGCCGTCGGCATCGAGGCGCAGCTCGGCCTGGCGCAGGCCAGCGGGCGTGCTGGGCGCGTCGCCACTGGCGGAAGCGGAATTCATCGTGCGCTCGCTGGCGGTGCCCGTGCCGGTGCTGGTGATGCGCGTGACGAGCGCAGCCTCGCCGGCCTGCACGCGGATGTCGCCGCTCTGGCGCGCGAGACGGGCCTTGGCGTGCAGCGTGTCGCCGGCGTCGATGTCCCAGTCGCCGTTGAACATCAGGTCGCCGCTGATTCCGTATTCGCCGAGCGTGGTGTTGGCGCCGAACGCGCCCGCCCAGGCCATCGGCAGCCCCTGCATCTGGCCCTTGGACTGCAGGCGGAACACGCGGTTGGGCGCGGCACCGCTCTGGCTGAAGCGCAGCGGCTGCCAGTCGATGCGCACCGTGCCGGGCACGGGGCCGCGCAGCGTGGCCGAGGCGGCGGAGGCCTCGACGTCGAGGCGAGGCGCGGTGCCGGCGCTGTTGTTGCCGGTGCGGATCGTCGCCGTGACCTCGCGGCCCAGCTCCAGCACCCACGGCGCGCCGGGGCGGGCGCTGTCCTGCGCCTGCAGCTTCAGGCTGGCCAGCGCCGCGCGCCACTGGCCGGCGCCGGCGATGCCGCCGCTGGCGCGGGTGTCGATGTCGATCTTCTGCGTGCCGGTGGCGGCTTCGCCCTTCAGCGCAAGCGTGGCCTGCGCGAGGCTGCCGGCAAGGTCGGCCTGCAGGTTGCGCACCTGGACGGAGGTGGTGGCGCCGCCGGGTTGCTCGGAGGGCAGGGCGAGCTCAAGGCGGGGCACGCCGAGCGCTGCCTTGATGCTGGGCTCGGTGCCGCCGCGCGGCGCGGGCGCGTTGGGGTTTTCGAGCCGGCGCTGGATGGTGCGCCATCCGCCCTGCCAGCTGGCGTCGAGCTTTGCGGAGCCCTTGGCGCTCGCGTCCGCGAACACCTTCGACAGCCCCGGCAGGCCCTGCACCCAGCGCTGCACGGTGTCTGCGTCGTCGATGGCGGCCCTGATCTCGCCGCTGCCCGAATCCGGCGCGATGCGGCCTTCGACCTGCGCGCTGCCGCCGGGCAGTGCGAGGGCCAGCTTGCCGCTCGCCGCCTGCTCGGCCACGCGCACCTGCAGGCGGCCGTCGACGCTGGCGCGCTGCGCCTCGATGCGCAGCGTGCGCAGGTCGAGCACCTGGTCCTTCCACTGGCCCTGCGCCAGCGCGCGGTCGAGCGCGAAGCCGGGCAGGGCCTTGCTGCCCGCGCCGCCCTCGGCGCGCAGATTGGCGTCGAAGACGATGGTGCTTTCCTTCTGCTCGGCCTTGAGCTGGCCGCTGACCGGCGCGCCCGAGAGCTCGCTGTAGAGCGCGCCCGGCCGCACGCCGCGCACCGTGGCCTGGGCTTGCCAGGGGGAGGGCGCGGGGCTCCACTTGCCGGCCGCGTCGATGCGCCCGCCGCCCGCGCGCACGGTGGCTTCGGAAATCGTCCAGTTCGTGCCGTCGAAGCCGACCTTGGCCAGCACCTGTTCGAGCGGCAGCTTCTCCTGGTCCCAGGGGCCGGGCACGGCGTTGCGGATGTCGGCCGAGGCCTTCCAGGCGGAGGGACCGGTGTCGGCGTCGGGCTGGAGTTCGACGATGCCGGTGAGCCTTGTTTCGGGCGCGCCGGGCCACAGGCTCGATGCGTCGACGTTGCGCAGGTCGGCCTTCGCGTCGATCACCGGCTGCGGCAGCCAGGGCGCGATCTGTGCCTGCAAGCTGGCTTCCATCGGTGCGTCGGCGTTCTCCTCGGCGGGCTTCAGCTCGGCGGCCACCTGCAGGCGCGCGGCGGTGCCGGCGAGCGTGCCCTTGACGGTGGCCGAGGCCAGCACGTCGATGTCGTGGTCCTCGGCCAGCGGCGCCTTCACGCGGCCGTCGAGCGCGACGTCGATCGCCATCGGCGCGGGGCCCTGCAGCTTCACGCGGGTGCTGTAGTGGCCGTCGGCGATGTCCACGCCCTTCACCTCGAGCAGATGCTCGGCCGCCTTGTAGCTGTAGCTGCCCGAGAGATTGAGCGCCTGCAGCACGGGCGGGCCGGCCCAGCGCAGTTCATCCACGCGGAAGGGCAGCTCGACCTCGACCGGCAGCGCGAGCTGTTCGAGCGGCTCGGTGGGCTTGTCGCTCGGCGGGCCGCGCTTCTCGATCAGCACCTGCTTCGCGTGCACCTCGCCGAGCTGCACCTTGCGCTGAAGCAGCGGCGCGAGCTGCCAGCCGATGGTGGCTTCGTTCACCTCCACGGCGATGCTCTCGCTCTGGTACTTGAGCCAGCCGATGCGCCCGCCGGTGCGAAGCGAGCCGCTCACGTCGCGGCTTTCCAGCGTCTGGCCGGCTGGAAGGCGCTGCGCCGCCTGCGCGAGCGCGAAGGCGAGCGATGTGTCGGAGCCCAGCCACCACCATGCGCCGGCGACCAGCAGTGCCACCGCGAGCAGCAGGCCTGTGATGGTCCAGGCGAGGGCGCGCATCGCGCGCCGCGCGCGAGAGCGGCGGGGAGGCGAGGGCGGCGTGGACTTGTTGTCGTCGTCGGTCTGCATCTGGCGTTGCCTGCGTCAGAAGGTGAAGCCGAGGCGGAAGTGCAGGCGGAACTTCTTCGAGTCCACGCCGTAGGCCAGGTCGGCCTGCACCGGCCCGACCGGGCTGCGCCAGCGCGCGCCCACGCCCACGCCCACCTTGGGCTTGAGTTCGCCGGGCTTGTCGGCCACGGCGCCGGCGTCGACGAACACCACGCTCTCCCATTCGGTGAGCTTGTTGTTGTAGACGAAGGGGCGCTGCCACTCCACGCTGGCCACGCCGAGGTAGCGGCCGGCCACGGTCGTGCCGTCGGCGCGCACGGTGCCGATCTGCTTGTAGCTGTAGCCGCGCACGGTGGTGTCGCCGCCGGTCAGGAACATCAGCGTGGAGGGGATCTGTGCGCTGTCCTTGGCCGACACGGCGCCTGCCTCCACGCGCAGTTGCAGGCGGCTGCGACGCGCGCGCAGTTCCTTGTCCTCGGCCGAGCCCAGCGGCAGCACGCCGAGCCAGCGCGCGTAGGTGCGCGTGAAGGGCACCTGCTCGCCGGTGAGCGTGTAGCCCGCAGCCACTTCGAGCGCGAGGCCGAAGCCGCGCGAGGGCGTGGCGTTGTCGTCGAAGTAGCGCCCGGTCCAGCCCCAGTTGGCCGTCACGGCCGAGGCCGAGGGCGGTGCGTTGGTGCCGCGGTTCTGCGCGTAGTCGTACTGCAGGAAGTAGCTGCGGTCGATGTGGTCGCCGGACTTGCTGCGACCGCCGCGCAGCCGGCCGCTGTCGACCACGTAGCTGCCCGACTGCTCGCTCTTGAGCTCCGCGCCGGAGAACCAGCGCCAGCCGCGGTCGTCGGGAATGGCCTTCAACTCGGTCGACAGCGACTTGATGTCGTTGTCCACCGACAGCCGCGAGACGGCGCGCCAGCCCAGCAGCGGGACCTGGTTATGGATGTGGTCGATCGAAAGCCGCGGGCCGTTGTCGGTGGTGAAGCCCACGCCCAGCACCACTTTCTGCAGCGGCGCCTCGCGCAGCTGCGCGATGACGGGCGCGGCCAGCGGGTCGGCGCTCTCGGTGTCGAGCGTGAGGAACACCGAGTCGTAGTAGCCGCTGCTCGCCAGGCGCTGCTGCGCGTCGAGCAGCTTCTGCTGGTCGTAGTCCTGGCCGCTGGGCAGGCGCGCGATGCGGCGCGCGCCGTCGGGGTCGTAGCGCTGGATGCCGCGCAGCACCAGCGGCCCGAACTTGTAGGCCGGGCCCGACTGGTAGGTGACGCTCAGGCGGGCTTCGCTGCGGTCGGCATCCACCTCGGCGCGGCTGATCTGGATGCTGCCTGTGGGGAAGCGCCTGGCGGTGAGGCTGCGCAGCGCCGTGGTCTTGGCCTCGTCCCAGGCTTGCTGCGTGAAGGGCTGGCCGGCGCGCAGGGCCCAGGCGGTGCGGATGGTGTCGCGCTGCGACTCGGCCGCCGCGTCGTCGGCGATGGGGCCGGCATAGCTGATCTGCACGTTGCTCACCTTGGTGAGCTCGCCGGGCGAGACGTTGATGACGATCTCGCGCGGCGCCTTCTCGCCCTGCGGCGTCTCGTTGAGCTCCAGTGTCAGCGTGGGGGTGAAGTAGCCGAGCGTGGCGAGCAGCTCGCGGGCGTTGGTCTCGGCCGCCACCATGAGGCGGGAGATCTCGGTCGCGCCGAGGTCGTCGAGCTCGCGGTAGCGCTGGATCTCGAGGTGAAGCTTGAGGTAGTCGCGCACGATCTCGGGGCCGCGCACGTCGACGGTGAAGGCGTCGCGCTTGTTGCCAGCGTTCTTGCCGTCGCCTTCTTCATCCTTGTCGGACGCGGTGGTGCCGGCACCGGCCGTGCCGCTGCGAACGAGGCCGGTCACGGGTTTGTTTTCTTCGGCGGATTCCTTTTTCGGCAGCAGACTGCAGCCTTGCAAGAGCAGGACGCCGAACAAAAGGAAAGCCGGCCACCATGCCGGCGAAGAAACAGGAACCGCCCTGACCATGGGCGGATTCTGACAGCAAGCCCGGCCGGTTCCTGAAGGCCCGGCCGGATCGCCGGCATCGTCCTACTTGGACAGCATGCGCATCGCTTCCTCGAGGCCCCGCAGCGTGAGGGGGTACATGCGGTTCGACATCAGCTGCTGCATCACCGCGATGCTCTGGCGGTACTGCCACACGCCCTGCGGCTCGGGGTTGATCCACGCGAACTTCGGGAAGGTGTGCGTAAGGCGCTGGATCCACTCGGCGCCGGCTTCCTCGTTGTTGTATTCGACGCTGCCGCCGGGCTGCAGGATCTCGTAGGGGCTCATGGTCGCGTCGCCGACGAAGATGAGCTTGTAGTCCTTGTTGTACTTGCGCAGGATGTCCCAGGTGGCGAACTTCTCGGAGAAGCGGCGCTTGTTGTTCTTCCACATGAAGTCGTACACGCAGTTGTGGAAGTAGAAGAACTCCAGGTGCTTGAACTCGGTCTTCACGGCCGAGAACAGCTCTTCCACGCGCTGGATGTGCTCGTCCATCGTGCCGCCCACGTCCATCAGCAGCAGCACCTTGACGTTGTTGTGGCGCTCGGGCCGCATCTTGATGTCGAGGAAGCCGGCGTTGGCGGCGGTCGAGTGGATGGTGTCGTCGAGGTCCAGCTCTTCGTCGTGGCCTTCGCGCGCGAACTTGCGCAGCCGGCGCAGCGCGACCTTGATGTTGCGCGTGCCGAGCTCCTGCGTGTCGTCGTAGTCCTTGTAGGCGCGCTGGTCCCACACCTTCACGGCGCTCTTGTTCTTGCCCGCGCCGCCGATGCGCACGCCCTGCGGGTTGTAGCCGCCGTTGCCGAATGGCGAGGTGCCGCCGGTGCCGATCCACTTGCTGCCGCCCTCGTGGCGTTCCTTCTGCTCCTCGAAGCGTTTCTTGAGCGTTTCCATGAGCTCGTCCCAGCCCATTTTCTCGATCTTGGCCTTTTCCTCGGCCGTGAACTCGCGCTCCAGCGTCTTCTTGAGCCAGTCGAGCGGCACTTCCTTGGTGAAGTCGGTCAGCATCTCCACGCCCTTGAAGTAGGCGGCGAAGGCGCGGTCGAACTTGTCGTAGTGCTTCTCGTCCTTCACCAGTGCGGTGCGCGAGAGGTAGTAGAAGTCGTCCAGGCTGTGGGCACCGTCGGAGTTGGGGCCCACCACGTCGGCCTGCAGGGCCTCCAGCAGCGTGAGGTATTCCTTGACCGACACCGGCAGCTTGGCCGAGCGCAGGGTGTAGAAGAAGTCGATGAGCATGGTGGCGCTCCTTCGTTGTGTGTTGTCGTCGCTCGCCGGCGCTTTTAGCCGCGCGGCTTGTCGAGCAGGTACAGCAGCTGCGCCTTCACCTCGGGCCATTCGCCCGCGCGCAGGCTGTACATCACGGTGTCGCGGATGGTGCCGTCGCGGCGCATCACGTTGCCGCGGATCACGCCGTCCTTCTTCGCGCCCAGCCGCTCGATGGCGCGCTGCGAGGCGAAGTTGAAGTTGTCGGTGCGCCAGCCCACCACGTTGCAGCCCAGCGCGTCGAAGGCATGCGTGAGCATCAGCAGCTTGCAGGTGGTGTTGACGTGGGTGCGCTGGCAGCGCGCGGCGTACCACGTGTAGCCGATCTCCACGCGCTTCACGGCGGGCAGGATGTCGTGGAAGCTGGTACTGCCGAGCACGGTGCCGGTGGCCTCGTCGGTCACGGCGAAGGCGAAGCGGTCCGCGGTCTTGAGTGCGGTCTCGATGTAGGCGCGCGTGTTCTCCGGCTCGGGCACGGAGGTGACGCGCAGCTTCCACAGCTCGCCGTCGGCAGCCGCGGCGCGCAGGCCTTCTTCATGGGCCGGCGCGAGCGGCACCAGCGCGATGCCGCGGGCCTTCAGCGTGACGGGTTCGACGAATGCCATTCTTTCCTCCAGGCTCTTCGCGGGCTTCCTCAGCCGCGCGGGTCGCCGTACTTGCCCACGTACCAGAAGCGTGCGGCCTGCGCACCGGCGCCGCCGCCCAGGCCGATGAGCGCGATGCCGATGAGCTCGCGCTTGTTGTATTCGCCGCTGCCGAAGGCGTCGAGGCCCAGCAGCAGCCCGAGCCCGCGGCCCAGCAGCGCGCCCACCATGAACATCACGGCCTGGGCGATGCCCAGCTTCATGAGCTGCCTGGTGGAGTGTTTCTGGCTGCTCATGGCTCAGCGGTTGTTGCGCTGCATGAAGACGAGCTTCTCGAAGAGCGTCACGTCCTGTTCGTTCTTGAGCAGCGCGCCCACCAGCGGCGGCACGGCGACCTTGTCGTCCTTGCTCTGCAGGGCCTCGAGAGGGATGTCCTCGGCCACCAGCAGCTTGAGCCAGTCGAGCAGCTCCGAGGTGGAGGGCTTCTTCTTCAGGCCGGGCAGATTGCGCACGTCGTAGAAAGTCTTCATCGCGGCCGCGAGCAGCTCCTGCTTGAGGCCGGGGAAGTGCACGCCGACGATGTGCTTCATCGTCTCCGCGTCGGGGAACTTGATGTAGTGGAAGAAGCAGCGGCGCAGGAAAGCGTCGGGCAGCTCCTTCTCGTTGTTCGAGGTGATGAACACCACCGGCCGGTGCTTGGCGCGGATGAGCTCGCGCGTCTCGTAGCAGTAGAACTCCATGCGGTCGATTTCGCGCAGCAGGTCGTTCGGGAATTCGATGTCGGCCTTGTCGATCTCGTCGATCAGCAGCGCCACCGGCTGGTCGGCCGTGAAGGCCTGCCAGAGCACGCCCTTGACGATGTAGTTGTTGATGTCGCTCACGCGCTCGCCGCCGTCGACGTCCTTCAGCTGCGAGTCGCGCAGGCGGCTCACGGCGTCGTATTCATAGAGACCCTGCTGCGCCTTGGTGGTCGACTTGATGTGCCACTGCAGCAGCGGCAGGCCGAGCGACTGGGCCACTTCCTCGGCCAGCATTGTCTTGCCCGTGCCGGGTTCGCCCTTGACGAGCAGCGGGCGCTTGAGCGTGATGGCAGCGTTGACCGCGAGCATCAGGTCCTGAGTGGCGACGTAGTTGTCTGAGCCCTGGAATTTCATGAGTGCGATGGATGGAACGGAAGGAACGAGGACGGGGGTGGAGAAAAGAACACACCCGATGTGCGTCGTGCAGCCTCAGGGTTGGCCTGCACAGGGTTCCAGGGGACCCCTGCATATAATCGAATGTTGATCCGAAAAACTGTACTCTCCACGAGATTGTGCGCGCAAAATGAACAAGTTGTTGACCACGATGTTTGCCCTTGCTGTCGCTTCCGTGACGGTCTCGGCTGAAGCCCAACAAGTCACTGGCAAGGCCCAGGACGGAGCAAAGAAGGTACAGATGTGCGTGGGCTGCCACGGCATCATCGGCTACCAGGCCAGCTTCCCGGAGATTCACAAGGTGCCGATGATCGCTGGCCAGAGCGCCACCTACATCACGGCGGCGCTCACCGCGTACAAGGGCGGCGACCGCAAGCATCCCACCATGCGCGCCATCGCGGACACGCTCACCGACCAGGACATCGCCGACATCTCCGCCTACTACAGCCAGCTCGGCCTGAAGGACGGCAGCGCGCCGCCGGCCACGCTGGCCAAGGCCACGCCCGCCAACGTAGAAGCGCTCATCACCCGCAACGCCGACAACAGCTGCACCAAGTGCCACGGCGCCAACTTCAACACGCCGAACGACGGCACCGTGCCCAAGCTGGCCGGCCAGCATGCGGACTACCTGTTCGTCGCGCTCAAGTCGTACCGCGTGAAGAACAACTCGCACCTGGGCCGCTCGAACGCGGTGATGGGCCAGCAGGTCGAGGAGAAGAAGTTCACCAACGCCGAGCTCAAGACGTTGGCCAGCTACATCAGCTCGCTGCCGGGCGAACTGAAGACGGTGCCCGAGTCGCGCATCCATCACGGCGCCGAATAAGCGTTCAGTGCAGGCGCTTCGTTGCGCACAAACAAAAAAGCCCGCTGCTGCGGGCTTTTTTGTGTCGGGGATTTCCCTGAGAGATCGGTGGCTCAGACGTCGAAGAACGCCGTCTCGTCCGCGCCTTGCATGCGGATGTCGAAGCGATAGGTGACTGCGCCGCCTTGCTCCACGCGCTCGGCGATCAGCGTATGGCGGCGGTCGGCAGGCACGCTCTGCAGCACCGCGTCCTTCCCGTTGGCTTCTGCCTCGTCGCTGAAGTACACGCGCGTGAACGCATGCAGCAGCAGGCCGCGCATCAGCACGATGACGTTGATGTGCGGTGCCTCGCCGGGCGATTCGGCGCCGGGCTTGACGGTGTGGAACACGAAGCGGTTGCCTTCGTGCGTGCCGGTGCCCACGCGGCCGAAGGCGCGAAAGCCCATGGCGCGCGCTTCCTCGGGCGTCTGCGGATAGCGGCCTTCGCCGTCGGGCTGGCTGATCTCGACCAGCGCATCGTTGATCGGGTTGCCGTCGCCGTCGATCACGCGGCCTTCGAGGCGGATGCGCTGGCCCTTGGCGTCGTCGAGCGCGAGCACGGCGTCGAAGGGCTGGTCGAAGTCGTAGCCGTACTGCGTGGCGGTGAGACCGTAGGCGAAGTAGGGGCCCACGGTCTGCGAGGGGGTCTGGCCGAAGTCGGCTTCCTGTGCGGTCATCAGCATGATGTGTGTCTCCTGGCTCATCGGTTTTCGAAGGGCGTTTCGTCGGCGCCGCGCAGCACGATGTCGAACTGGTAGCCCAGCGCGTAGCCTTCCTCGGTGATGTCGAGGCTGAAGTCGGCGATCAGGCGGTTGCGGTAGCGCTCGGGCGTGCCGGTGATCATCGGGTCGTACTGCATCAGCGGGTCGCCGGGGAAGTACATCTGCGTGACCAGGCGGCTCGCGAAGCTCTGGCCGAACAGCGACAGGTGGATGTGTTGCGGGCGCCAGGCGTTCGGGTGGTTGCCCCACGGGTACGCGCCGGGCTTGATGGTGAGGAAGCGGTAGCGGCCTTCGCTGTCGGTGAGGCAGCGGCCCGCACCGAGGAAGTTGGGGTCCAGCGGCGCGTCGTGCTGGTCGACCTTGTGCACGTAGCGGCCGGCGGCGTTGGCCTGCCACAGCTCGACCAGCGTGTTGGCCACCGGGCGGCGGCGCTCGTCGAGCACGCGGCCGGTGAGGATCATGCGCTCGCCCAGCGGCTCGCCGTTGCGGCGAGCGTTGCGCGTGAGGTCGTTGTCGAACTCGCCGATGCTGTCGTGGCCGTACACCGGCTGCTGCAGCTCGCCGAGCGAGGCCTTCAGCGGAATGAGCGGCTTCTGCGGGCCGCGCTTCACGGTGGACTTGTAGCCGGGGTAGACGTAGCTGGGGTGGGCATCCCAGTCGCGCGGCGTGAGGATGGGCGAGGGGCCCTTGGGGCCCTGGGTTTTGGTCAACATGAACGTTGTCTCCTGTCGTGGGACGAATCCGGAAGCCGCCACTTTAGAAGCGGCATCCGATGATGTAAATTGAAGATTGCTACGTTTTCAATAACCATAAGGAATTGAAAGCCCACCCTTGAAAGACCCGCTCACCGATCTTCGCCAGGACTTCGTGCGCAACGTGCAGCTGCGGCACCTGCGCTGCCTCGTCACGGTGGCGCAGGAGCGCCATCTCGCGCGCGCCGCCGAGCGGCTGGCGCTGAGCCAGCCGGCGGTGTCGAAGACGCTCTCGGAGCTGGAGGCGATCGCCGGCACGCGGCTGGTCGAGCGCAGCAAGGCCGGCCGGCGCGGCGTGCAGGGACTCACGGCCGCCGGCGAGCAGCTGCTCGCGCACGCGCTGCGCGTGCTCGAGGCGCTCGACGCCAGCGCGCAGGCCGTGGCGCCGGAGACGGGCGCGCGTATCGAGCGCCTGCGCATCGGCGCGCTGCCCAGCGTGGCCCCGGCCCTGCTGCCGCTGGCGCTGGCGCGGCTGCGCGACAGCCGGCCCTCGGTGCAGATCGTGGTGAAGAGCGCGGCCAACGCCGCGCTGCTCGACGAGCTGCGCGCCGGCGAGCTCGACCTGGTGGTCGGCCGCATGAGCGATCCGCGCCTGATGGGCGGCCTGAGCTTCGAGCTGCTGCACACCGAGGCGCTGGTGTTCGCCGTGCGCGCGGGCCATCCGCTGGCGCACAAGGCGGTGTCTGTGCAGGCGGTGCTGGCCTATCCGCTGGTGGTGTACGGCGAGGGCACGATCCCGCGCCACAACACCGAGAGCTTTTTATCGGCGCGCGGTCTCGTGCTGCCGGCCAATGCGCTGCAGACGCTCGACGTGGCGGTGGCGCGCGCGTTGGTGGCGGTGTCCGACGCGGTGTGGATCACGCCGCTGGGCGCCGCGCGAAGCGAGCTGGCCGACGGGCGCCTCGTGCGGCTGCGCATCGAGACTGGCGGCACCGAGGAGCCGGTCGGCCTGCTGCAGCGCAGCGACGCCGAGCCCTCGGCCCTGCGCGCCGCCATGGCCGCACTGCTGCGCGAGGCGGCGAAGGAACAGAGCGCCGTTCCGGCAAGGGCCAGGAAAAAGCCGAAGGCCGGCGGCTAGTACTCAGTCTTTCGTGGCTCGGCGCTGCACGCAGGCCACGTAGCCTTCGCCGTCCGGCGGCCGACCCGCGCGCTGGCTCTCCCACATCATCTGGCCCAGGCACTCCATCGCCTCGTGATGCGCATGGAGCAGCGAACCGCGCCGCGCCGCCAGCAACTCGACCGCCTGGCGGATGCCGCGCGGCTGGTCGATGGAGCACTGCTCGCTGATCGACAGATGCATCGACAGATGAAGGAACGGGTTCTCGCGCCCGTTCGATCCGTCGTAGACCCGCGCCACCGCTGCGTCGGCGTCGGCCAGGTCCTCGTGGTACTCGGGGTGCTGGTCGATCCAGCCGGCGGCGATGGTCTCGAGCGCTTCCATCGGCAGGCCCTGCCGGTGCTTGGCGTAGACGTCGCAGAAGAAGCGGCGCACGTCTTCCTGGGAGGGGTTGAACATATCTATATAGAGGTGAAGGAAAGAAGAGTGGGCGCGGTGCTCGCGGGCGCCCTTGCAGGCGCATTTGAAGGTGTGTCCACGAGCCCTCGGATGTGTCGGACGTTCCGGGTACGCGGCGTTACTTCGTTACGTAACGATTCGCCAAATGACCTGCTTACGAGCTGTTTCCACACCCCGCCGGCAGCCCGCCAAAAAGAAAATTTTCCATACGAATCAACAGGTTGCGATGCTCCGGGCCGCTTTGGCATGGGGCGCGGAAAAAGCGGCACGCTAGTTGCCCCTGAGTAGGCATCTTTTGTCACAGAAGGCTGCCATGACCGCTCAACAAGCATCGACCAATACGACCGAGGGACTTGCCGCCGCTGGCGCTGCTCCTGTGGTCATCGCCCAGGCTACCGTCACACCGCTCGGCACTCCCGGCGTGGTGAGTTCGGCGGCACCCGCCGCAACCGCGGCCCCCCCCGGCATCGGCACATTATCGAATGCCACGCCAGGCGTTGCGGTGATGCGCGACGGTGTCCGCATTCCCGTCGATGGCAATCAGACACTGATGGCCGGCGACCGCGTGATCGTTCCGCAGGACGGCCACGCCAATGTTCTCTTCCCCGGATCGGCCACCAACAAGGCCCCGCTCGCAGGTGTGTTCACCGGCGGCACCGACGCCACCATCGGCTCGACCAAGCTGCCCGGCGGCCTCGAACAAGTGAATGTGGATGTCGCGTCGGGCGACCTGCAGGTGACCCCGCCCGACAGCGATGCGGATGCCGCTGCCCTGGCCGTCACCAAGAAGCTCGCTGCCGGCAGCGGCATCGGGCTGGGTGAATTCGCACTGGGCGCACTGGGCGCCGCAGCCTTGGGCGCCGCGCTCAGCGGCGGTGGCGGCGGCAGCGACAGCGCGTTCCCGCTGCTCGTCGGTTCGGGCAACCCGACCAACCCTGGCGATTCCGACGCGGATGCCGACTCGGATGCGGATGCCGACGCCGACGCGGATGCGGACGGTGATGCGGATGCGGATGCTGACGCTGACGCTGACGCTGACGCTGACGCTGACGCTGACGCTGATGCCGACGCTGATGCCGATGCCGATGCCGATGCCGATGCCGATGCTGATGCTGATGCTGATGCTGATGCTGATGCTGATGCTGATGCTGATGCTGACGCTGACGCTGACGCTGACGCCGACGCTGACGCCGACGCCGACGCCGACGCCGACGCCGACGCAGACGCCGACGCAGACGCTGACGCCGACGCCGACGCAGACGCAGACGGCGACGCCCTCCTCAACCCCGGCGACAGCCTCGTCAACCACGCCGTGGACAGCCTCGGCGGCGCGCTCGGCCTCGGCGATTCGCTCACGCCGGTCACCAACGCGGTCGACGGCCTGACCGACACGCTCGACGACGTGCTGGCTCCGCTGCTCGGCAGCGAGTTCACGCCGAACGACCCCAACCAGTTCGACCCGATCGACAACACCGTCGGCAGCGTGACCGACCTGCTGGGCGACAGCCTGAGCCCCACGCTCGACAACCTGCTGGGTGCCGGTGCCACCACCGCCATCCTCGGCACGGTGCTGGGCCAGGTCGACTACCTGACCGACGCGCTGGACAACGGCCTGACCAACCTGGTCGGTGACCACGGCATCATCAGCGGCCTGACCGACGCACTCGGCCTGAGTGGGCTCACCGACCAGCTGGTGGGCAACGACGGCCTGCTGGGCGGCGTGCTCGACAACGTGCTCGGCGAAGGCAGCCTGGTGTCCGGCCTGCTGGCCGAAGACGGCCTCGTGGGTGGCCTGCTCGGTGACGACGGCATCGTCGGCGGCCTGCTCGGCGAAGACAGCGCGGTGGGTGGCCTGCTGGGCAACGTGCTCGGCGACGACGGCCTCGTCGGCGGCCTGCTGGGCGACGGCGCGGTGGGCAGCCTGACCGGCGGCCTGCTGGGTGACGACGGCCTGCTGGGCGGCCTGCTCGGCGACGGCAGCGCGGTGGGTGGCCTGCTCGGCGACGACGGCCTGGTCGGCGGCCTGCTGGGCGGCGAAGGCACCCTTTCCAACCTGCTCGGCAGCGGCGGCCTCACCGGCGAGCTGCTGGGCCACGGCGGCCTGGTCGACAGCCTGCTCGGCCAGGACGGCGCCATCTCCGGCATCATCGCCGACAGCCCGCTGGGCGGCCTGCTCGGCGGCGAAGGCGGCCTGCTTGGCGGCGCGGTGGGTGGCCTGCTCGGCGACGACGGCCTGGTCGGCGGCCTGCTGGGTGACGACGGCCTCGTTGGCGGTCTGCTCGGCAACGATGGCTTGCTCGGCGGTGTCCTGGGCGGCGACGGCCTGCTGGGCGGTGTGCTCGGCGATGACGGCCTGCTCGGCGGCGTGCTGGGCGGCGACGGTCTCGTCGGTGGCCTGCTCGGTGGCGACGGCCTGCTGGGTGGCGTGGTGGGCGATGACGGTCTGGCCGGCGGCCTGCTGGGCGGCGACGGCCTCGTGGGTGGCCTGCTCGGCGACGACGGTCTTGTCGGCGGCCTGCTGGGTGACGACGGCCTGCTGGGCGGCGTGCTCGGCGACGACGGCGTCGCTGGCGGCCTGCTCGGGCCGGACGGCCTGGTCGGCGGCCTGCTGGGCGAAGAAGGCCCGGTCGGTGGCCTGCTGGGTGAGGACGGCATCGTCGGCGGCCTGCTCGGCGGTCTGCTGGACGGCGTCGGCGGTGGCGGCACCCCTGGCACCGGCGCGGCGCTGCTCGACCCGGCCGACGGCGTGTTCGGCAACCTGGTCGACGGCCTGAATCAAGGCGTGCTCGGCGGGCTCGGCCTGACCAATGTGCTCGGACCGGTGGTCGGCGTCGCCGACGGCCTGACCGACACGGTCGGCGGCCTGCTGGGCCCGGTGCTCGGCACCAGCTTCTCGGAAAACGACCCCAACGTGCTCGACCCGGTCGACGGCCTCGTCGGCCAGGTGGCAAGCGGTGCCGCGGGCCTGCTGAGCCCGCTGACCGACCAGCTGCTCGGCACGAACACGACGGCGGCGCTGCTTAACGGCGTCACGGCGCAAGTCGACTACCTGACCGACGGCGTGGCCAACGTCCTGTCCGGCGACGGCCTCCTTGGCGGTGTCCTGGGTGACGACGGCCTGCTGGGCGGTGACGACGGCCTGCTGGGCGGTGACGGCGGTCTGCTCGGCGGCGTGCTGGGTGACGACGGCTTGCTGGGCGGCGTGCTCGGCGGTGACGGTGGTCTGCTCGGTGGCGTGCTGGGTGACGACGGCGTGCTGGGTGGCGTGCTCGGCGGTGACGGCGGTCTGCTCGGCGGCGTGCTGGGTGATGACGGCCTGCTGGGCGGAGTGCTCGGTGGCGACGGCGGCCTCCTCGGCGGCGTGCTGGGCGACGACGGTCTGCTGGGTGGCGTGCTTGGCGGTGACGGTGGTCTGCTCGGTGGCGTGCTGGGCGACGACGGCCTGCTGGGCGGAGTGCTCGGTGGCGACGGCGGCCTCCTCGGTGGCGTGCTGGGCGACGACGGCCTGTTGGGCGGCGTGCTCGGTGGCGACGGCGGCCTCCTCGGTGGCGTGCTGGGCGACGACGGTCTGCTGGGCGGTGTGCTTGGCGGCGACGGTGGTCTCCTCGGCGGAGTGCTGGGTGAAGACGGTCTGGTCGGCGGCCTCCTCGGCAGCGTGACCGGCGGCGACGCTGGCGGCCTGCTCGACGGCGTGCTCGGCAGCGACGGTCTGGTCGGTGGCCTGCTCGGCAGCGTGACCGGTGGCGACGCTGGCGGCCTGCTGGATGGCGTGCTCGGCAGCGACGGCCTCGTCGGTGGCCTGCTCGGCAGCGTGACCGGCGGCGACGCTGGCGGCCTGCTGGACGGCGTACTCGGCAGCGACGGCCTGGTCGGCGGCCTGCTCGGCACCGTGACCGGTGGCGATGCTGGTGGCCTGCTCGACGGCGTGCTCGGTAGCGACGGCCTGGTCGGCGGTTTGCTCGGCACCGTGACTGGTGGCGATGCTGGCGGCCTGCTCGACGGTGTGCTCGGTAGCGACGGCCTGGTCGGTGGCCTGCTCGGCACCGTGACTGGTGGCGACGCTGGCGGCCTGCTCGACGGCGTCCTCGGCAGCGACGGTCTGGTCGGTGGCCTGCTCGGCACCGTGACCGGCGGCGACGCTGGTGGTCTGCTCGACGGCGTGCTCGGCAGCGACGGTCTGGTCGGTGGCCTGCTCGGCACCGTGACTGGTGGCGACGCTGGTGGTCTGCTCGACGGCGTGCTCGGCAGCGACGGTCTGGTCGGCGGCCTGCTCGGCACCGTGACCGGCGGCGACGCTGGCGGTCTGCTCGACGGCGTACTCGGCAGTGACGGCCTCGTCGGCAGCCTCCTGGGTCAAGACGGCCTGGTGGGCAGCCTGCTCGGCGGCCTGACCGGCAGCGACGGCGCGGTGGCCAACATCCTGCAGCCGGTGACCGACGTCGCCGGCAGCGTGACCGACACCGCGGCTCCGGTCGTGTCGAGCGCCACCAGCGCAGTGCACGACGCGACCGCTCCGGTGACCGACATCCTGGCAGGTGCCACGACGACGGTCGCTCCGGTGGCGGATGCCGTCAACAGCACGGTGAGCGGCGTCGAACATGCCGTGACCCCGCTGGTGACCGAGGTTGTGACCCCGATCACCAGCCTGGTCGAGCACGCCGTGTCGCCCGTGACGAACGTCCTGCACGGCCTGCTGGGCTGATCGTCCGGAAACAGACAACAGAAGGAAGAGGGGCGAGGGAGCTTGCTGCAGCACCAGGGACAGGCCGCCACCGGCCTGTCCCGCGAAAGGACCAACATGAAAAAGAACTTCCAGACACTGGCCATCGTCGCGCTCGGCGCAGCACTCGTGGGCTGCGCGGCCCCCAAGAGCGGTCGTGACGATGCGACCTACTACTACTCGAACAAGGCCGCTACCGCGGTGCCGAAGGTGGAGCCGGCACCGCCGCCGCCGGTGCAGAACGGACCGGTCGGCGTGCCGAAGATCGTCTACTTCGACTTCGACAAATACAACATCAGGCCCGGCGACCGGAACATCGTGGAGGCTCACGCGAGCTTCCTGCGCAACCGGCCGCAGAGCCGGGTCGTGATCGAGGGCCACACCGACCAGCGCGGCGGCCGCGAATACAACCTGGCGCTGGGCCAGCGCCGTGCCGACTCGGTGGCGCGCGCGCTCACGCAGCTCGGCGTGCCCGCCGAACGCATCGAGGCCATCAGCTGGGGCCTGGAAAAGCCCGCATCGAACGAAACCACGGAGGAGGGCTATCAGCTCAATCGCAGAGCCGAATTCAGCTATCGCTGAGGCCGGATCACCGCGATGACTTCGGTCGTGGCAGTTCCCGGTCCGCGCACACGTCACCAGAGCGAAAGCAGATGACGGGCGTGGCCGGTTTCCCGCATCCGAACGGGGCCGAATGATGTCCTTCACAGACCAGCTCCACGCCTGCCACGAACGCCTTGTGTCGGTGTGCGCGGCGCTGCCGGCCCCGTATCCGGCCTTCACGCTGTTCTTCTCCGTGAGCGACGGCTCGCAACGTGCACATGTCGTGCACGCGCGGGCCGCCGATTTCGAGACCGCCTGGCGCGAGGGCGCCGGGCACATGGAGAGCTGGGTGCGCGAGCGCGGCATCGTGTCGCCGTGGCTGCGCATCGACTGGGTCGAGGGCGCGAGCCCGATGGACTGGGCCCAGTTCAAGACCCAGCTCACCGCCGTCAAGCGCAACTACTTTCGCCTCGGGCTGGCCTTCGACAAGGACTTCTCGATGGCCTTCACCGAGCAGGAGCTCAACGCCAACGCGATGCTGTGCGGCGACTCGACCATTCCGCACTCGGTGGTGAACGCGCGCAACTTCGAGGTCTACAGCCAGGCGCGCTTCGAGCGCTCGCCGCCGCTGGACATGTCGGCGGACCACCCGGTCTACCTGCTCGCGACCGTGGGCGTGTTCTGCCAGCCCGACGGCGTGGTGCACAAGCTGGTGGGCACGGGGCTCGACGCGGGCCGCCGGCAGCTGCCGGCGCTCAATCCGCAATCGGTGCTCGACCTCGTGCGCAGCGGCTCGTCGTACCTGGCGCGCCAGGTGCAGGGCGACGGCCTCTTCGTGTACGGCTACTTCCCGTGCTTCGACCGCCGCATCCCGACCTACGACGCGATGCGCCACGCGAGCGCGGTCTACGCCATGCTCGAGTCGTGGGAGCTCACGCGCGACGAGACGCTGCGCGCGGCCATCGACCGGGCGCTGGACCATCTCACCGGATCGCTGATCCGCGACTACACGCTGCTCGACGGCCGCGCCGTGGCCTTCCTGGTCGATACCGGCGGCGAGATCAAGCTCGGCGGCAACGCGGCCTGCGTGCTCGCGCTGGTGAAGTACTGCGAGCTGATGGAAACGCGCCGCTGGCTGCCGCTGCTGGAGCGGCTCGCGCTGGGCATCGTCTCGCTGCAGGACCCGGCCACCGGACGCTTCAACCACGTGCTGCACGCGGCCGACCTCACGGTCAAGCAGGCCTCGCGCATCATCTACTACGACGGCGAGGCGGCCTACGGACTCATGCGCCTGTACAGCCTCACGCGCGAGCCGCAATGGCTTGCCGTGGTGGAGAAGGCCTTCGACCATTTCATCGCCAGCCAGCACTGGCAGGCGCACGACCACTGGCTCAGCTGCTGCGTGCACGAGCTCACGCACTGGAGCCCGCAGGAGAAGTACTTCCGCTTCGGCCTGCAGAACGTGGCGGGGTATCTCGATTTCGTGCTCGACCGGAAGACCACCTTCCCGACGCTGCTCGAACTCATGCTGGCCGCGCAGCAGATGCTCCAGCGGCTCGAAGGCATGCCCGCGATGCGGCACCTTCTGGACGAGCTCGACACCGAGAAGTTCTACCGCGCGCTCGACTACCGCGCGCACTACCTGCTCAACGGCTTCTTCTGGCCAGAGATGGCGATGTACTTCCGCCGGCCGGCGACGGTGGTGGGCTCGTTCTTCATCCGCCACCACTCGTTCCGCGTGCGCATCGACGACGTCGAGCAGTACCTCTCGGGCTTCGCCGCCTACCACCGCTACCTGGTGGAGCGGCGGGCCTCGCCGGGCGCCGCGGGCACGGGCTCCGGCGGAGGCCGCGACGACGGCGCCGTGTGGACCGCGAGCGAGATGGCGCGCGTCACCGGCGGCGAATGGGTCGTGAAGCCCGAGGACGGATGGCGCGCCGCCGGCGTTGCGCAGCGCTCCTTCATGCGCAAGGGGCGCGTGGTGTTCGACCACCAGACGCGACCCTCGAAGACGCCGCTGGCGGCGGTCACGCTCAAGGGCGTGCTGCAGCCGGCCGCGGCCGTGCTGTGCTCCGACCCCAAGCCGCATCTCGACAAGCGCGTGCCCGTGCTCAAGGTGTCGAACGTGCTGCAGGCCGTGCTGGAGCTGGGCGACCATGCGCGCGCCGAATTCGCGGGCCGCGTGTGCGGCGTGCTCGGCAGCGGCGCTGGCAGCGGCACCGTGGCCGCCATGCTGGCCGGCGCGCTGACCGTGTGGGGCGAGGTCGGCCAGCCCGAGGGCAACATCAGCCTGCCGTCGGGCATCGCCTGGAACATGACCTGCATGCCGCGCCATGCGGCCTACTGGGTGCTGGAGATGGGCACCTCGCACATGCCGGCTTCCGCGCAACTGGTGCGCCCGTCGCTCATGGTGGTGACGGGGCTCTCGACCGCGTCGCAGAAGCACCGCGGGCCCTCGGAAGCGGCCGCGCGGCTCGACAGCCGGATCTTCCAGGCCATGGTGCCGGGCGACAGCGTGGTGCTCAACCGCGACATGGCCGAGTTCGCGACCTTCGCCGAGGCGGCGATGGCACAGCAGCTGCAGATCGTGACCTGCGGCGAGCACAGGGACGCCGACGTGCGCCTGCTCGGCTTCGACCACGGCGAGGTGCAGGCGCTGGTGGCGGGCGAGCCTTTCCAGCTGCGGCTGAACGCGCCGGGACGCCACATGGGCGCGAGCGCCATCGCGGCGCTCGCTGCACTGCAGGCGATGCGCCTGCCGCTGGCCGCCGCGGTCGAGCCCTTCGCGCACTTCGAGCCGCCGGGCGGACGCGGCGCGCTGCACACCATTCACATCGGCGGCGGCAGCTTCAAGCTGATCGACGAGACCTACGACGCCAACCCGAGCTCGATGCGCGCGGCGCTGGAGCTGCTCTCGCAGGCTCCCTGCGAACCGGCGCGGCGCGTGGCGATCCTCGGCGACATGCAGGAGCTCGGCCCCGCCGCGCAACGCCACCACCTCGACCTCGAGGCCGAGCTGCTCGCATCGCAGCCCGACCGCGTGCTGCTGTGCGGACCGCTGATGCGCGCGCTGCATGCGCGCATCCGCACCAAGGTCCGCTCGCACTGGTTCGTCGACGTGTCCGACCTGTCGACCGCGCTGGGCGGGCTGCTGCAGCCCGGCGACTGGGTGTTGGCGAAGAGTTCCGCGGGCATCGGCCTGTCGAGGCTGGCCCGCGTTTTGAAAGCACTGCCATGAGATGGAACGCACTCCTGCATTCGCCCTTCTTCGATCATGAGCCGCGGCTGCGGCGCGAGCCCTCGCGGCGCTGGTGGCTGGGCTGGCTGCAACTGCTGTGCGCATGGGTGCTGTGCATGCTGCTGTGCGCCAACATCGCGCTGGTGTTCGCACAGGGTTTGCCCGGACAGACAGGGGAGGCCAGGGCAGGGAGGCCGGCCGGTTGCGCGGTTACGGGAAGCGCCGCGCAACCGGAGCCGGTTCATGGGATCAGGGCCGATGTGACGAGAGGGCAGAAGCTGTCTTGCTGATGTGTGTTTGAAGCGCACCGCGCATCAATTTTTGCCTTGTAACAGCCGGGTAACAGTTGATAATGACGCAGGCGTCATTGCACGACGAACCGGCTCTTCTCCATGATCAAGTTCCTCCTGCCAAGCCAACTGGTTGCCGAGACTCCGGACGAGCCCGGTGCCAGTCCCTACGCGGGCGCGCTGAACGCCGCGTTCCGCGCCGCCTACCCGCTCGTGAAGAGCGCCGCATGGCGCTCGCTGCCCATCAGCCTGTTCGGGCTGCTGCCCTCGATCTTCCTGCTGCAGGTGTATGACCGCGTGCTCTCGCGCAGCGGCACGTCGACGCTCGCGGCGCTGGTCAGCGGCATCCTGTTTTTCCTGTGCATCGAGTTCTGGCTGCGCACGCGCCGCTCGCGTCTGCTGCGCAATGCGGGCGCCATCGTCGATCACGGTGTCTCGGGCGCATTGCTCGATTCGATGCTGGGCCGGCCGCTGCGCGCGCTCGAGGCGCGGCCCGCGTCGGTGTGGCACCTGTACTTCCGCGACGTGGCTTCGGTGCGCGGCACCATCACCGGCGGGCTGGCCCAATCCATCTTCGACCTGCCCATGGCCGTCTTCGCGCTGGTGGTCATCGGCATCGTCGCGCTACCGGTGCTGCCGGTGGTGTTGCTGTTCCTCGCGATCATGTCCTTCCTCGCGTGGTGGTGGGCCGACGAGGTGCGCTCCGGCCGCGTCGAGGAAGTGCAGCGCGGGCGTGGCCTGGAGCGCGTGACCGCCGAGATCTGCAACGCGCGCGAGACGCTCAAGGCCCAGGCCAACGACGGTCCCACCGTCGAGATGTGGCGCCAGACCTACAACGCCTGGCTCGCCGAGAGCTTCAGCAAGAACGGCCAGATCGAGAGCGCGCGCGACGGCACCACAGTGCTGCTGACCGTGTTCTCCGTCGTCGTCGTGACCGTGGGCGCGGTCTCGGTGATGGAGCAGTGGATGACGGTGGGCGGCCTCGTCGCCTCGAACATGCTGGCGCTCAAGGCGCTGCAGCCGGTGGCGGGGCTGGTGTCGAACTGGCGCTCGCTGGCCACCGCGAAGGAAGCAGCCAAGCGCCTGGAGACCGTGCTGCGCGAGCCGGTGGAGAAGCCGCCCACTGGCATGACACTGCCCCAGCCGCTGGGCCGCATCACGCTGAAGGACGTGAGCTTCAGCTTCACCGAGAACTCGCAGCAGCCGGTGCTGGAAAACGTCGACCTCGACATCGGCCCGGGCGGCCTGCACGTGATCGTGGGGCGCAACGGCGCGGGCAAGTCCACGCTGGTGAAGCTGCTGTCGGGCCTGTACACGCCCACGCGCGGCATCGTGAGCATCGGCGAGTACGACCTCTCGCAGTTCGGCCGCGAAGAACTCTCGCGCTGGATCAGCTACCTCTCGCAGGAGGTCTACTGGTTCGGCGGTTCGCTCATCGACGTGATGCGCCGCAACGCGCCGGGCCAGAGCGACGAGCAGATCGTCGCGGCCTGCAAGCTCTCGGGTGCGCACGACTTCATCTCGCGGCTGCCCGACGGCTATCGCACCATGGTGGGCGAAGGCGGCACCGGCGTGTCGGTGGGCGAGCGGCGCAAGCTGGCGCTGGCCATGAGCTTCCTGCGCAAGCCCTCTGTGCTGGTGCTCGACGAGCCCAGCAACGACCTCGATTTCCAGAGCGAGCGCAACCTGCTCGCCACGCTGCTCGCGGTGGCCAAGGTGCGCACCGTGGTGGTGGTCACGCACTCGCTGCGCATCGTCTCGGCGGCCAACGTGGTCTACCACGTCACTGGCCAGGGCAATGTGGAACAGGGCGCGGCCGCTGTGATGGTGCCGAAGCTTTTCGGCGTGAAGAAGCCGCTGGTGGCGCTGGGCGATGCGGAAGACGGCGCGGCGGGGGCCACGCCGGCCTCCCGTTCGATGGCGTGACGCGCAGCAGCGATGAACGACGAGTGACCGGGGACGCGATTTGAAAATAGACCTGCCGCAGATTCTTCAGGACGAGAACGACAAGCGCGCGGCACAGACCTCGCCACAGGGACGGCGGCGCCAGTGGATCATCGGCGGTGCGATCGGCCTGCTCGCACTGGTCGGCCTGGGCTTCCCGATGGAGACCGTGGTGGTCGCGCCGGGGCGCGTGATCCCGTCGGACCGCGTCAAGTCCATCCAGCATCTGGAGGGCGGCATCGTCAGCAACGTGCTGGTGAAGGAAGGCGAGAAGGTCAAGCAGGGCCAGTCGCTGGTCGAGATCGACCTCGGCGGCAGCGGCCTCAACCTCGAGGAGCTCACCGCCCGCTACGCCGCCACGCAGGCCACGCGCGTGCGGCTCATGGCCGAGAGCCGCGGCCAGCCGCTCACGCGCGCATCCTTCGCGACAGACATCGACGAGGGCGTGCTCGAAGGCGAGACCGGCGCCTACCAGGCGCGCGCGCTCGAGCAGCGCGGCGTGATGGCCGGCGCCGTGTCGGGCCTGGAGCAGGCGCGCAGCAAGAAGCTGGAGCAGGAGGCCAAGGCCAAGGGCCTGAGCGACCGGCTCGCGCTGATGCAGAAGGAACTGGAGATCTCCGAGCAGCTGCTCAGCGAGAAGCTGGTCGGCCAGGTCGAGGTGCTGGAGAAGCGGCGCCAGGCCGAGAGCGTGCGCAGCGAGCTCGCGGTGGCGCGTCAGGGCGTGGTCTCGGCCAATGCCTCCATCACCGAGGCGCAGGCCAAGATGGCCGAAGCCGAGGGACGTTTCCGCCGTCGTGCATCGGACGAGCTGGCCACCGTCGAGCGCCAGTTCGCGAGCCTGGCCGAGGACCTGGCGCGCGCGCGCACCCAGCGCTCGCGCACCGTGGTGAAGGCGCCGTCGGACGGCATCGTGAAGGGCCTGCGCAACTCCAGCCCGGGCTGGGTGGTGAAGCCCGGCGAATCGATTCTCGAAGTGGTGCCCGACGAGGACGAGATCATGGTCGAGGCGCGGCTCAATCCCAACGACCGCGGCTTCGTCGAAGTGGGCCAGCAGGCACGCGTGAAGATCACCGCCTACGACTACCTGCGCTACGGCGCGGTCGAGGGCAAGGTCAAGCTGGTGGCGGCCGACGCCGACCGCGACCCGGCCATCTCCAACGGCGCGCCGTACTACCGGCTGCTCATCAGCATGTCGCAGTCGCACGTGGGCCGCGACGAGAACCGCATCACCGCCGGCATGGAGTCCGAAGTGGACTTGCGTGTGGGCACCGACCCGTTCATCTGGTACATCCTGCGACCCGTGCTCAAGCTTCGCCGCGAAGCCTTCCGCGAACCATGAAGTACCGCAAACCGGTCGATCTGCGCCGCGTGGGCACCGGCGCCGTCTGCGCGGCCCTGTACGGAAGCCTGTATGCGGGCCTCGCGGGACTCGTGCTGTCGCCCGCCGCCTTCGCGCAGGAGCAGCAGCCGTTCCAGGAAGAGGCGGTCGTCACCTCGCCGGCTGTTCCGCTGGTTCTCGCGCGCCGGCTTTCTCAGCCGTCGCTCGGCGCGGCCAGCTACGCGCAGCAGGTGAAGCAGGCCCTGATCGCGCTGTCGCAGGAATACCCCGAGGTGCAGACCGCGCAGGCCGCGGCCAACACCAGCAGCTACGGCGTCGATGCCGCGAAGCAGGCGCGCTACCCGAAGTTCAAGGTCGGCACCTCGTCCGGCAACTACAACAGCGGCGCGGCCAACGCCAAGACTCAGAGCTACACGGTGCTCACCGCCGAGGCGCGCGTGAGCCTGCTCGACGGCGGCGCCATGAGCGCAGCGCAGCGCGCCGCCGAGGCCGGCAACCAGGCGGACGACGAAGCCGTCATCACCACATCGCAGAAGGTGGTGCTGGACGCGCTCACCGCCTACCTGCAGGTGCAGCGCTTCGACCTGAAGAAGCAGATCGCGCACAAGGCCACCGAGGTGGTGGCCGAGCTCTCGAAGGCCGAGGCCCGTCGCGTGGCGCTGGGCGTGAGCGGTGACAACGACCTCAACATGGCCGCCTCGCGCCGCGCGCTGGTGGCCGCGCGCGAATCCGACTTCGAGGCCCAGCGCGACGAGGCGATCGCCAAGTTCCGCAACTACTTCAAGTTCTCGCCCAATGCCGAGTCGCTGCCCGTGCTCGCGGCGCCCGCGCAATGGCGCATCGCCACGCAGGAAGAAGCGCTGCGCCGAGCCGAGGCGCGCAGCACCGAGATCGCCGAGGCGCAGGGCCGCATCGAGCGGGCGAGGGCGCTGGCCGACCAGCAGGACGCGAGCCTCTACCCCACGCTCGACGCCGTGCTCGTGAAGAGCAGGGACCCGCGCGGCGTGTCGCCGCAGGACCCGACGCGCGCGGCCTTCGAACTCAACTGGAACTTCGGCAACGGCTTCGACCGGCAACTGCGCCTGAAGTCGGCGCTGGCCGAAGTCGCCAACCAGGAAGCCAAGCTCGAAGGCGTGAAGAACAACCTGTTCGAACTCACGGCGGCCTCGTGGTCGCGCACCGTCTCCGGCCGCGAGCGCGAGAAGCAGCTGATGGAAGCCGTCAGCACCTCGGGCCAGGCCTTCCGCGGCCGCCGCCGCCTGATGGAATTCGGCCGCGAGACCCTGCCCAAGGTGCTCGACGCCCAACTCGACTACTACACGCTGCTCTTCGACTACGTCGATGGCGTCTTCGACCTGCGCATCTCGGAACTGCGCCTGGCGCGCACCACCGGCGAATTGCGCATCGACCCGCTGAGCCCCAACGGCTGGATCGACGGCCTCTTCGGCGCCCCCAGGCGCCAGGTGCTCACGGAAGACGGCCTGCTTGGCACCCTCTGCATCTCGAGCAACACCGCCTGCGCCACCGAGCCGGTGGCCGAACGCACGGTCGGAATGGCAGGGCCTCCGCCCGCCCTGCGCAAAACCCAAAGACTCTCCATCCCCTGATCCCCGAGCCGGGCAAGCGCAAGCGAAGCCCAATTTCGAGAACACCGAGGAACCGGCTCTGCCGGGCCTCAGGTGTTGCCCCCGGTAGGGGGTTGGCGAAGCGGACACGAAGTGCCGCGAAGCCTGGGGGCGAGCCAAGTCTTGCCTGGGGGCGAGCCAGGTCTTGCCTGGGGGCGAGCTTATTGTTCTTCGGGGATGCCAGGCTCGCCGTCGAGGATCTGGTACTTGCGCATCTTCTCCCACAGCACCTTGCGGCTGATGCCCAGGTGCTGCGCCGTGTCCTGGCGCTTCCAGTCGTTGATCTCCAGCGCCGCGATGATGCGGTTGCGCTCGCTGCTGTTCCAGCCCTTGCGGTCGGCGCTGCCGTCGAGAAAACCGCCCGCGCCATTGCCGTTGCCGCCCGCGCCGTTGCGGTCGGCCGAGGCCGCCGGCGCCGGCGTGCCGCGCGTGAGCGCGATGGCGCGCTGGATCAGGTTCTGGTCCCAGCTGTGCAGCTGCCGCGCGATCACGCCCACGCGTTCCGCGAGGTTGCGCAACTGCCGCACGTTGCCGGGGAAGTACGTCTCTGCCACCGCGTCGCTGAGCCAGTGCGGCGTCTCGCCCAGCGCTTCGAGCTCTTCGCCGAGCACGTTGGTCAGCAGCGCCTTGAAGATCGCGATCTTGTCGATCTCGCCGCGCTCCTCGAGGCTGGGCACGTGCAGCTCGATCACCGCGAGCCGGTAGAACAGGTCGGCGCGGAACTCGCCGCTCGCCACCATCTCGCGCAGGTTGCGGTTGGTGGCGGCCACGAGCCGGAAGTCCACGCGCACCGGCGCCGTCGCGCCCAGCCGCGTTACCGCGTTGTCTTCCAGCACGCGCAGCAGTTTGACCTGCTGGTAGCGCGGCAGGTCGCCGATTTCGTCGAGGAACAGCGTGCCGCCCGTGGCCTGCTCGAAGTAGCCGCGATGCGCATGCACCGCTCCCGTGAACGAGCCCTTGGTATGACCGAAGAAGAGCGACTCGAAGAGCCCGTCGGGAATCGCGCCGCAGTTCACCGCCACGAACGCGCCCTTGCCGTAGCGCTGGTGGCCGAGGTGCAGTTGCTGCGCGATGCGCTCCTTGCCAACGCCCGTTTCGCCGCGCACCAGCACGCTGTGGTCGCAGTCGGAAAATGCGTTCACTTCGGCCAGCAGGGCCTTCATTGCATCGGAGTGCGCCACCAGCACGTCGGGCGCCTGCGGTGCCACCTCGCGCGCGCGCAGCTGCCGCACCAGCTTCGCGACCATCGTGCGCAGCTCGGCGCAGGTGAAGTCGTAGGGCAGCACGTGCAGGTACTCGGGCGGATAGGTGCGCGAGTCGCGCTCGCGCGAGCCCGCGGCCACCCAGATCACCGGCATGCCCTGCAGCAGCTCGGTGGCATGCGCCAGCCCGCCGCTGTCGATGACCGTGACGCTGATGATCGCCACTGAAGGACGAAGAGCCGCACCCTGCTCCTGCGGCGGAGGCGGCATGCCGTCGGCCCGGATGACCTCCACGTCGAAGCTCGCCATGCACCGCGCGATGCGGTCGAGGATGTCGGCTTTGCCTTCCCAGACAAAGAGGTCGAGTTCGTCGAAATTGGCGGCGGGGGAATTCATCGGAAAGTGAGGGGCGTCAATACACCAGCATGGGCAGGCCCTTGCAGTCGAGCGACTTCAGGTTCACGTCGACCTGGCCGAGGTTGATGCCGAGCACGTTGGTCAGGAGGGGGGTAAGGACGGATGAGCCGATGGCATCGAGCACAGGTTGGAGCAGACCGGTCAGGACTGACAGCGCATTGGAGACTGCGCCACTCGGGCCGTTGCTGGTGCTCGACAGGGTGTCCTTGATCATGTTCTTGCAGCCTGTGTCGCTGCCCCCGATTCCGAGCAGGCCGGTGCACTGATTCAGCACGCCCGTCAAGAGATCGGTGACGCCGGTCAGAACACCGGTCAGCAGGCCGCTCGCTCCCGCGTTCTGTCGAATGGTGTTGACGACACTGGCGTATCGTTGGCCCCGGCAGGCTGAATTGTTCTGCGAGCACAGGCTCGAGGTGTCGTCCCAGAGCTGATTCGTCAGATTGACCAACTGCTCGTTGGTGGGTGTGCCGGTGGATGGGGTCTGGGAGCCACCAAGAAGAACCCGAGTCAGCTCGGTTACAAGAGTGGACACGAGCGTTCCCAGTTGCAGTTGATTGACCGATGTCGTTCCAGTCTCTCCTTCTGCGAGGGTTAGTTCGGACACCGGGCCCTCTAGCGCGTTCAACTTGACGTAGTTGTTCACCTTCAGCAGGCCCAGGACATTGACGAGTTCCATTGAACTCAGGCTTGTGTCGCAAACCTTCGACTTTGAAAAGAGATCGGCTGGCGGGATATAACCCACGCAGACATTCGCGATGCTGCTGGTCACCTGGAACTTCGCTCGATCCTTGCCGGTCGTTGGAGCCTGAAGTGCAGGGGTGCACATGTCGATCAGTTTGCCGACACCCGTCACTGCGTCAACCACGAGCGGCAGATCGATCTTGATCAAGCCGCTCAGCAGGGAGCCTGTCTTCAATGTGATGAAGCTTCGAACCTGGGCGTTGTAGGCCTGGGCTCCGATGCCGCCGATGGCGATGGACGGAGGCTCGATGACTGCGGCCTTGACTGTGGCCGTGAGAAGGCCCAGCACGTCGAGGCTGACACCAGTATCGACCGCATGCTGCGAGGTCGCAACGCCGATTGAAGTGAAGAGTAGGTCCAGCGCGCCCACCCCCACGTTCAACGCGCTGGCGCCGGTGCCGCCCGGCGAAATGATCTGCGCGAACAACCCGCGCGGCCCATCGGCGAGCGAGCCCAGCTGCACCATCAGGTTGGTGAGCCCGAGCTTGGCCTGGATGGCCTGCAGCAGCGCGATGTTGCTGGACAGCAGGCTGTTCTGCCCGGCCAGCGTGACGATGGCATTGAGCAGGTCGCCCAGTGCAACCGAGCGACCTGCAAGCAGCGTGTTGAGCTCGCCCACACCGATGTCGGCAGCTACCGGAATGCCTAGCGCAGCCAGCAGCCCGCCGGGCGTGATCTTGGCCTGCGCCAAGCCGTCATAGGCCACGAGCGAGGTGCCCGACAGGTCGAGCCCGATGCCCTTGAGCAGTCGCCCCAGCGTCGAGTCTCCGCTCACGACGACGAGCTTGCTGCCTACGGAGAACTCGGCGAGCGGCGCGCTCAGGGCTGCCACCGCGCTCACGCTGATGAGCCGGTTGCCCGTGAAGAACGACAGCAGCGTGGGCGAAGCCTTCTGGAAGGCCACGCGCACCGCGTTGGCCGTGCCGGTGACGGCCGGCGACTGGAAGCTGGTGTCCTTGTCCCAGTAGCCGCACTGGACTTCGCCCGGCAGCAACGTGAGGCCTGTCGGCATGTTGCCCGGCACGCCGCCGGACGCGCCGTTGGCATTGAGCTGCGCCGCCGTGGTCGCCGCCGTGCAGCCGGCACGGATCTGCTGTGCACCCGCCAGTGCGGCGAGGTCGGCCGCTTTCTGGAACTCGCGCTTCATGAAGTACATGAAGCCGATCTCGGTGCCCACCAGCGTGATGACGATCAGGCTCAGCGCGATCGCGGTGTTGATGATGACCGAGCCGCGCGATCGCGAGCGGCTCGAGGAAGAAGGTCTCCGGAGTACGGTGTTCATGTCGTTGACACCCTCAGGAAGACTTCAGCGCGGCGGTGGTCCGGCTGCGTAGTTGATCGGGCATCCACTGGCTGGTGTCCAGCAGCGGCATCGTCGGCAGGAGTCGGTTGGCGCTGTACGGATAGGTCACGGTCACGACATAGCGGATGTAGGCGCCCGGGCCGCTCGGGTCGCTGCGCGCCACGTCCACCGTGACGTTGGAGACGATCCAGCTGCGCCGTGTCGTCACGCTGGTGTTGGCCGACACGGGCACGACGAGCGAATTGGCCAGCGAGTCGTACACCGCGTCCTTGACCCGCGGGTCGGCCGCGGTCGGCGCCGGAGTGAGCAGGCCCACGGCCCGTGCGCCTTCCTCCGAGGCGCGCGTGACCGACTGCTGCGTGTAGAGCACCGCACCGAAGGTCGCGAGCGCGTAGAGCACGCTGAACAGAACGACAAAGACCAGCGCGAACTCGATGGCAGCCACGCCGCGCTCTCTGCCCTGCAGTGACCGGGTGCGCCCGTAGCGGTTCATGGCGCCCTCCCGTCGAGCAGCATGCTGGCCTTGCCGACGATGGTGGTGGGCATGGCGAAGCTCGGGAACGGCGGCAGCAGCATCTGCAGGTTGGTGGCAGTGACGGTCACGACCATCTGGCAGCGTGTGTCCCACGTGGCGCCGCAGGTGGGGGCCGTGCAGTTGTTGCTGACCACGCCACAAACGGTGGCGTTCACGGTGCGCGTGACCACCGCGGGCATCCAGTTGCTGCTGGCCGTTGCCGTCGTCTGGGCCTGGGTGGCGCGTGCCGCGAAGGTCGACTGGTAGCGCAGCGCGGCGCGCGCGCCGTCTTCCGCCGCGTTCTGCAGCCCGAGCCGGAACGCGAACAGCATGCCGTAGCTGATGATCCCGTAGAGGAGCGCGAAGAAGATCAGGAACACCATGGCGAACTCGACCGCGTACGCGCCGCGCTGGGAGTGCGCGCGCGTGCGGGTGAGAAGACGTGGTGTTGCCATTGCGATGCCTGGTTCTCTGTTCGTGCCTGGGGCTGCCTACTTCGGCGCACCGCCGCCGGAGCTGGAACCGCCGCCCGATGTCGACTTGACGCTGGACGTCATGCGCTCCGGGATCGGGTATTCGAAGCTCTTCAGGTAGCGCTCGTAGCTGCGGCTGGCGATGTCGCCCGCGATGGTCCGCGGCGTGGTGGACGAGATTTCTCCACCGCGCTGCCAAGCGAGCAGCCCCTGCGTGGCGTCTCCCACCTGCAGCCGCTCATAGACGTACTCGCCGGCCTCGGACATCTCATCCTGGCCTTGCTGCGGCGCTGCTGTTGCGGCAGCGGCAGGTGTCGGCGCGCTTGCTGCAGGCGCTGCGGGCTCCGGTGCCTTGGCCGCGCTGGACGGCTGCTGCGGTTGTTGCTGCTGCTGCGCGAGCGCCATGGGCGCGGCCACCATCAGCGTGGCGGCGAAGCCGGACGCGCAGAGCGCGGCAAGACGGGCAGTGGGTGTCTTTCTCATGGGGTGCCTCGTGAAGTCGAGTTCGGCGAAAGGGAGACTGCGGCGGCATTCGCGGTGGCGTCCGCCGCAGCGGGATTGAGTTGGCTGGCGGTACGGATGCCGCCGTTGCCCGACCAGCGCGAGGCCTTGAGCATCAGTGGCGGCGGGGCCGCGTCTTCGCGTGCCAGTGCCGCAGTACTCGGCAGCGGGCGCACGGCCACGGGGGCAGGCGATGCGCCGGTGGCCGCCGGTGCGACACCGCCTGCGCGAAGCTGCTGCGCTGCGTCGCGCACCGCTGCGCGGGCGGCGGGGGACATGCGATTGGCTTCCATCAGTCTGTTGGCCTGCTCGCCCTGGTCCGTGACTTCGAGATACAGCGCCAGGTTGGACTGGGCCTGTGCGCTGTCGGGGCGCAGTTGCAGGGCCTGCATCAGCGGCAACCGCGCGTCGGCGATCTGCCCGGCGCGCAGGCTGGCATAGCCCAGGTCGCTGAGCAGGGCGGCGTCGGTGGGTGTCAGGCGCTGGGCCTGCCTCAGCAGTTGTGCGGCCTCGGCGTAGCTGCCGCGAGCGCCTGCGAGGAGGCCGAGACCCCGGTAACCGGCGCTTTCGAGCGGCGTGCCGATCAGCCGCTTGTAGGCCTGCTCGCTCGCCTCGGCCTGGCCAGCCTGGCGAAGGGCGTCGGCACGCATGCGCGTGGACTCGGGCGACACGCCCCAGCGCTGTTCGAGCGCGTCGATGTGCGCCAGCGAGGCGAACCACAGGCCTTCCTTCTGCATCTGCTCGACGAGCTTGAGATAGGTGGCCTTGGTGTCGACCGCGGCGCCGGCCTTGGTGTCGGCCGCGGCTTCGGCGGAGGCGCGTTGCTGGGCGTCGGCAGTTGCTGCGTACTGGTCCTTGAGCGTGCCGCAGCCGGTGATGGCGATCGCGGCAGCGACGCACGCCAGCAGGCGGCTGGCGGCGAGTGTGCGAGCGGGAAGGTTTTCGGTTTTCACTTGATGATGCCTCCCAGTGAACGGAATATCGCGATGAAGCCCGGGCCCGCGGTGACGATGACCAGCGCCGGCAGCAGCGTGCTCACCATGACCCCGGTCATCTTCACGGTGATCTTCCCGATGCGCTCCTTCAGTTCGGAGCGGCGGCTTTCGCGCAGCCGGTCGCTGAACACGCGCAACGGCTCCTGCACCGCGCCGCCGTGCCGGTCGACCTGCACCAGCAGCGAGACGAGGCCGCGCATGTTCTCGTTCTTGTGCAGCGTGGCCAGGCGGTGCAGCGAGTGCTCGCGGGTACGGCCCTGGCTGTATTGCGCATTGGCGATGCTCAGCTCGTAGCCCAGCACGCGCAGCACGTGCGAGAAGTCGGTCGCCATGATCTGCAGGCTCTGGTCAAGGCTCAGACCCACACCCTGCAGCAGCCGCAGCAGGTCGACGAACAGCGGCAGCTCCCGCGCCGCGCGTTCGCGCCGGCCTGCGGCGATCCGGCCCAGCACCCACTTGGGCGCCATGAATCCGATGGCCGCAGCTGCCGCAAGCACGATGGTGACGGTGCTGCGCGTGTGTCCGCTGCTCCAGAACAGGTACGCCAGCAACGGCAGCAGGAAGGCGAGAGAGATCCGCGCGATGAGGAAGACCAGTTGGGCCCGCTTCGACGGCAACCCGCACTGGTCGATGAGGTTGCGGTCTTCGTCCGCCACCAGGGCCCGGCCGATGCGCGAATCCAGCCAGTGGAACGGCAGGTCCAGTTCGGGCTTGAAGGGCGCATCGGGGTCCGCCGGAGTTTCGACGGTGGACTTGAGGTCCGGCACGACGGCTGCCTGCCGGATCGCCCGGCCGATGGCCTGCCCGCTGCGCGTGCGTCGCAGTTCGGCCGCGACGAGCGCTCCGGCGCCGACCAGCAGGCCCAGCGCCAGCAGCACGAGGCTCACGATGGCGAGCAGGTTGGGCGTCAATGTCATGCCAGCCTCGCCAACCGGTAGAGCAGCGCCGCGCCCGTCAGCTGCAGGCCCACCGCGGAAAAAATCAGGATGCGGCCGGTGTCGTCGTTCCACATCCCCAGGAAATAGCTGGGGTTGGTGAGGATCAGGAAGGCACCCACGCCCACTGGCAGCAGGCCCAGGATCCAGGCCGACAGACGCGTCTCCGACGACAGCGCGACGAGCTCCTGCTCCGCCTGCTCCCGGTCGCGCATGAAGTTGCCCACGCGTTCCAGCAGCAGGTCGGCGCGTCCGCCGTAGCGCACGCCCAGGCCCAGGATGGAGGCGAGCAGGTACATCTCCTCGATGCGCACGTTCTCCGCCGTCTGGTGCAGAGCACGGTCGAGGTCCACGCCTGCGCGCACCAGTGCCGCGGAGCGTTCCAGGTGGCCGCGCAGCGGCGCCTGGGTGGTGGCGATCGCGAGCTGGAAGGCGGCCTGCGTGGAGTTGCCGATGGTGATCAGACGCACCATCGCGTCGATGTAGCCAGGCAGCTGGCGGATCAGCTTGCGGCGGAACTTCTGCAGCTGCAACCACAGTGCGAAGCTCGTCATCAGCACCAGGAGGAACAACACGCCCAGCGCGGCGAGTCCTCCGACGAGAACGCCGACCAGCAGGCAGATACCGGCAATGACACCCAGCGTGAAGGCGATGGTGCGTGGCTCGACCACGCCCATCATCCAGCCGGGAATTGCCCGTTCGAGCAGGCTGGCGCGTACAGGAGCGGCGGTCGCCGCCTCGGTGGCGAGCCATGGGTCGGTGGTGAGGCCGGAGGCGAGGCCGTCGCTGGCGAGGTCCCGCAGCGGCATCGGTATCGGCGTCGCATTGGCTGCCGAGGCCGAGGCCGCGGCAGTGGCCTGGATCTGCTGATCGAGATGCCGCTCCGTCGCCAGCCGCACCTGCCGGTTCTTCGCCCATTGCCACAGCAGCAGCCCCGCGGCCGCCATCAGCAGCGCGATGCAGAGTGCGACGAGCAGGGCTTCACGCACGGTGGTCCCCTCCATGCTGCGATGCGCGCTGCAGCGACTGGCGGAAGCGCGTGATCTTGGGCGAGTGCGGCGCGATGCCCAGCGACACCCAGCGGTCGCGCTCCTCGCCGTCGGGCGAGACGATGGGCTCGTAGCGGTAGAGCTCCTGCATCGCCACCACGTTGTCGTTGACGCCGGTGACCTCGCTCAGCGAGATGATGCGGCGCTGTCCGTTCGACAACCGTCCGATCTGCACGATGAAGTCGATGGCGTTGGCGATCTGCCGGCGCAGGCTCACTTCGCTGCCCTGGTAGCCGGCGAAGCCCGCGAGCATCTCCAGGCGGTAGAGGCATTCGCGCGGCGAGCTCGCGTGGATGGTGCCCATCGAGCCTTCGTGGCCGGTGTTCATGGCCTGCATCATCTCGATGACTTCGGCGCCGCGCACCTCGCCCACGATGATGCGGTCGGGCCGCATGCGCAGGCTGTTGCGCAGCAGGTCGCGGATCGACACCACGCCCTGGCCGTCGAAGCCGCCGGGGCGGCTTTCGAGCCGCACCACGTGGCTGGTGCCCAGCGAGAGTTCGGCCGTGTCCTCGATGGTGATGACGCGTTCGCGCGCCGGGATGAAGCTGGCCAGCGCGTTCAGCAGCGAGGTCTTGCCCGAGCTGGTGCCGCCGCTCACGAGGACGTTGCAGCGCGCGCGCACCGCGATCTCGAGCAGCTGCGCCATGCCCGCGTCGAAGGTGCCCAGCTTCACAAGGTCGGCCGGCGTGAGCGGCTCCTTGCGGAACTTGCGGATCGACACCGACAGGCCGTCGATGGCCAGCGGCTCGATGATCACGTTGATGCGCCCGCCATCGGGCAGGCGCGCGTCGACCATCGGGTTCGATTCGTCGAGCCGGCGACCCAGCGGCGCGAGGATGCGCCGCACGATGCGCATCACGTGCTCGGAATCGGCGAAGCGCACCGTCTCGCGCTCCAGCACGCCGTGGCGCGACACGTACACGTTCTGGTAGCCGTTGATCAGGATGTCTTCGACGGCCGGGTCGTTGAGCAGGTCTTCCAGCGGGCCGAAGCCGGCGAGTTCCTTCGTGAGCGCATCGGAGATGAGCTGCATCTCCCGGTCGTTGATCGGCACGCGGCGCAGGCGCACGAAGCTGTCGACCTCCAGTTCGACGAACTGCTGGATCGATGCGCGCGACCAGCGGCCGAACTCCGCGCCCAGCTCCTCGATGCGGCTGAGCAGGTGATCGTGCGTCCAGCTCTTGATGTCCTGGAACTGCTGGGAGTTGATGAACGCCTGGTCGTCGTCGGCGAATTCGATATCGGTGGACATGGGCTCAACCTTCGTGTGAACTCTTCCAGAGGCCGGTGACCTGCGACATGAGCGCAACCCAGCGTGGATCCTTGGCCGGGGGTTGGCCCGTGGCAGACATGTATTCCTGGTGCAGGCTGCGGGCGAGTCCCGTCACGGCCTGCGAATAGGGGTCGCTGCGCGCGGTGCGCACCAGCATTTCTCCGCGGCTGGCGGCGGCGAGCAGTTGCGCGCTGCGCGCCGGCAGCACGTGCCGCAGCGGCAACTCGAGCCGCTCGGCGATGTCCTTGGCCGACAGGCCGACGTGGCTGTCGAACTTGTTCACCACCAGCGACAGGCGCTCGGTCTCGACGCCGCGCGCGCGCAGTTCCTTGAGCATGTTGGCCGTGGAGACGATGCCGCCGATGCTCTGGTCGCACACCACCCACGCCTGCTGGGCCTCGCGCACGGTCTGGGCCATGAAGTCGATGGTCGAGAAACCGCCGAGGTCCGCGATCTGGAAGTCGAAGAAGTCGGCCAGGCGCTTGATGAGCGAGACCGAGTCGGCATGCGAGATTTCGCGCACCTGCGCAAGGCTCGCGGGCAGCGGCAGGATGGCCACGCCGCTGGTGTGATGCGCGAGCGCGGTGTGCAGCAGCGTCTGGTCGAGCCGGCGCAGGTTGCGCACGCCGTCGACGAAGCTGAAGCCGCTTTGCGTGTCGAGATAGAGCAGACCGTCGCGCGCTGGCAGGCCCAGGTCGAGCAACGCAACGCCGTGGCGCGAGCTGCGGCCCGGCGGGCGTTGGGGCGCCTGCGTGAGCTGGTCGTTCAGCGACAGCGAGAGGCTGGTGGCCAGCGTGGTCACGCCGAGGCCGGCGCGCGCGCCCAGCAGCGCCAGCGTGCTGCCGCGCGTGCCGCCCTGCAGTGTGCTGCGCCGCTCGAGCAATGTGCGCAGCGTGACCACCGCGTCGGTGGGCGGCGCGGCCATGTCGATGAAGTCGTCGACGCCAGCGCGCAGGGCCGAGAGCATGGCGACCGGCTCTGCCGACACGCCGGTGGCCAGCACCGGCAGCGTGGGCCAGTCGCGCTTGAGGCGTTGATGGAGCTGGCTCGCGGTGGCGCCCTGGTCGGGCGAGAAGTCGATGAAGACCGCCACCGGCCCCAGCAGGGCGATGCGTTCGTCGATCGACTTCGTGTCCGGCGGCAGGACCACCACGGAGCCGAGGGTGCCGAGCGCATCGGTCAGCCACGTGATGTGGCCGCCGTTGCTCGACGCGAAGAGATAGGTCTCGCTGCCTGTTTCGGGAATGCTGTCGCGTGGTGCGTTCATGGTGCCAGCCTGCGATGCATGGTCCGGGTCATTGGTTGCTGTCGTCAGCGGGAGAAGCCTGGAACCGGCGTGTCGATCGCGCCGCCCAGGAAATAGGAGCGCCACACCGCGCCGTCGCGCTGTTCGGCGGTGCCGGGAAGGTAGGGCGTGAGATCGGTGCCGCGCGCAATGGGCTTGACCAGGTGCGGCGTGACCAGGATCACCAGCTCCTTCTCCTTCATCTGGTAGTTGTTCTTGCTGAAGAAGGTGCCCAGGATCGGCAGGTCGCCCAGCAGCGGCACCTTGTCCGCGTTCGAGGTGGTGGTGCGGCTCACGAGGCCGCCGATGATGAAGCTCTCGCCGTCGCCGAGCTCCACGGTGGTGTCGGCGCGGCGCGTGGAGATCGAGGGCACCGCGACGCCATTGAGGCTCAGCGCGTTGGTGTAGTCGAGGTCGCTTGCTTCGGGCGCCACCTTGAGCACGATGCGTTCGTTCGACAGCACGGTGGGCGTGAGCGTGAGGCCGATGCCGAAGGGCTTGTATTCGATGCTCGTGGTGCCCAGGCCCTGCGGCACGGGAATCGGAAGCTCGCCGCCGGCCAGGAAGCTCGCGCTCTGGCCCGACAGTGCCACCAGCGTGGGCTCGGCGAGCACCCGGGCCATGCCGTTGCCTTCGAGGAAGCCCACGTTCAGGCCGATGCCAGCCTTGCCGAAGTTGAAGAGAAGATCGAAAGCCTGCGATACCGGGTTGCTGTATTCGCCGCTGATGCTTCCATCGCTGGAGAAGGTGGTCTTGCCTAGCGACGAAGGCGTGAAGACGCCGAAGCTGAATCCGCTCGAGTTGGCTCGCGTGCTGAAGATGTTGAGCCCCGCCTGCTTGAGCACGCTGCGGTTGAACTCGACCACCTTCACCTCGACCTGCACGGTGCTGCTGCGCACGTTCACGGTCGAGCGGTCGATGAGGTCGGTCTTCTCGGCTCCGGGCGGCAGGCTGGCCAGTGCCGCGGTCCGCTGGGCCTGGTGCGCTGCCATGTTGTCCATGGTGCCGGTGACGTTGGCGGTGGCGCGCCGCACTTCGATCGCGTAGGTGGTCGCGGCGGTGTTGCCCTTTTCCCAGACCATCAGCGTGGTGTGTCCGACGGCCTTGCCCGTCACGATCAGCCGCGCGGCCGGCGAATTCGGTGTCTGCCGGGTGATGGTGACGGCAGCGATGGCCTCGTCGCCGATGGCCATGCGGTCGATGCCCTTGCCGACCAGCAGTTCCCGCTGCGTGCCGACGGGAAGAGCCATCGGGCGCTGCGGCTGGAACTGCGGCCGTGTTCCCGTTCCCTGCGCGTCGGCGGCGGTCGCGGCCAGCGGCCAGGCGGCCTGCGACATCGCGAGTGCGGCGATCAGCGACGAGCGCAGCAGTCTCGGCGCGGCATCCTTCACGTCTCTTGAACTGCGAGCGGCACGGGTCGACGACTCGCGGGGCATGTGATGCATTTGATTTTCCTGGGTGACCTGTGTCTGGTGGCGGCTGGCCGGCATGGGCTCAGTAGTTCACGGTTTCGCTGCGGTTGCCGCGAATGACTTCGACCTGGAGCCCGCCGCTGCGCGCGGGCTTTGCGGCGCGGGCGGGGCCGGAAACTGCGCGGACCTCCGTGGCCATCGGACGGACGGAGGGGCCCTTGCCGCCGGTGACGAGATCGGCGGTGGTCAGTCCGGCCTGGGCGAGATCCAGTCCTTCCAGCGGGCCGCGGCGCGCCTCGCCGGCCTTGGCCTGGGCGGGCTGCAGGGCCGTCGGCAGTTCGGCGAAGAGCTTGGGATCGGGCTCCGACTTGTCCGCCGGGTTGCGCAGCGCGAGCATCAGGCGGCCGCTGGCGTCGCCGATGGTCAGGCGGTTCACTTCGTCGATGGGCACGGCCAGCACTGCGGTGCGGGCCTGGTCGTTGCGCTGGGCTTGCTGGGCCGCCTTGTCCGGGGCCTTCGACGGAAGGCCGTCGACCGAGGCGTTGCCGAAGGCCAGTACCCGCTTGCGCGAGAGCAGCAGGCGCGCCTGGCTGCGGTCCACGTCCTTGCCGTCGGACTTGAGGGTGATGAACACGTCGACGAAATCGCCGGGCTGGATCTTGTTGCCCACGCCCATCACTTCGTCCGCCTTGATCGCGACGGCGCGCTCGCCTTCGTCGATGCGCGTGGCAAGGCCCGACACCAGCTGGTTTTCCATCACGGGAGTGCCTTCGGCAAGGTCCAGCACCGGCACGCGGCCCACGGCGACGTTCACGTCCTGGAAGGCACCGACCGGGTTGATCGTGAGGCGCTCCACGCGCAGCGCATCGGCAGGAATCGCCTCGCCCGCGGGCAGGGATTTGGCCGCCACCACCACCGGATAGACCAGCACCTCGCGCACCTTGGTTGGCGCGGTGGCCGGGTTCGCGGCCGCCGCGGCCGGAGCGGGGGCCTGCCGGCTCAGCATCCATGCATAGCCTCCCAGCGCGATGGCCAGGAGCACGAGGACTGCGGCGATGATTTTCGTGATGTTGATCATGGGCGGCGGATGAAAGAGTGGGGGCAAGCGATCGTGTGGATTGAGAGATGGATGACCCGCAGTGACAGAGGCAGTGAACTGCTAGCCCTGTCGCCCCCAGACCATCCAGACCGCAGTGGCCATGGCGAGATAAGCCGCGTAGGGAACGATGCGCCTGCGCTTCGGCGCGGCGCCGCCATCGGTTTCGACAGCGGAGAAAGAGGGGGTGCCTGAAGAGGCGCGGCCTTGCAGCATCAGTGCAAGCCGGGGGAGAACGGGCCAGCGTTGCAGCACGAGCCAGAGCGCGCTGTGAAGCCCGGCCAGCAGGCTGGCGCCGACCCAGATCGGCAACAGCGCGGGCAGGCCGACCCAGAGCCCGAGCGCACCTGCGAATTTCACGTCGGCTGCTCCCATCAGGCCGATCGCGTAGATGACCAGCAGGCAGCCGAAGCCGACGGCTGCGCCCGTGAGTGCCGTGGTCCAGTCGAGGCCGAAGGGCTGCATCCCGAGGGCAAGTGCCGCCAGCGCGACTGCGGCGCCGGCAAGCACGAGCCAGTTGGGGACGCGGCGTTGACGGAAGTCATACACGGCAACGAACAGCAACCACAGCAAACACGCCGATCGCATCACTGGTTCGGATGCTCAGGTCGTCGGAACGGTCAGCTTGCCGGCGATGTAGGTGAAGATACCGGAGAGCTTCTTGCCGAGACCGGTGTCGCCCGAGAGCACGCCCACGATGGCGATGGAGATCAGCCCCGCGATGATTCCGTACTCGATGGCGGTGGCGCCTTCTTCGTCGCGAAGGAAACGGGTGATGGAGTTAAGCATGATGCGGCCTTTCAGGGATGAAAACTAAAGACTTGAAAACGGGATTTCGAAAATCAACGGAAAACCGTGGGAACGGAGTCGTCGGCTAGGGGGTGCTGATGGACGCCAACTTGGTCGTGATCGTGGAAAAAACGGTCGAAAGCTTGCCGCCCAAACCAGTATCTCCAGAAAGAACCCCGACGATTGCGATCGAAATAAGGCCCGCAATAATTCCATATTCAATTGCGGTCGCGCCTTCCTCATCGTGCAAAAAACGCTTTATTGAGCTATGCATGATTTCCCCTTTCAGGAAGTGTTAACAAAGGCTTGCGAGGTGGATGTTATACAGCGTAACTCCGTGTATCAACAAGGCAAACCCGCAAGACTTTCGTCAGGGTGTGCTAGCCAAAAGGGGTAAAGCAGGATAGCGGCCAGCCTCTTGCCAGCCGGAACCGGGGAAACCCTGGACAGCTGGTTAACAGTTTGGAAACGAATTTTTCCCTCTGTGGGCCACATGGCGCCTCCCATGAAGGGGGGATGTGACGTTACGCCGCGGGGAACGCGCGGGGCGGGGCTGTTACGGGAACAAACGCGTTACGTGTTACGTAGCACAGCCCCCGGAGGGGCAGATGTAACACTCAAGAAAGGCCAAACTCGTGAGCAAAAAGTCACGAGTTGGAGGGGGTGACCCCGTTGGTGGGAGGGCTTCGACCGGGCCTCAGCCCAGGATTTCTTCGTGGAAGAGCTTCCACTCGGTACCCTGGCGTAACCAGTACTGGCGCCGGGAACGTCCGCTCTTCTCGCCTTCGAACACTTCGCCGAAGGTAACGACCATGGTGTCGTCGCCGTCCCGCCAGTGCAGGTACGACATGTCCTTGAACTGCACGCGCTTGCCTTGCGCGAATTTCACTTCGTCGTCGACAACCGAAATTCCCTCGGTTGTTTTTTTGCTGCTGATGCGCTGGAAATCGGGCAAATAGAATTTCTTCAATTGCGCTTCATTTCCGCTGGCGCGTGCATCTTTCCAACTGGTGATAGCACTTGTAATTGACTGTGCTTCTTTTTCTGCCTGCGGTTGCGAAATCCATTGCAGGCTGCGCGCGGTCACCACCGGGGTGGCGCCGATTTGCACTTTTCGCAAAAGCTGCTTCAGGTCGGGGTTTGCCATGACCACGCAGCCGTCGCTGGCCAGCGGTGCCCGGGCGAACTGCTGCGGCGGGGTGCCGTGCAGCCAGATGCCGCCGCCGGTCTTGCCGCGCCGCACGTCGTACGGGTTGGGGTAATTGATGGGCAGGGCGCCGGCGCCGTAGAAGTCCTTCAGCGACTTCGGGTCGAGACTGCTGGTGATGTAGTAAACGCCCAGCGGCGTGCGCGCATCGCCTTCGGTGACCTTGTCGGTGCCCGACTTGCCCACGGAGATGTAGTAGTCGGCCGTCAGCTTCAGGCCCTTGTCCGAGTTCTCGAACAGGTACAGCCGCGAGCGCGAGGCGTCGACGGCGATCGCGTAGCGGCTGCGGGTGGACAGTGCGAGGAACTGCGACGGCACGGTGTTGGCCGGCGGGCGTTCGCGCAGCGCCTGCAGGCGGCGCTTCGATTCCTCGTGCAGCTCGGCCATGGCCGGGTTGCCGCGCATCTTCGCGATGCTGGCGGTGTCGGGCAGCGAGTTCGACGGCGGCACCTGTGCCGCGAGCAGGTCGCCGTAGACGAGCTGCGCGAGCTGGAAGTTCGGATAGTCGCGCACCAGGTCGCGCGCCTTGGCCAGCGCGGGGCGGGTCTGGCCGCGGCCGAAGAGCTCATACACCGCGATCAGGCGGGCTTCCGCGTTGCTGGCTTCCTGGATGGCGCCTGCCGATGCGGGCTTGCGCGTAGCTCTTGCCGCCGTTGCAGCGGTCGCCGAAGTGGCTGCCGCCGCGGCGACTGCCGTCCGGGCTTCGGCCACGCCCTTCTTGCCTCGGGCACCGCGGGATTCCCTGGCTTCCCTGACGGAAGAAGCGCGGCCGGTCGCGCCGGCTCTTGCCGTGGCGCGTGCGTTGCCTGCGGAGGCTTTCGCCTTGGCCTTTTCCTTGTGGGCGCTGCCGCCCGCCTTGGTGGTGCCCGGCTTGCCGGGGCCGTTCGATGCGAGCGCGGCGCCGGGCGCCGCGAGCATCAGCGCCGACGCGGTCATCAGTGCCGCAATCAGCTGTTGCCCGCCACGCAGACGGAACGGGGGAGTCTGGAGCCGGCCCTGCCGGACGATGTCTGCCACTAGCCGCCGACGCTTTCCTTGCGAATGTGCCATTGATTGCCGGAGCGCTGCATCTCCAGCGTCTTGCGGCTCGAAACGTTGAGGTTGTCCGCGCGGTAGATCTGGCGGAACCGGGCCGTCGCGTTCTGTCCGTCGACCTTGATCGCGAGGTTCTCGATGTTCACGCTGATGCTCGACTTGCCGACGATGCGCGCGCGACGGTCTTCTTCCCAGCTCTTGCGGCTCTGGCCGCCGGCCGGAGCGAAGTCGGAGCCGTAGGCAGCGAGATAGCGGTCCATGTCCTGGCTGGCCCAGGCGGAGGCCCAGGCGCGCACGGCCGATTCGACCTCGGCGTTGGCGGCCGTGCTGGCTGCCGGAGCCGGTGCGGGTGCGGGAGCAGGCACTGCTTCCGGCGTCTTGGGCGCGGCGGCCACGGGAGCCGGTGCGGCCGCGACCTTGGCGGGCGGCGGCGGTGCGGCAGGTGCGGGAGCCGGTGCCGGGGTCGCCTTCGCGGCCGGAGCGGGCGCGGGAGCCGCGGCGGCGATCAGCGCCGTCGGCTTGCCGCCCGGCGGCGTCGGCGTGAAGAGCGTACGGATCACGGCCAGCTTGGGCTGCACCGCCGTGTTGTTCTGGTCGAGCTGCAGCGCCTTGCTGTAGGCCTGGCTCGCGAGCCGCGCGTACACGTCGCCGAGGTTCTCCTGGGCGGTGGCGTAGCTGGGATTGGTGCGGATCGCGCTTTCGAGCGCGGCGCGGGCCTTGTCGAACTGGTTCTGGCTCGCGTAGATCACCGCGAGGTTGTTGTAGGGCTCGGGCAGCTCGGGCGCATCGAGCGTGAGCTGCGTGAAGGCGGCGATGGCTTCGTTGCGCTTGCCGGTGTCGAGCTGGATCACGCCCTTGAGGAAGCGCATCTGCGGATCGCGCGGCTTGTCCTTGAGGAAAGCGTCGGCCTTCGTCATCGCCTCGTCGAGCTTGCCGGCCTGCATGAGCTTGTCGACTTCCTCGTGCTCGATGGCAGCCAGCGCGGGAAGCGCGACGCCACAGGTGGCCGCGGCCAGGAGCAGGGCGCGCACGGTGGGGGAGAAGCTGAAACGGGCGCGTGGCCTGGGGCTCTTGGGCATTGCGGACAAGACCTCGTAGGGGTGGGTGATGCGGCAGGGATTGTAAGTGGGGCGGGTAACCCCCCGATACAGGGATGACGGGCCTTTCGCGCCCTTTAGGCTTGCCCGCAACGCCGCCCGAAGCCCCGCGCCGGGCGGCCCCGCAGTACAGTGCCGCCGTGGACCGCCTCCAAAGTATTGAAACTTTCGTTCGCGTAGCGCAGACCCAGAGCTTCGCCGAGGCCGCGCGGCAGCTGCGCGTGGCCAATTCGGTCGTCACCACGCGGGTCAAGCAGCTCGAGGAGTTCCTCGGCGCGCCGCTCTTCCACCGCAGCACGCGCGTGGTGCGGCTCAGCGACATGGGCCAGGCCTTCCTGCGCGACTGCACTGAGCTGGTGGCGCGCGCCGACAGCATCGTCGACCAGATGCGCGAGGCGCGCGGCACGCCCTCGGGTACCCTGCGCGTGCATGCGCTGACGGGCATGGTGCTGGGCCGTTTCGCCACGCTGCTGCGCGAGTTTCAGACCACCTACCCCGACATCCACCTCGAGCTGATCGTGAGCGACGCGGTGGCCGATCCGGTGAAGGCCGGCGTCGACTGCGCGCTGCAGATCTTCCCCGCGGCCTCGCAGGAGCTGGTGTCGAGGCCGCTCTTTCCGGTGCGGCGCGTGCTCTGCGCCACGCCGGCCTACCTGAAGGCGCACGGCGAACCGGTCACGCCGCGCGAGCTGCACCGGCACAAGCTGGGCCTCTACTCGGGCTACCCCACGCGCGACCGATGGACCTTTCACCATCAGGGCGAGCAGATCACCATCTACCTGGCGGCCGCCCTGCTGACCAACAGCGTGCACCTGCTGCGCGAATACGCGCTGGAGCACGCGGGCGTCGTCTGCCTGCCCACGCTGGTGGCGGGCGACGCCATCGCGCGCGGCGACCTGCGCGTGGTGCTGTCCGACCACCAGCTGTCGTCGTTCTCGCTGAGTGCCGTGTACGCGGGCACCTCGCGCAATGCGCTGAAGCTGCGCCTTTTCATCGAGCACATCGCCACCCGCTTCACGCGCGTGCCGCCGTGGGATGCGACGCTGATCGAGCGGGGCCTGATCCCGGCCGAACTCATCGAGTTCAGCCGCTCGAGCGGGTGAAATGAATACTCCCCCAGGCTTCGCGCACTTCGTGTCGCTTCGCCAACCCCCTCGCCGGGGGCGACGCCTGCGGCCCGGCGGAGCCGGTTCCGCGGCGTCTCGCGAACAAGCTCGATGGCGTGCTCGTGGTGAGCAGGTCGAACAGGGGTAAACCCCAGCGATTATTCGGAAGCTCCGAATAATCCTCTTCCAAACTGGTCCCTACCGGCGTCGGCGCCTGCCTCCTAGAGTTCGCTCATCCAAGGAGACAAGCCATGCCAGCCACCACTTCGGCCACCCCGGCCGCCTACAAGACCCGCTTCGGTTCCCTCAAGCACTTCGAGAAGGGCCACGTCGAGCCCATCGACGACGACGTGCGCCACTACGCGTTCTCCAACTGCTTCGAGATCGCGAGCATCAGCAAGCCCTACGAGAAGGTCGTGTTCGGCCAGAACCAGATCTACGTGCTGGAAACGCTGCGCGCCGAAGGCACCTCGCCCTGGTACACCTGCGCGCACGACGAGTTCGCGCTCGTGATGGACGGCGACGTCGAGGTGCACCTCGTGCAGCTCGACGAGAGCCAGACGGTGGCCGACAAGGACAAGAACGGCGCCGTGCTCGTGAAGGGCGAGCCCAAGGGCAGGAAGATGGGCTGGATGAAGCTCTCGCGCGGCCACCAGGGCCTGCTGCCGAAGAACACCGCCTACCAGTTCCGCAATGCCGGCGAGCCGGGCGTGATCGTGCTGCAGAGCTGCAAGGGCGAGCTCTCGGTAGAGAAGTGGGCCGACATCTGCCAGTCCCGCTGATCGCACCAAACACCCAGGAGCCACACACCATGAACGCACCCGCAGAACTCGCCAAGGTGATCGCGTCGCAGCCCGACGCCACGCTCGGCTATAAGGACTTCTCGCTCGGCAGCTTCAGCTTCCATCGCGACGAATACTTCGTGCATATCGGCTGGAAGACCCGCGACGGCCGCCCCATGAGCCACACCATGGACGCCGGCAGCTACCTGCGCGCACTGATGCGCGACGTGGCCTGGGGCTTCTTCTACGGCTGGGTCAACTTCGACGACGTGTTCGGCACCGTCAACCACTACGAGTCGGTCGACCTGTACGCCGGCAGCTTCAACGGCACCATGAAGGACGCCGGCATCGACCTGCTCGAGAACTTTCCGACCGCCCAGATCCGCGCCACCTTCGAGGCCATGCTCGACGACTGGACCAACGAGAGCTTCGACCCCTTCGCCGCGCCGCAGGAAACCGGCTCGCCCTACGGCCGCAAGAACGGCAACAACACCGCCAAGATCACGAGGGCGCGCGAACTCGCCAAGCGCTGCGTGGGCCTGAAGGGAGATCTCGACCTGCGCAGCGACGAGCGCGGCGCGCCCGTCAACCGCGCTTTTGCCGACGTGCCGCAGGGCCAGCCCGAGCTGCACCCCGAGCCCGGCTTCGAGAACGATGTGCACGCCTTCAATCTCTTCGGCTTCCTGAGCCGCTCGCAGGTCACCTGGAACCCGAGCTTCACCTCGGTGGTGAAGCACAGCTACATGTGCCCGACAACCGAGGAGCACATCCTGCCAATCATCCACGGCAACGACCGCGTCGAGTGGTTCTTCCAGATGACCGACGAGATCCACTGGGACTGCGGCGACAAGAACACCGGCAGGCCGATGGCCCGCGTGATCATGAAGGCCGGCGACATGGCCGCCATGCCCGCCTACTGCCGCCACCAGGGCTTCAGCCCCAAGCGCTCGATGCTGCTGGTGTGGGAGAACGGCTCGCCGAGCCTGGTGTACGAGATCCAGAAGGGCGAGTCGCCGGAGATTCCGGTCCAGTTCTGAATGGCCCCCTCTCCCGCGAGCGGGAGAGGGCTGGGGTGAGGGTGGTGTTCTTGCCGCCGCTGCCCCCTCACCCCAACCCTCTCCCCAAGGGGAGAGGGAGGAATGCAAAGACATGAAGCCCATTGACATTGCCGCCTCGGCAGGCCCGCGCACGCCCATCCGCCACCAGCTCTTCATCGACGGCCGCTTCGTCGACGCCGAATCCGGCGAGACCCTCGCCACGCTGAACCCGCACGACAACACGCCCATCGTCGACGTGGCGCTCGCGGGCAAGGCCGACGTCGACAAGGCCGTGGCCGCGGCGAAGCGCGCCTTTCCCAAGTGGAGCCGCATGGCCGCGGCCGACCGAGGCCGCATCCTGCTGAAGCTCGCCGACCTCATCGAGGCCAATGCGGAAGAACTCGCACGCCTCGAATCGCTCGACACCGGCCACCCGATCCGCGACTCGCGTCGCCTCGACGTGCCGCGCACCGCCGCGTGCTTCCGCTACTTCGGCGGCATGGCCGACAAGTTCCAGGGCGAGACCATTCCGGTGGAAGAGGGCTTTCTCAACTACACGTTGCGCGAGCCCGTCGGCATCGTCGGCCAGGTGGTGCCGTGGAACTTCCCGCTGATGTTCACCAGCTGGAAGATGGCGCCCGCGCTCGCGGCCGGCAACTGCATCGTGATGAAGCCGGCGGAGATCACGCCGCTGAGTTCGCTTCGCATCGCCGAACTGATGGCCGAGGCCGGCCTGCCGCCCGGCGTGGTCAACATGCTGCCGGGCCTGGGCAGCGTTGCGGGACAGTACATCGCGGAGCACCCCGAGATCGCGAAGATCGCCTTCACCGGCAGCACCGCCACCGGGCGGCGCATCGTGCAGGCCAGCGCGGGCAACCTGAAGAAGGTGCAGCTCGAGCTCGGCGGCAAGGGGCCGAACATCGTGTTCGAAGACGCGAACCTGCAGGCCGCCGTCAACGGCAGTGCATGGGCCATCTTCCACAACCAGGGGCAGGCCTGCATCGCGGGTTCGCGATTGATGCTGCACGAGAAGATCGCCGACGAATTCCTCGACCAATTCATTCCGCTCGCCAAGTCGATCCGCCTCGGCAACCCGCTCGACGATGCGACGGAGATGGGCCCGCTCACCAGCGCGCAGCATCGTGAGCGCGTGCTGGGCTACGTCGGTGTGGCGCAGGGCGAGGGCGGCGAACTGCTCGCGGGCGGCAAGTCGCCCGGCGGCGACCTGGCCAGGGGCTGCTATGTCGAGCCAACGGTGATGCGCGCGAAGTCGTACAAGGACCGCGTCGCCCAGGAAGAGGTGTTCGGCCCCTTCACCACCGTGCTCACCTTCAAGTCCGACGAGGAGGCGATGCAGATCGCCAACGGCACCGACTACGGCCTGGGCAGCGGCCTGTGGACCCGCGACCTGCAGCGCGCCCACAAGGTCGCACGCGACCTGCACGCCGGCATGGTGTGGATCAACAGCTACAAGCGCGTGAACCCTGGCTCGCCCTTCGGCGGCGTCGGCCAGAGCGGCTACGGCCGCGAGATGGGGTTCGACGCGATGCGCGAGTACACGCAGGTCAAGAGCGTGTGGGTGAACGTCGACGCGCAGATACCGCCGCACTTCGCGCGCTGACCCTCGATCAGGCGGCATCAAGAACACAAGAGACGGAGACAACCATGACCTTCAATCGCAGACAGTTCACGCAGGCCACGGCCGCGCTGGTGGCATCGGGCGCGGCACCGCTGGTGTTCGCGGCCGACACGCTGAAGATCGGCTACGTGTCGCCGCAGACCGGGCCGCTCGCGCCCTTCGGCGAGGCCGACAAGTGGGTCATCGACCAGATGAAGGCCGCCTTCAAGGATGGCATCAGCGTGGGCGGAAAGAAGTACGCCGTGCAGATCGTGCTGAAGGACAGCCAGTCGAACCCCAACCGTGCGGGCGAGGTGGCGAACGACCTGATCCTGAAGGACAAGGTGGCGCTGGTGCTCACGGCGGGAACGCCCGAGACCGCCAACCCGGTGGGCGACGCCTGCGAACTCAACGAGGTGCCGTGCGTCTCCAGCGTGGTGCCGTGGCAGCCGTGGTTCTTCGGGCGCAAGGGCGATCCGGCCAAGGGCTTCAACTGGACGTACCACATGTTCTGGGGGCTGGAGGACGTCATCGCCAACTTCACCAACGGCTGGAAGACGCTGGCCACCAACAAGAAGGTGGGCGGGCTGTTCCCGAACGACGGCGATGGCAACGCCTGGGGCGACAAGGAGCTGGGCTTTCCGAAGCCGCTTGCGCAGATGGGCTTCACGCTCACCGACCCGGGCCGCTTCCAGAACGGCACGCAGGACTTCAGCGCGCAAATCGCGGCCTTCAAGAAGGAGGGCGTCGAGATCGTCACCGGCGTGGTGATTCCTCCCGATGCCAAGACCTTCCTCACGCAGGCGCGGCAGCAGGGCTTCAAGCCCAAGGTCATCACGCTGGGCAAGGCGCTGCTGTTCCCCGGCGCCATCGAGGCGCTGGGCGACCTGGGCGACGGCCTCTCGACGGAGGTGTGGTGGAGCCCCTCGCATCCCTTCACCTCGAGCCTGACGCAGCAGAGCGCGAAGGCGCTGGCCGAGGCTTACGAGGCCGGCACGAAGAAGCAGTGGACGCAGCCTATCGGTTTCGCGCATGCGCTGTTCGAGGTGGCGGCGAACGCGCTCGGGCGGGCGAAGTCGCTCAAGGCATCGGACGTGCGCGATGCGGTGGCTGCGACCTCGATCAACTCGGTGGTCGGTCCGGTGAAGTGGGGCGGCCAGGGCCCGTTCAAGAACGTCAGCAAGACGCCGCTGGTGCTCGGCCAATGGGGCAAGGGCCAGAAGTACAAGGTGGAGCTGACCATCGTGAACAACGAGGCGGCCACGAACATTCCCACCGGCGGCAAGCTGCGGCTGCTCTGAGTCCGGGAACACCATGACCCTGCTGGCACTGCATGCCGTGAGCAAGTCCTACGGCGCGCTCAAGGTCACCGACGACATCACGCTCGCGGTGACCGAAGGCGAGACGCTGGGCATCCTCGGGCCGAACGGCGCGGGAAAGACCACGCTGTTCAACCTGATCTCCGGCGACGTGCGCGTCGACGCCGGGCGCGTCGAATACGCCGGCCGCGACATGACGCGGCTGAAGCCGCATCAGCGCTGCCACGCCGGCATCGGCCGCAGCTACCAGGTACCGCAGCCCTTCGGCAACATGAGCGTGTTCGAGAACCTGGTGACCGCCGCCTGCTTCGGCGGGCAGCAGACCGAGCGCGAGGCATGGCGCACCGCGCACGAGGTGCTGGAGCAGACGGGCCTGATGGTGCATGCCAACAAGCCGGCGGGCGGGCTGACCCTGCTCGATCGCAAGCGACTGGAGCTGGCGCGCGCGCTCGCGACACGGCCGCAGCTGCTGCTGCTCGACGAGATCGCGGGCGGGCTCACGGAGCCCGAGGCCGCGGTGCTGGTCGGCGAACTCAAGCGCATCAAGGCGCGCGGTGTGACGATGATCTGGATCGAGCACGTCGTGCATGCGCTGCTGTCTTTGGCGGACCGGCTCTTCGTCATCAACTTCGGGCAGAAGCTCGCGGAAGGCCTGCCGCGCGCGGTGATGAACGACCCCGAGGTGCGGCGCGTGTACATGGGGATGGAGGCATGACCGCGCTGCTCGACACCCGCGCGCTGAAGGCTTTCTACGGCGACGCGCAGGCTCTCTTCGGCATCGACTTCTCGCTCGAGCGGGGCGAGTTGGTGGCCATCATCGGCGCCAACGGCGCGGGCAAGTCGACCTTTCTCAAGAGCCTGACGGGGCTGGTGCGCGCGCCGATCGATGCGATCCGCTTCAGGGGCGACCCCATCGGCGGCCTGCCGCCCGGTGACATCGTGCGCCGCGGGCTCGCCATGGTTCCCGAGGGCCGCAGGCTGTTTGCCAGCCTCAGCGTGGAGGAGAACCTGCTCATGGGCGCCACGCCGGCGCGCAAGGGGCCATGGAATCTGCAGCGGCTGTACGCGCTCTTTCCGATCCTCGCCGAGAAGCGCAACCAGCCGGGCACTTCGCTCTCCGGCGGGCAGCAGCAGATGGTCGCGCTCGGCCGTGCGCTGATGAGCAATCCCGAGGTGCTGCTTTGCGACGAACTCTCGCTCGGCCTTGCGCCCATCGTCATCCGCGAGATCTATGCCGCCATGCCGGCGATCACCGCGGAGGGCATGACGGTGGTTATCGTCGAGCAGGACGTGACGATGGCGCGGCAGGTTTCGCGGCGCATCTACTGCTTCCAGGAAGGCCGCGTGTCGCTCGAAGGTCATTCCGCCGACCTCACGCGCGAGCAGATCTCGCAGGCCTACTTCGGTATCGCGGAGGCGGCCCATGCTTGAGATCATTGTCCAGGGCGTGCTGCTCGGCGGGCTCTACACGCTCTTCGCGCTGGGCCAGTCGCTGATGTTCGGCGTGATGCGGCTCACCAACACGGCGCAGGGCGACTTCATCATCCTCGGCGCTTTCGCGGTCATCGCGGGCGTTTCGTTGACGGGCGATGCAGCACCGTGGCTCGTGGCGCTCGCCGTGCTGCCGGTGGCCTTCGGTTTCGGCTACGCGCTGCAGCGCTACGTGCTCAACGGCACGCTCGGGAAAGATCCGCTGCCTTCGCTGGTCGTCACCTTCGGCCTGTCGATCGTCATCCAGAACCTGCTGCTCGAAGTGTTCTCGGCCGACCCGCGAGCGATCGAGACCGGTGGGCTCAGCACGCAGGGCATTGCGCTGGGCGATGCGATGTCGGTGGGTGTGCTGCCGCTCGTGGTGCTGGCGATCGCGATCGCAGCCACGGGCGCTTTGCAGTGGCTCTTCGCGCACACCGCGCTGGGGCGGTCGTTCCGCGCGGTGTCGGACGACCGCGAGATCGCCGAGCTCATGGGGCTGAACGCGAAGAAGGTCTACGCGTTCGCCACGGCCATCGCCTTCGTGCTGATCGCCGTCGCGGGCGCGCTGCAGGGCATGCGCACGACGGTGTCTCCTTCGGACGGGCCGCTGCTGCTGCTCTTCGCCTTCGAGGCCGTGATCATCGGCGGCATGGGCTCCTTCTGGGGCACGCTGGCCGGCGCGATGATCCTCGGCATCACGCAGCAGATCGGCTTCAGGCTCGACCCGGGCTGGGGCATCTGGTTCGGGCACATCGTGTTCCTGGTGGTGCTGGTGTTGCGGCCGCAGGGACTCTTTCCAAAAACACGCGGATAAGCCCGATGACGAACATGCCTCCTTCCATCGTCGCGGTCGAACGCGCGACAGCCGCGAGCCGCGCGGCACTCGTTGCCGGCGTTGCCATCGTGCTCGTTGCCGCCAGCCTTCCGTTCTGGGGCGAGTCGAGCTGGATGCGCGAGTTCGTCGAGATCGCCTGCTACTTCATCTTCGCGATGATGTGGAACCTGCTCGCCGGCTACGGCGGCATGGTGAGCATCGGGCAGCAGGCCTTTTTCGGCTTCGGCGGCTACGTGATGCTGATGCTCGGCAACTTCGCGGGCGTCAATCCGTTCATCGCGATACCGCTGGGGGCGCTGGCGGCGGGGCTTGTAGCGATACCCGTGTCCTTCGTCGCGTTCCGGCTCTCGGGCGGCTACTTCGCGATCGGCACCTGGGTCATCGCGGAAGTGTTCAGGCTGAGCTTCGCCAACGTGTCGGCGGTGGGCGGCGGCTCGGGCACCACGCTCACCGCGCTGCGCGGCATCGACAAGGCGACGCGCGAGAGCACCACCTACTGGATGGCGCTGGCCTGCGTGGTCGCGGCGGTCGCGCTGGTGTACCTGTTCCTGCGCAGCAAGCGCGGTCTCGCGCTGCTGGCGATACGCGACAACGAAGTGGCGGCTGAGTCGCAGGGCATTCCGGTCGCGCGCATGAAGCTCGCGGTGTACGTGGTCGCGGCCTTCGGCGCGGGGCTCGCGGGTGCGCTTTATTTCGTGGGCAACCTGCGCATCAGTCCCGACGCGGCATTCAGCGTCAACTGGACGGCCTTCGCCATCTTCATGGTGGTCATCGGCGGCATCGGGCGCATCGAGGGGCCGCTGGTGGGCGCGCTCATCTTCTGGGCGCTCAACAAGTTCCTGAGCGACTACGGCACCTGGTACCTGCTGGGGCTCGGGTTGCTCGCGATCCTCGTCACGCTGTTCTTCAAGCAGGGGCTGTGGGGCCATGCGCAGCAGCGATGGGGCTGGTCGCTGTTTCCCACGCAGAGAAAACTGCTCGATATATCGCCTTCCGGTAGTACTTTCCTACGCGAGAGACCCTGACGGGAAGCCACTTCGGACTTGCGAAAAGCATCTTCGTCATGTAACGTCTTGTAAACACAATGTAAGCACTTTCCCCAGTTTTTCTCACTCTCCTGGAGTCATCTTGACGATCACCAAACGCCGCCTGCTCGAAGGCGGCGCGGCAGCCATTGCCGCTTCGCTGCTTGCGAAGACTTCGTGGGCCCAGCAACGCAACGGCAGCACCGGCGACGCCACGTGGCCGACCAAGCCGGTCCACATCCTCGTCGGCTTTCCCGCAGGCGCATCGCCCGATCTCGCGGCCCGAGCCATCGCGGAGCCTTTGTCGAAGATCCTGCGCCAGCCGGTGATCGTCGAGAACAAGCCCGGTGCCAGCGGCAACACCGTTGCCGACCAGGTGGCGAAGGCCACCGACGATCACACTGTCGGCGCGCTGATCAACGGCAACCTGACCATCGCCAAGCTGCTCAACCCCGCGCTGCCCTTCGATCCCGAGAAGGACTTCGCGCCTGTCGGCCTCATCGGCACTGCGCCGCTGGTGCTGGCGGTGTCGGGCAGCGCCACGGGCAAGACCTCGGCCGAGCAGCTGCTGTGGGTGCGCAACCTCGGCAGCGGCGGCAAGTACGGCACGCCGGGCGTGGGCACGGTGGGCCACCTGGGCATGGAACTCATCAAGAGCCGCGCCGCCATCACGGCGCAGCACAAGCCCTACACCGGCAACCCGCAGGTCATCGCGGGCCTGCTGGCCAACGAGATCCAGTTGGCGCTGTTGCCGCCGGGCCTCGCGATGCCGCACATCAAGTCGGGAAAGATCAAGGCCATCGGCGTGACCTCGCCGGAGCGCAGTCCGCTGGCGAGCGAGCTGCCCACGATTCGCGACGCGGACGTGCGCGGCGCCGATCTCGAGATCTGGACCGCGCTGGCCGCGCCCGCCGGCATGAAGCCCGCGGCCGTCGCCAGGCTCAACGCGGCGCTGGTCGAAGTCATCAGCTCGCCCGACGTGAGCCAGGCGCTGCTGAAGACCGGCTGGCAGGCCCAGCCCGGTTCGCCCGACACGCTGGCCAAGCGCATGCGCGCCGACACCACGCGCCTGGGCGGCGTGATCATCATGAAGGGCATCCACTCGGAAGGCTGACCGCGGGCGCGGCCAGCCCGCCGCGCGGCAGTCTTCTTCAGCTCTTGCGCTTGAACAGCGGCTGGTCGAAGCGGATGGTGATGACTTCCGTGTCGTCCGGCTTGCCCTGCACCCGGCCGTCTTCGGTCGGGAAGTTGGTGTCGATCGCGACGGCCAGCGTGTTGTCGTCCACCACCTCGACGCTCTCCACCGAATCGAATGGCATGGTGAACTTGCCGGCCGCAACGCCGGCCAGCGGGCCGCCGATGCCCGTCGGGTCGGAGATGTTCAGCAGGTCGACCAGCAGCGTCTTCTTCAGTACGCCGTCGGCATCCTTCACGTCGAGGTCGACCATGTACAGGCGCTTGACCACAGCCTTCGCACCGTAGAGGCTGTCGCGCTCGATCAGCACGAACTTGTTGCCGCCGATGTTGGTCATGTCGCCGATGACGATCTGGTTGTCCTTGACCGGGCCGTCCTTCCTGTAGACCGGGTTCTTGCCGGTGTAGAGCATCGAGGCGGGATCGAATTCGAAGAAGTTCAGATAGCGCTCGTCGTCGGCCACGGGGCGCAGCGCGGCGAGCGAGGGCGCTGCCTCGGGCACTGCGTAGAGGCGGGTCTTGTCGCCGTTGAAGGCCAGGCTCTCGAAGCCGCGGCTCGAAAGCGAGGTCACGGTGGCGCCCTGGGTCATCACGAGCGGGTTGGATGGGCTGCGCAGGAACGGATGCGGCACCGGGTCGCCCATCAGCGTGCCGTTCTTGTCGAAGTGCAGGATGTAGGGGCCGAACTCCTCGCCCACGAAATATGTACCGTCCTTCGCGCGGGCGATCGACTCCACGTCGAGGTCGAAGCCCGTCAGCAGCCGGCCGCTGACGATGCCCGGATCCACGGGCGTGCCGGTGTCGACGAGGTTGTTGCCATCGACCTTCTGGTAGTTGGCGAAGTCGGCGGTGATCTTCAGGTCGACGCCCTTGCCGTCCTTGAGGAAGCCGTTGGCGTCGTTGAAGGCGACATGGCTGTTCACCTTCACGGTGCCGGGCACCGTCGTGCCGTTGGCCACCGTGCGGAAGTCGATGCTGACGTTGTAGAAGCCGACCACGAAGTCGCCGGAGTTGCTCTTGCTGCCGTAGCCGTTGTCGGGCATGGCGGTCCAGGTGCCGTCGTCGTTCTTCAGCAGTGCCGAGAAGCCCGGGAGCGGCTGGCCGCCGACGAAGGGCGGCGTCACGCCGAGCGCGGCGGTGATGAACTGGCCCGTGGTCGGGCCGGGCTGGCGGAACGTGGCGGGCAGCGAGGCCCAGCCGGTCAGCTTGTGGGGCAGTCCCGCAGAGGGGTCCTGCTGCGGTGCAGGAGCGGGCGCGGGCGCCGGGGCAGGCGCGGGAGCCGGCGTGCCCGCCACGGGCGGAAAGACGATGCCGTTTCCGTTGCCACCGCCGCCGCAAGCGGCGAGGACGGCAGATGCAACGGCCGCGATCGCGAGATGGCGCGGCAATGCGGACGAGATGAAGCGACTGGACATGATTGGACCCTCCGGTGTTGTAGTGAGGGGCGCAATCTAGAAAACCGATGTGACCTGTCCATGAATGCCCATTCGGTTGCGAGGCCGCAGGATCGATCAGAGCATTCGCGAGATCCTGTCCGCCGCTTCGCGCAGCGCGGGCAGCATGGTCTCCTGCATCGCCTTCGCGCTGGTGCGGTTCGCCTGTCCGCTGATGTTGAGTGCGGCCACCATGCGCCCCTGGCGGTTGACGATGGGCGCGGCCACCGAGATCAGGCCCTCCTCGAGTTCCTGGTTGACGAGACACCACTGCTGCTTGCGTGCCTGCGCGACCTTGGCCATGAGCGCGTCGATGTCGGTCAGCGTGTGCTTGGTCAGCGCCTCGATGCTGGAGGCCTCCAGCCGCGCGCGCACTTCGTCGTCGTCGAGGTCCGCCAGCAGCAGCCGGCCCAGCGATGTGCAGTAGGCCGGCAGGCGCGAGCCCACGCCGAGGTTGATGTGCATGATCTTCTTCGTCGGCACGCGCAGCACGTAGACGATGTCGGTCGCATCGAGCACGGCGGCCGAGCACGACTCCTGCACCTGCTGCACCAGCGCCTCCATCACCGGCTCGGCGCGGTTCCAGATCGGCATCGACGAGAGGTACGCGAACCCGAGGTCGAGGATGCGCGGCGTGAGCGTGAAGAGCTTGCCGTCGGTCACAACGTAGCCCAGCGTCTGCAGCGTGAGCAGGATGCGGCGCGCGCCCGCGCGTGTCAGCCCGCTGCCGGCCGCCACCTCGCTGAGCGTCTGGTGCGGCGCGCTGGCGCTGAACGAGCGGATCACCTGCAGGCCCCGCGCGAAGGACTGCACGTAGCTGTCGCCGGGCGCGGGTGTTTCGGGTTGTACGGGGTGGGTTGCCATGGTGCTCGATCCTCTCTAGAATTCATTATACGAACAAATGTTCTTTAGACGAACAAATCGGCGGTTCGCAGAATCGGTCGGCGTGTTCAGGATCGGTTCGTTTCTTCGCACTCTTTCCTCACTCCCGGAGACAGGCTTCATGATCAACAAGATCGCGCGCTCGGTCGCCGATGCCCTGGCAGGCATCCAGGACGGCGCCACGGTTCTCATCGGCGGCTTCGGCACCGCCGGCATTCCCAACGAACTCATCGAGGGCCTCGTCGAGCAGGGCGCCAAGGACCTCACTGTCGTCAACAACAACGCGGGCAACGGCGAGACCGGCCTCGCGGCGCTGCTCAAGGCCGGCCGCGTGCGCAAGATCATCTGCAGCTTCCCGCGCCAGGCCGACAGCCAGGTGTTCGACGGGCTCTACCGCAGCGGCAAGATCGAGCTCGAGCTCGTGCCCCAGGGCAACCTCGCCGAGCGCATCCGCGCCGCGGGCGCCGGCATCGGCGCCTTCTTCTGCCCCACGGGCTACGGCACGCAGCTCGCGGGCAACCGCGAGACCCGCGAGATCGACGGCGTGCAGTACGTGCTCGAGTACCCCATCCACGGCGACGTGGCGCTCATCAAAGCCGAGCGCGGCGACCGCTGGGGCAACCTGGTCTACCGCAAGGCGGCTCGCAACTTCGGTCCGGTGATGGCCATGGCCGCGAAGAAGACCATCGCCACCGTGCACGACATCGCCGAGCTCGGCACCCTCGACCCCGAGACCATCGTCACCCCGGGCATCTTCGTGCACCAGGTGGTGCGCATCGAACGCGTGGCCACGCAGGCCGGCGGCTTCAAGAAGGCAGCATGACCATGAGCACCACGTACACACGCCGCACCAAGGACCAACTCGCAGCCCGCGTCGCACAGGACATCTTCGACGGCGCCGTCGTCAACCTCGGCATCGGCCAGCCCACGCTGGTGGCCAACCACCTGCCCAAGGGCCGCGAAGTCATCCTGCAGAGCGAGAACGGCATCCTCGGCATGGGCCCGGCGCCCGAGGCCGGCGAAGAAGACTACGACCTCATCAACGCCGGCAAGCAGCCCGTCACGCTGCTGCCGGGCGGCTCGTTCTTCCATCACTCCGACAGCTTCGCGATGATGCGCGGCGGTCACCTCGACATCTGCGTGCTCGGCGCCTTCCAGGTATCGGCTACCGGCGACCTCGCCAACTGGCACACCGGCGAGAAGGACGCCATTCCCGCCGTCGGCGGCGCGATGGACCTCGCCATCGGCGCCAAGCAGACCTGGGTCATGATGGACCTGCTCACCAAGCAGGGCGTGAGCAAGCTGGTGAAGGAATGCACCTATCCGCTGACCGGCATCGGCTGCGTCAAGCGCGTGTACTCCGACCTCGCCACGCTCGAATGCACGCCGCAGGGCCTGAAGCTCGTCGACCTGGTCGACGGCCTGAGCCGCGAAGAACTCGAGAAGCTCGTCGGACTCCCGATCGCAGCCTGACCCCTTCAAGCAATCCAAGAGAGACAGACATGACCAACCAAGCCTTCATCTGCGACGCCGTTCGCACTCCCTTCGGCCGCTACGGTGGTTCGCTCAGCAGCGTGCGCACCGACGACCTCGGCGCCGTGCCGCTCAAGGCGCTGATGGAACGCAACAAGAACGTCGACTGGCAGGCGGTGAGCGATGTGCTCTACGGCTGCGCCAACCAGGCCGGCGAGGACAACCGCAACGTCGCGCGCATGTCGGCGCTGCTGGCTGGCCTGCCCATCGAACTCGGCGGCGCCACCATCAACCGCCTGTGCGGCTCGGGCCTCGATGCAGTGGGCACGGCGGCACGTGCCATCCGCGCCGGTGAGGCCGGCCTGATGATCGCCGGCGGCGTCGAGAGCATGAGCCGCGCGCCTTTCGTCATGCCCAAGGCCGAGAGCGCCTTCAGCCGCAACAACGCGGTGTACGACACCACCATCGGCTGGCGCTTCGTCAACAAGCTCATGAAGGCGCAGTACGGCGTCGACTCCATGCCCGAGACGGCCGAGAACGTGGCCACCGACTACAAGATCGAGCGCGAGGCGCAGGACCTGATGGCGCTGAACTCGCAGCTGCGCGCCGTGGCCTCGCAGAAGTCGGGCTTCTTCGACGCCGAGATCGTGCCCGTGACCGTGCCGCAGAAGAAGGGCGACGCGATCATCGTCAGCAAGGACGAGCATCCGCGCGAAACCAGCCTCGAATCGCTCGCCAAGCTCAAGGGCGTGGTGCGTCCCGACGGCACCGTCACCGCCGGCAATGCCAGCGGCGTGAACGACGGCGCCTGCGCGCTGCTGCTGGCTGACGAAGCCAGCGCCGCGAAGCACGGCCTCACGCCGCGCGCACGCGTGGTCGGCATGGCCACCGCCGGCGTCGCGCCGCGCGTGATGGGCATCGGCCCCGCGCCCGCCACCCAGAAGGTGCTGGCGCTCACCGGCCTGAAGCTCGACCAGATCGACGTCATCGAACTCAACGAAGCCTTCGCCGCGCAAGGCCTCGCCGTGCTGCGCCTGCTGGGCCTGAAGGACGACGACGCGCGCGTGAACATCAATGGCGGCGCCATCGCGCTGGGCCACCCGCTGGGGGCCAGCGGTGCGCGCCTGGCCACCACTGCAGTCAACCAGCTGCACAAGGGCGGCGGCCGCTATGCGCTGTGCACCATGTGCATCGGCGTGGGTCAGGGCATCGCGGTGATCCTCGAGCGCGTCTGACGACGGCACGCGCCGCGGGCGACGCAAGACGACCGAACCGAAAACAACCAGAGAAGCAAGAAGACAAGGCCATCGGCAGCCGCGGCAACAGCGGCCCGATGGCATTTTTTCAACCCAAGAGGACAGAGAGAAAGAAGGATCAGAGGATGAACCACACGTCGAAGAAGACAACGCGCCGCGGCGCCGGCATTGCCGCGCTCGCACTGGCCGCCGCAGCCCTGTTGCCTGCGGCCGCGCCCGCGCAGCAGGCCTTTCCCACCAAGCCCGTGCGCATCATCACGCCGTTCCCCGTGGGCGGCGGCCCCGACGGCGTGGCCCGCCTGGTGGCCGACAAGCTCTCGCGCGCCTGGGGCCAGCCCGTGGTGGTCGAGAACCGCCCCGGCGGCAACGGCTTCATCGCCATCGACGCCTTCAAGCGCGGCGCGAAGGACGGCCACGACATCATCGTGCTCGACAACGTGCACCTCGCTGCGTACCCGGCGCTCTTCAAGAAGCTGCCCTACGACACGGGCAAGGACTTCGACGCGCTGCTGCCGCTGTTCAAGACCTACTTCTTCTTCACCGTCGCCACCAACAGCAAGTACAAGACCGTCGGCGACCTGATCGCCGACGCCAAGGCCAACCCCGGCAAGCTGGACTACGGCTCATGGTCGGTCGGCAACCCGGTGCACCTCGGCTCCGAGCTCTTCGAGTCGGCCACCGGCACGCAGATGGAGCACGTGATCTACAAGGAAACCACGCAGCTCTACACCTCGGTCGCCACCGGCGAACTGGCCTTCGCGCTGGGCAGCAGCGCCACCGCCGGCCCGCTGCAGCGCGCGAACAAGCTGCGCTTCCTGGCCGCTGCCGCGCCGCAGCGAGTGGCAGCCTTCCCCGACGTGCCGACGGTCGCCGAATCGGGCGGCCCGAAGGGCTTCGAGGTCATCGGCTGGAACGCCATCGCCGTGCCCAAGGGCCTGCCCGCATCGGTCACCGAGAAGATCAAGCGTGACATCGAGAAGGGCCTGGCCGAGCCCGACGTGCTGGAGAAGTTCAAGAGCTTCGGCTACGAGCCCTTCCCGACCACGCGCCCTCAGTTCGACGAGTTCGTGGCGAGCGAGACCAAGCGGTTCACCGACGTGATCCGCAAGGCGAACGTTTCGCTGGACTGACGCGACAGGCGCAAGCGCGTCATCGCGCTGCCGCGCGCAGCGTGTGTACCTTGGCGGTGGGCCGTTGTCCGGAAAGCGGCCCGCCCCAGCCCTTCGGCAGCTCGTGCAGCACGGCCTTCGCATCGAGCGAGCGGATCGCCACCGAGTTGTCGGCCGGAATGCGCCCCTGCGCGAGCAGCGCTTCGTAGCGCAGGGCGCTCACCCGCAGGAACGACGCGAAGTTGCCGACTTCGCCGCGCGCGGCTACCAGCTCGTCGTAGAGCCGCTCGATGAGCTGCACCACGACCATGCCGTCGCGTTGCGCGATTTCCTCCAGCACTTGCCAGAACAGGTTCTCCAGCCGGATGCTGGTAACCACGCCGTGCAGCCGCACCGAGCGCGTGCGCGCGTCGTAGCTCTGCGGATCGGCGCTGATGAAGACTTCGCACATGGTGGGCTGTCTCCTATGCGGGGAGGAAGATGGAGGGCGACGCGCGCACTGTAGCGCCGCCCGCCCGGATTTCAATGCTCGATGCGCGTGCCCAGCACCGCCAGGAACTGCGAGAGCCACGCCGGATGCGCGGGCCACGCGGGCGCGGTGACCAGGTTGCGGTCGGTCACGGCCTGGTCGACCGGAATGCCCATGTACTCGGCACCCGCCAGTTCCACCTCGACCTGGCAAGCGGGGTAGGCCGACACCTTGCGACCCTTCAGCAGGCCGGTGGCCGCGAGCAGCTGCGCGCCGTGGCACACCGCGGCGAGCGGCTTGTCGGCGGCCAGGAAGTGCCGCGCGATCTCGACCACGCGGCTGTTCATGCGCAGGTATTCGGGCGCGCGGCCGCCGGGAATGACCAGCGCGTCGTAGGCCTCGGGGCGCACGTCGGCGAAGTTGGCGTTCAGCGTGAAGCGGTGGCCCGGCTTCTCGCTGTAGGTCTGCGCGCCCTCGAAGTCGTGGATGGCGGTGTGCACCCAGTCGCCGGCCTTCTTGTCGGGCGCCACGGCGTGGACCGTGTGGCCCACGGCCAGCAGTGCCTGGAAGGGCACCATGGTTTCGTAGTCTTCGGCGTAGTCGCCGCAGAGCATCAGGATCTTGCGCGCCATGTCTCTTGTCTCCTTCGAACGAGGTTGGAATGCGGACCGGCCCGTAGGGGCGCGGGCCGTCGCCGCATTATTCGAAGGGGCAGGGCGCAGCGGGTAGCAGCCGGCTGTGACTTCGGCCTTGCACGATGCAGTGGCCTCAGATGATCGTTGCGCTCACGCCGCGCGCCACCGCGGGTGCGATGCCGGCGTAGAAGAAGCCCAGGTCGTCTTCGGGGCCGTTGGTGGCTCGTCCGCGCACCTTGCCCATCACGCACACGCCGACCTGCGAATCGCCCTGGCCGATGACGAGCACGAAGGGGTTGTCCTCGTCGCCGCGCAGGTAGCGCCCGCCGAACTCGCGGCGCGCGACCTCGAAGACGTAGGCCGATGCAAGGAAGTGGAGATCGTCCGGCAGGGGCGCCTGCTGCTTGAAGAAGTCGTCGAGTACGCGGTCGACCAGCGGCAGCGAGGCCGACGTGTAGTCCAGCCGCGAGCCGTCGATGGGCGCGCCGGGTTGCGAGAAGGCTCCGACGAAGTCTTCGGCCTGCGAGGCCATGCCCTCTTCGAGCGTTGCGGGCATGGCGGGTTTCTTCTTCAGGAAGTCGAACAGTCCCATGGTTGCGGTTTTCCCCTCGTTCGTCGGATGTTTCGTTGGGTGCGATCGGGCCGAAGCCGGGCGACTGTCTCAGAACCCGGGTCCTGTGCGCAAGCGCGAAGCGCTTCGGCGGGGCAAGTGACGCCGTTCTGGTTAACAGAAGTTCGCAGAGGTTGCATGGCGCGGCGAAGAGCCGGGCCGCGCCGCGGGGGCGTCATTGACCTGCCTTTTGCCCTGAATAGCCTCGTTCAGGGTTTTCCCGCATCCCCGTGGAAGCCTCATCCGGACCGACAACTCACAGAAAAGACCCGAATCATGAAGACCTCCCGACTCGCCCTTGCCGCGGCACTCGCCGTGCTCTCCCTCGCTTCCGCCCACGCCCAGCAACGCACCCGCGAAGCCGTCGAAGCCGAAGCCATCGCCGCCGCTCACGCCAAGGACCAGAACGTCACGCGCGGTTCGCGCGGCGCCGATCCGTTCACGTCCACGGCCGATTCCGAAGCCATGTACAAGCAGGCCGTCGAGACGGCCCACGCACCCAACCAGAACGTGACGCGCGGCTCGCGTGGCGCCGACCCGTTCACCTCCAGCCGCGACCCGGCGCAGGTCTACCAGGAAGCCATGGCCACCGCCGCGGCGCCCGATCAAAACGTGACCAGCGGCTCGCGCGTCAACAGCAAGGTCATCTCGACCATGCAGAACCCGGTGCTGCAGTCGGCACAGGGCAAGTAAGCCGGCGGATCTTCCTGAGCCTGGCCTAAAAGCGCCGCCGCTACGCGCCCTGCGTGCGGCGTGCTGGCTCGGCCTGGTGCAGGTAGCCGGTGAAGGTGTCGGGCGGCGACGAGCCCGTGAGGCGGGTCATGATCCGTCCGACCTCTCCCCGGTGATAGCCCGCGTGCGCCACCACGTGGCCCAGCATTTCCTCGCGCGACATCCGTCCTGGCGCCCCGTCGGTGAAGGTGAATTCGATGCTTTCCTCGAGCTCTTGCGGGCTCAGCCGCGAGACGTAGTCGAGATACCAGCGATCGGTTTCCCGCACCGCATCGGCCAGCGCTTCCAGCGGCGGCGGCTCGGGTGCGCCGGTGGCTGTGAAGGCGTGCGCCGTGCGCTGCACGTTCGCCACGAAGATGCGGTCGACGATGGCCGCATGGTTGAAGACGCGCAGTGCCGTGCGGTAGTCGTCGGGCGGGGCTTTCCCGGCAAGATCGGCCAGGCCTGCCAGCAATCCTTCGTCGGCCCAGGCCTTGTAGCGGAACAGCGAGGCCAGAAGCGTCTGCGTACTCATCACAATCTCCCCCTTGAACGATGAAACGGGCACTGCGCGTGCGTGCGGTCCGGTCCTATTCTTGAGTGGAGCTCCGATCTTGGGTACTCGCATTCCCCCACAGCGCAGGACCATGCGCAAGGCGCCCAGCCAGCGGCGTTCGCGCGTCACGGTGGACGTGATCATCGAGGCCGCAACTCGCGTTCTGGCGCGTCGGGGATGGGCACGTTTCACCACCAACGAGATCGCGGCGGTCGCCGGCGTCAGCGTCGGTTCGCTCTACCAGTACTTCCCGGACAAGCTCGCCATTGCCGAGGCCATCAGGGAGCGCCATCTCGCCGAGGTGCTCGTGGCGCTGTCCGACCCGGAGGAGGAAGCAGAAGACGGCGACGAAGCTGTCTCGCTCGACCGGCGGGTGGAGCGCTTCGTCGACGGCGTCATCGCCGCCCACTCGGTCGACCAGGCCTTGCACCGCGTGCTGGTCGACGAAGTGCCGCTTGTCGCTCGCTCCAGCTATCCGGAGTTCGAGGCGGAATACCAGCGGCGCTATCGGGCGCTGGTCGCATCGAGCTCGCACGCGGGCCGGGCCGGCCGTGACGGCGACGACAGCAGCAGCGAAGACGAGACGGTTGCTCGCATGCTCTCCTCCGCAGTCGAAGGGGTCGTCCATGCGGCGGCGCGTCGTGGCGACCTGGGCTTGCCCGTGCTCAGGAGCGAGCTCGTCAGGCTGATCGTGGCCTATCTGCGCGATCGCCGGCACGCAGGCTGAGGGCGCTCCGGAGTGGACAGCACGCCCTGTCCCTGACCACAATGCCCGCCGAGTTTCTTCACTCGTCCTGAAAGGTCATCGCAATGAAAAAAATGCTCGTGCCGGTCGGTCTGGCCCTGGCTCAGATGATGGTCGTGTCGGTGGCATCCGCGCAGTCTTCGGGCGAAGCGGACCCGGCTCAAGGAAAGGCGCGGCCCACGGCGCCCACCACCAGGGCGGAGCGCGCGGAGGCGCGCAAGGAGCGCCGCGTGGACGGCGCCGCGGCGGCACGCGGGCCGCAGATGCAGGAAGGTGAAGTCCGCGCGACCACAGCGCCAAAGATGTCGAGGGAAGAACGCCGCGCCGCCGCGGCCAAGCGCCGTGCGGCGAACCGCGAGGCGATGAAGGCGGGCCAGCTGCCGCGCGGCGGCAGCAACGACGCGCCGGAAAAGCAGAAGAAGCCCTGAAGAACGCCCGGCCTGCCGGGTTCTCAGGCGTAGGCCTTGGCCGAGCGAAGCTGCAGCAGGGCCAGCATCCTCGCCTCCTCCGCGTCGCGCAGGCTCTTGGCGGCGCGGCTGGCGGCGTACGTCACGTAGAGCGTGTCGACGGCCTTCTGCCAACACTGGATCGTCTGATACGCGCTGTTGGCATCCCCCGGCCTGGCCGGCACGGTGTATCCGGCCTTGCGCAGGATGTTGGCTTTGTGTTCGGTACTGAGCATGTTGTGACCCCCCGAGTCGATGGTGTCAGGTGCCACGGTACGCTCGTTGCGTCCTGTGCGCTATTAGCTACACGACGTATCCAGATGTAGGAAAACCCTACCCTGGAGGGGTGAAAACTAGGCCATAAGGATTAGCCGATGTCGCTTGACTGCCACACCAGCGTGGCGGCGGTGAGGTCTTCGAGGGCGCTGCCGACGGCCTTGAAAACCGTGCGTCCGGCCTCGTTCGGACGGCCGGGCTGCTCTGAACGGCACAGCGTGGCGAGCGTGCCCCGGACATCCTCGGCGCGCAGCGTGCCGGCCGCCATCGCGTCGAGCAGGTCGCCGGATTTCTGCAATGCCTCTTCGGTGTCGATGCAGACATGCGCGCCCGCGAAGCATTGCACGTCCGCCTCGCGCATTGCGGGCGTGAAGCTGCCGATCAGGTCCAGGTGCGAGCCCGGCGCCAGCCATGCGCCGCGCACCAGTGGCGCGGTGGCCAATGTGGCGCAGCTCACGATGTCGGCTTCTCGCACGGCGGCTTCCAGGTCGGTGGCGGCCCGGGCGTTCCAGCCCTCGGCGCGCCACTGCGCCGCCAAGGCCTCGGCGCCTTCAGGCCGATGGTTCCACACCCACAGCTCGTCGATGGGCCGCACGCTCGCATGCGCGGCCGGCAGCATGCGCGCGATGCGGCCGGTGCCCAGCACCAGCAGCCGGCGCGAATCCTGCCGCGCCAGGAAGGATGCGCCCAGCGCCGATGCCGCGGCCGTGCGGCGCGCGGTGATCTCGTTGCCGTCCATCATCGCCAGCGGCACGCCGGTGCGGGCGTCGTACAGCACGTAGGTCGCATGCAGGCCGGGCAGGCCCTGCGCGCTGTTGCCGGGGAAGATGTTGATGGTCTTGATGCCGAGGAAGCCCGCGTCGCTCCACGCCGGCATGATGAGCACGGTGCCCTTGCTCCCGGCGGCTTCGATGGCGTGCACGTGGCGCGGCGGCACCCGGGCTTCGGCCGCGAAGGCCGCGCGCAATGCGGGCACCAGCCGATCGAAACCGAGCGGTGCGCGGGTGGCGGCTTCGTCGAAATGGTTCATGGCTGTGGTCGTCACTGCTGCATCGGATGCTGTGCCGACTCGAAGAACTCGGTCAGCGCCTTGCGGTAGGCGGCGCCGTAGCGCAGGGCCGTCATCGGCTCGAGGTGGCCGGCGCCCGGCACTTCGATCAACCGCCTGGGCTCGCGCGCCTCGGCCAGTAGGCGCTTCGAATGCGCGAGCGGAATCACCTGGTCGGCCGTGCCGTGGATCAGCAGCAGCGGAATGGGCGCCACGGCAGCCACGTACTTCGACGCCGCGTACTCGTCACTCACCAGCAGGCCGGCGCCCTTGAGCTTGTCGTTCGCGATCGACGAATAGGAATAGAAGGTCGACTCGATGGCCGCCGCCTTCACGCCCGCGCGGTTGCCCGCGCCAACCACCGCGATGGCGTTGGTGCCGCCCAGGCTCTGCCCGAAGACGAACAGCCGCTCGGGGTCGACGTCGCCGCGCGAGCGCACGTAGTTCAGCGCGGCGTTGGAGTCCTCGAACACGCCCTTGGGCTCCGGCTTTCCTTCGGACTGGCCGTAGCCGCGGTAGTCGAACACGAACACGTTGTAGTCGCGCTTCGGAAGCCAGGCCACGAAGCGCCAGTGCGTGCTCATGTTCTGCGCGTTGCCGTGGAAGTGCACCACCGTGCCCTTGGCCTCCTTCGGGTTCTGGCGGTTCTCCGCGGGCAGGAACCAGCCGCTGAGGCGCGTGCCGTCGGCGCTCGCGAACTGCACGCTCTCGTAGCGCATGCCCAGCGCGTCGGGCGTTTCGTAGCGCACGTTGTCGGGGTAATAGAACATCGACTGCACGCAGCCGCCCAGCATGAGCGGCAAGGCGCACATCGCCAGTCTTCCGAACCAACGAGGCACCGCGCCGCCCTTCATGCGGGCTTTCCGCCGGCAGATGCCGCGCGGTTTTCCGCGAGCATGTTGCAAAAGAGCGCGCCCTGTTCGATGGCATCGTCGAGCGCCAGGTGCGTGTGCGGCAGCCCGGCATCGAACCAGCGACGGGGCATGGCGCGCTTGGTGCTGTCGCGGTAGTCGAGCTTCAGCATCGCCATCGCGAACGACTTCACGTCGAGCGCCGAGTGGCTGAACGGGCTCTCGCCCGCGAAGCGCATCAGGTACCAGTAGACGAAGAGAAAGTCGAAGCCCGCCGGGTACGCGACGAACACCGGCCGCGCATTCAGGCCCTTGAGCCAGCTCACGTAGTTCTTCATGGCGTGGGCCGGCTCCTGCAGGTCGGTGCGGCAGGCGGCCCAGGCCTCGGGCTGGGTCTTCCACCATGCGGCGGTCTTGGGGTCGGCCTCCGCGCCGGGCAGCGTGTGCAGGTTGGCGCTGAAGGTGGAGACGAGCTGCTTGTCGGCCGTGTAGGCGGCCGAGCCGAAGCTGAGCATCGAGTTCGGGCCCGGGATGGGGCCGTCGGACTCGACGTCGGTGCTTATGTAGATTTCTGACATGGGTTCAATCGATTTCGAGGATGGACCCGACCGAGCGTTGGAGTTCTTCTATCAGTTCCGGGTCCATGTATTTGTATTCGTCGGGAATGTCGAGCACGTGGACCGGCTTGTGCGCCAGCATCCGCGAGAACTCGGCCATCAGCCTCGACTTGTGCTTCTCTTCCATCACGAGGATCACGTCGGCCCATTCGATGTCGTCAATGGAGACCCTGTGCCGCGCATTCGGGCTGGTGCCGGCCGAGCGCGCGGAGACCAGCGGATGCCGGCGCCAGAGCTGTTCCGCCGTCGGGCTGCGCCATTGGTTGCGACTGCAGATGAAGAGGACATTGCGCATGGGTCGTTCGGGGGCTCGGGGCAGCTGGAAGACATGCATGTCACGCCAGTTGCCCGATGAGTTCTCCATCAGCGTGACTTCCGTGCATGCCGCGCGCACGGCGCCCGATGCGATCAGGCGCGACTGGAGCTCGATGGCAGCCGCATCCGCGTCGGCCGCACTGCCGTGCGCCACCGAAAGATGCGGAACGACGCTGTCGTGCTCACCGCCATACGGCGGAAATTCGGGAAACGCTTCCGCCAGCGCCAGGGTCATCTCGATGAAGGGTGCGGCCGGCTCCGGCGCAAGGTAGGCGGTTTCGGGAAAGCGTCCGACCTCGCGCAGGGCGAAGTCGAACGCCGGCGTCCGGCTCAGTGCCTGCTGCGCGCGTTGCAGCACTTCGGCGCCGATCAGCGCCGGGTCCATGAAGGGAACGAGCACTGTGATGTGAGCCGGCACTCCCTGCACTGCCGTCGCGTCGTAGCGATGGCGCAGGTCTGCGACCAGGTGCTCGGCTGCGGGGACTTTCACTGCGAATGCGGAAATGGCCATCGCGGCGGAGGATAGCTCAGGCGTCCGCTATCCGGCCCCATTCCAGGCCGTGCTTGACGAGGTACTTGCGCAGCCGGTCGGCGTCGTTCACCACGCTGCGCTGCGCGCGCGAAGCCTGGAAGAGCTGGCGGCCGGCGTCGGACAGGCTGCGCGACTGCCGGCAGACGCGCACCACCGCCTCGAGCTGCAGGCGGTCGAACAGGTCGAGGGCCGATGCGCGCTCCTCGCCGAGCAGTGCGTCGAGGTCGACGTCGCTGCTGGTTGCGGGTGCGGTGCCCGCGTGCTTCCACAGCCAGCGCAACCGCGCGATCTCGGCTTCCACAAGCGCCACCGGAATGCGTCCGCCGTCGGCCAGCGTGGCCAGCCGCGTCACGCTGGCCGAGAGGTCGCGGAAGTTGCCGCTCCAGATCGCCTCGCCGCTTTGCGCGAATCGCAGGTAGGCGGCGCGCGCCTCGGCGTTGAAGCGCACCACCCGGTTGTTCTCGGCGGCGTGGATGGCCAGCAGGTGGTCGACGTTGGGCTCGATGTCCTCCGGCCGCTGCGCGAGGCCAGGCAGGTCGTAGGTCCAGAGGTTGATGCGCGCGAACAGGTCTTCGCGGAAGCGGCCTTCGGCCACGTCGCTGCGCAGGTCGCGGTTCGTGCCGGCGATCAGCTGGAAGTCGCTCTCCACTTCCTTGTCGGCGCCCACGGGGAAGAAGCGTTTCTCCTCGATGGCCTTCAGAAGCATCGCCTGCTCGTCGAGACCGAGCTCGCCGATCTCGTCGAGGAAGAGGGCGCCCTGGTGTGCGGTGCGCAGCAGGCCCGCGCGATCGGCCGCGGCGCCGGTGAAAGAGCCCTTCTTGTGGCCGAAGAGCGTCGATGCCGCGCCATCGCCGCGCAGCGTCGCGCAGTTCACTTCGACGAACGGGCCCGTCATCTGGTGGCGCGACTGCTTCAGCTCGAACATGCGCCGCGCCAGGAAGGACTTGCCCGCGCCCGTCGGACCCACCAGCAGGATCGGCGCGCGAGAGCGCACGGCCACGCGCTCGATCTCGTCGATCAGCGCATTGAAGCGTGCGTTGCGCGTGGCGATGCCGCTCTTCAGGAACGCGACCGCGTCGCGCTGCTCCGCGTCGAAGCGCCGCGCGATCACGTCGTAGCGCGAGAGGTCGAGGTCGATCAGCGTGCACTTGCCGGCTTCGCCTTCGCGCTGCTTCTTCGGCGGCGAGGTCTGCGCCAGCACGCCTGGCACCACGCGCGATTCGGACAGCAGGAACATGCAGATCTGCGCGACGTGCGTGCCGGTGGTGATGTGCGTCCAGTACTGCTCGCGCTCGGTGTCGAAGCTGTAGCCGCGCGCCCAGTCGTACAGGCGGGTGTAGACCTCGCCGAAGTCCCACGGGTCCGCGAGGTCCAGCGGCACGAGGTTGACCGTGGTCTCGGGCGAAACGGTGGCGATGTCGGCCTTCACCACCTCGGCCAGCGCCTTGTGCCGCACCGTGTAGAGCAGCTCCATGCGCGAGACGACCATGTCCTCGTGCTGCGCGAGCGAGACGGTGGGGCGCCACTTGTTCCAGCGGCCCGCGCCCTGGCCGGCGTCGAGCTGGGTGCCGAGGAAGCCGATAACGATGATCGATTTTTTCATCTGCTGGATAAATGGCTATCCAAAATTATAAGAAACATATGTGATTTGAAGGCTCGGCGACAACGATCGGAACGCTTGAATTTCTAAAAATCCAATCAAATCAATGGCTTGAGAGATCTGCCGCTCATCGGGCGGAGAACTGGCACACCCGTTGCAATAAGGATCGCAACTCAAGAAAACGACTGAACAAAAAGAACCGAACAAGGAGAAGTCACATGGCCAACCTTCAGCTCTTCCAAACGCTGCGCGGTGCCCTGCAACCTGCAGCAGATGCGCGCAACGAAGCCGGTGGCGCCGCCTACTCGCTGTCGCCCAAGCACCGCCTGGCACAACTCGCAGCCACCGGTTGCCTGAACAACACGTTCTATGCGCAAGCGCAGGATCAACTCGACGCCGTTCTGGCCCTGGCCCGCGAAGTCGACCCGGTGTTCGTGGCCAAGACGGCCGTGTACGCCCGCCGCGCAGGCCACATGAAGGACATGCCGGCGCTGCTGGCCGCCACGCTGGCAGTGCGCGACGTGACGCTGCTCGCCAAGGTGTTCGGCCGCGTGGTCGATAACGGCAAGATGCTGCGCAACTTCGTGCAGATGCTGCGTTCCGGCGCGGTGGGCCGCAAGTCGCTCGGTACGCGTCCGAAGAAGCTCGTGCAGCAATGGCTGCTGGAGGCGACGGAGGCTCAACTGCTGAATGCCGCCGTGGGTAACGCGCCGTCGCTGGCCGACGTGGTGAAGATGGTTCACCCGAAGCCCGCCGAGGCCTGGCGTGCCGCATGGTTCGCATGGCTGATCGATCGTCCGTATGCGCTGGAGGCGCTGCCTCCGGTAACGCAGGCCTTCGAGCGCTTCAAGCGCGACCGTTCGGCCGAGGTGCCCGACGTGCCATTCCAGATGCTGACCGCGCTGGAACTGGATGTGCAGGCATGGGCGCGGATCGCCGAGCGGGGTTCGTGGCAGATGGTGCGTCAGAACCTGAACACCTTTGCTCGCCACGGCGTGTTCGCACTGCCGGGCCTCGCTGAAGCGGTGGCCGCCAAGCTGCGTGACCCGCAGGCGGTGACCAAGGCCCGCGTGCTGCCGTACCAGTTGCTGGCGGCCTACACCGCAACCGGTACCGAGGTGCCGCACGTGGTGAAGGAAGCGCTGCAGGACGCGATGGAGCTCGCGCTGGCCAACGTGCCGGTGTTCGAGGGCCGCGTGGTGGTGTGCCCCGACGTGTCGGGCTCGATGAGCTCGCCTGTGACGGGTCACCGCGGCTCGGCGACCACCGCGGTGCGCTGCATCGACGTGGCTGCGCTGGTGGCTGCCGCCGTGCTGCGCCGCAATGCGGATGCGCGTGTGCTGCCCTTCGAGACGAAGGTGGTTTCGCTCGAGCTGAATCCCCGTGATTCGGTGATGACCAACGCGGCCAAGCTGGCAGCGGTGGGCGGTGGCGGTACCTCGTGCAGCGCGCCGCTGGCGTTGCTGAACCGAGAGAAGGCGCAGGCCGATCTGGTGGTGCTGGTGTCGGACAACGAATCGTGGGCCGACCCCGCACGTGGCCGCGGTACCGCGACCATGCAGGAATGGGCGACGTTCAAGAAGCGCAACCCGAAGGCGCGGATGGTGTGTATCGACATCCAGCCCTATGCGACCACCCAGGCGCAGGAGCGTGACGATGTGCTGAACATCGGTGGCTTCAGCGACGAAGTGTTCAAGCTGCTGGCGGTGTATGCCGCGGGAGGCCTGGGCGCCGACCACTGGGTGGGTGTGATCGAGGAAACCTCGATCTGAAAGAGAGGAGGGTGCCGCGGGCTCGGCTCGTGGCACCACCCGAGAAATTGATTGATTGATGTCGTCGTCCGGCGAATGCAGATGTGAGTACATCCAACCATGTTTCCCTCACATCGATCGTTTGTCGCCGGACGGGGACAGAGAGTTGAAGTGCGAATGCAGGCAGGACTACATCTGGTGTGACCAGGGTTCGAATCCCGGCGCCGGTTCTCCGGCGTGGTCTACGTCTTGCCATCCTTGTCGCACTATTTTTTGCAGCGAATGCTGACGGAACTACAGACTCCTAATCTCGTGGTCGCGGGTTCGAATCCCGCCGGTCGAAAGACCGTAGCTCAGTGGTTAGAGCACGCCGTTTCGTCGATTCTTGTCGCTGTTTTTTGTTTTGAGGTGAATGCAGGCGGGTTTACAGGTAAGAGCGTCATGGTCTTGGCCATGAAGGTCCCGGGTCCGAGTCCCGGTCTGTCTAGGCAGATAGCTCAGTTCACGACCCGTCGCTCCTGGTCACCTCTTTTTTGTTTCGGGCACGCAGGCACAGAAGGGAGCGCCACTGCCAAAAATGTTGATATTGCCGGCAGCCTGGGTAAAACCAGGTACGGCGGGCAAGTCGGTCGACGAGCAAGGTTGAGGATGCAGGTGCTGGCTCCGATGACGGGTCTGTCACTGGCGCGCGTTTCCAATCGTCGACTGGGCCATCGGACTCAAGAACCATGGTCGCCGTATTGATGCGGGTTCGAATCCCGCCGTGTCCACCAGGCTATCGAAGCGTCGGAGAAAAAGAAAATGATCGTGAGCGAAGAACAGTACGGCCAGTTGAACGCCATGTTCAAGAGCTTTGCGCCCCTGTATGCGGAAAGGTGGGGCAAGTTGCTGGCCGGCAAGGCCGCCGGCTGGCAAAAGATCCAGCCTTGGCGTGCATGGCCAGTAGATGTCTTTGACAGCATGCCGGATGGCATCGCCTGGCCGGCGATGGTGGAGATGGCCGCGCGCGATGCGGCCGGTCAAAAGGTGAAGAAAGGTGTGCTTCTGGCGTGTGGCCACAGCTCGTCATGCGTGGAAGACGTGCCGTTGTCGGCACTCATCGAGCGGCTGTGCGGAACGAAGTCCGAAACGCGCCTGCTCGAGGGATTTGTATCGCTGGTTCCCGGCGAACTGGCTCTGGCGACCAATCACGAAGGTGGTTGCTGGCTGATGAAGAAAACGAAGAAAGAAAAATGATGAACATCGAAAAGACTCACTACAACCTGCACGCAGTCGAAAACGGCGTGCCCGTGAAGATGTGGACCCGCGGCGTGCCCGTGGAAGACGAGGCGCAGAAGCAGCTCGAGAACGCGGCGCGCCTGCCCATCGTCTTCAAGCACATCGCGGCCATGCCCGACGTGCACTACGGCATCGGCGCGACGGTGGGCTCGGTGATCCCGACCTTCAAGGCCATCATCCCGGCCGCGGTTGGCGTGGATATCGGTTGCGGAATGATGGCGTGCAAGACCACGCTGCACGCCAACGACCTGCCCGACAACCTGGCGCCGCTGCGCTCCGCGATCGAGAAGGCCGTGCCGCACGGATCCAACCCCAAGCGCATGGGCCGAGACAAGGGCTCGTGGGAGACGCCTCCCAACGAAACCGACGTGGCCTGGGCAGGATTGGTGGACGAGTTCGACGCGATCTGCGAAGACTATCCGCGCCTGAAGAACACCAACAACCACAAGCACCTGGGAACGCTGGGTACGGGCAACCACTTCATCGAGGTGTGCCTGGACGAGGCAGGTTCCGTGTGGTTCATGCTGCACTCGGGTTCGCGCGGCGTGGGCAACGCCATCGGCACGCACTTCATCGAACTCGCGAAGAAGGACGCCGAGCAGCACCAGCGCAACCTGCCCGACCAGGACCTGGCGTACTTCGAAGAGGGCGCCAAGTACTTCGGCGACTACGTGCGCGCGGTGGGCTGGGCCCAGAAGTTCGCGCGAGCGAACCGCGAAGTGATGATGCAGCGCGTGGTCGCGGCCGCGCGCAAGGTCATCACCAAGCCCTTCGAGGCGCACGTGGAAGCGGTGAACTGCCACCACAACTACGTGAGCCGCGAGACGCACTTCGGCGAAGACGTGCTCGTGACCCGCAAGGGCGCGGTGAGCGCGAAGGCCGGCGAGCTGGGGATCATCCCGGGAAGCATGGGCGCCAAGAGCTACATCGTGCGCGGAAAGGGCAACCCCGAGAGCTTCATGAGCTGCAGCCACGGCGCCGGTCGAAAGATGAGCCGTACCAAGGCGAAGAAGCTCTACACCGTGGCCGACCAGATCGCCGCGACGGAAGGCGTGGAATGCCGAAAGGACGCCGACGTGATCGACGAGATCCCGATGGCCTACAAGGACATCGACGCGGTGATGGATGCGCAGAAGGACCTGGTGGAGGTGGTTTACACGCTGAAGCAGGTTGTTTGCGTGAAGGGATAGCCGGCCGTCCATCGAGGCCGGCACAGGAGGGCCAAGATGAGAATCGACCAAAGGTGCATTCGCCAAACTGAAGCTGAACTGAGGCGCCGGGAGCTGGCCTTGCAAGAGGCCTTCACGCAACGCGGACGTTCCGAATCGGCGTGGTCTGCCTGGAAGGTTGCAGCCGACCGCCTTCGCAGCTATGAGAGCCCTGTGTTCGAGTTGTGGAGCGATGAGGCGCGGGAAGGGATTCTTCAAGGCAAGGGAGCATGGCGCGAATCGGCCATTCTCTACGTCGACCTGGGGCCGCGATTCTTCCGGTCCGGCTATCTGCGCGATCGACTGTGCCACCTGCTGAAGCAGAGCGATCTATCCAAGCAGGAACGCAGCGGTGTACTGAAGAGTCTGCTGACGTCGTTGGTACGCAGGCCTTCTACAGGACGGTTTTGTCACGATTGCCGGCTTGCTGGTCGGTGGGCGGACGACGAGTTCACCACTCGCGTCCGCGAGATCTCGACCCACAAGGATCGTTGGACAGGTGGGCGCGCACGACGGATGTTGCACGCCATCGAGCAAGACAAGAGAAAGCGAGGATGAGAGCCATGAAGAGCAACAAGCAACGCCGCGCCGAAATCAAGGCGCGTCGCCTCGAACGCGCTGCCGCATCGGCTGAACGTCTGCGTGAGAAGGATGTCCGCCTGCCGCGGCCCGATCTCGCGTTTGCGCTCGGCCACGAGCCTGCGGATCGGTTCGTCCTCGAGCAATACAACAACAGCTACGGCATGCAGCCGGACTTCTATGTAGATCGCCCCTTCAGCTGCCGTGATTGCGGATCCGAGGAAGTATGGACGGCCAAGCAGCAGAAGTGGTGGCACGAGGTTGTGCACGGCCATATCGATAGCCGCGCCGTGCGATGCCTGGCATGCCGCCGCGCGCGTCGCGAGTTCCTGCGGAACGCGGTTCCGGGCGCGAACCTCCTGCGAGAGCAGACGGATCGTCTTCGTGCGCTGGGTGATGCGAAACCGACCACGCAGGCTGTTGCCGAAGTCGATGCTGCGCTTCAAGGCAAGTGGTGGAGCCTGCGTGTCGTGGCGATCCAGACGATGGCGCGTTGGGGTGGCGAATCGAACCTCGCGAAGCTTCACGAACTGATGGCGGCTCGTCCCGAGGGCGGTCGCCGATACTTTGCCTGGGAGCGCGTTGCTGCAGATGCGGCGAGGAGCGCGCTGATGAACAGGGAGCGATGGCCTTGACGATGATGAAACTGACTTTCCTGGGTACCTCCTCCGGCACCCCCACGCGCTACCGCAACGTCTCCGGCCTTGCCGTGCAGACGGTGCTCGGCGCAGACTGGTTCCTGATCGACTGCGGCGAAGGCACGCAGCACCGTGTGCTGCAGACGCCGCTGTCGCTGAACGACCTGGCCGCCGTCTGCATCACGCACGTGCACGGCGACCACTGCTACGGCCTGCCTGGCCTGCTCGCGAGCGCGGGCATGGGCAAGCGGACGAAGCCGCTGAAGCTGATCGCGCCGCTGCCGGTATGGCAGTGGTTCGAGGCCACGCGTGCGTTGACCGACCTGCATCTGCCTTACGAAGTCGAGCATGTGGATCTCGAAGAGCAGCCGCTGGTGTATGAAGCACCCGGCGTGCGCATCGAACGTCATGCGTTGCTGCATCGTGTGCCCAGCCACGCCTACCGTGTGCAGGTCGAGACGCGTCGCGTGCGGCTGAAGGCGGATGCGCTGCGTGCAGTCGGCCTTCCGCCCGGCCCTGCATGGCGCGCGTTGCAGAGCGGTGAAGACGTGCCCTTCAATGGCGAGGTGCTGCGCAGTGCCGACTTCGCGGAGACGCAGGTCGACACGGCCAGCGTGGTTGTCGGCGGCGACAACGCCGAGCCTGCACTGCTGCGCGATGCCTGCAAGGACGTGCAGCTGCTGGTGCACGAAGCCACCTTCACGCAGGACGCGCTCGACAAGGTGGGGCCAGGTCCGATGCACAGCTCCGCGCGCTTGCTGGCCGAGTTCGCGCAATCCGTCGAAGTGCCGAACCTGATCCTTACGCATTTCAGCGCGCGCCACCAGAACGAGGAAGGCATGACGGCGCTGATGGCAGAGACGCAGGCGCACTACCGCGGCAATGCGTTCCTGGCCAACGACCTGGACGTGTACGAGCTCGACAGTGCCGGCAAGGTGAGCGTCACCCCGGCTCGATGAGAACAAAGAAGAGAAAGAAGAAGAGAGATGAGTATCGAAGAAGAATTCCTGCGCTCCGCCCACCCGATCGAGCCCGCCATGCGCGCGCAGATCATGGAGGCCCTGCGCGACATCGAACAAAAGCACGACGTGACCGTGCTCTTCGCCTGCGAATCCGGCAGCCGAGGCTGGGGCTTCGCCTCGCCCGACAGCGACTACGACGTGCGCTTCATCTACGTCAACCGCCTGCCGTGGTACCTCACGGTGACGCCACGCCGCGACGTGATCGAGGTGCCGATCAGCGGCGACCTCGACATCAACGGCTGGGACCTGCGCAAGGCCCTGGGCCTGATGCGCGAGTCGAACCCGACGCTGCTCGAATGGCTGCGCTCGCCGGTCGTTTACCGCGACGACGCGACCGCGATGCCGCGCTTTCGGGAGCTGTCGGAGGCGGTGTTCTCCAACGCGCGCGGCTGGCATCACTACAGCTCGATGGCGAAGAAGAACTTCCGCGAGCACCTGCAGGCCGACGAGGTGCGCTACAAGAAGTACCTCTACGTACTGCGCCCGCTGCTGGCCGCACGCTGGATCCGCTCGCAGCCCGGTGTGCCGCCGATGCGTTTCGCCGACCTGGCGCAGCGCACGCTCGACCCGGTGCGCGACGCCGCGCTGATCGACGAGATCAACGCTCTGCTCGAAGTGAAGATGCGCGCTGGCGAGGCTGCGACCAGCCCGCGCTGGAACGGCATCCATGCATTCATCGAATCGGAGCTGGCGGCCAACGCCGCGGAGCCGGTGACGCCGCTGCCGCAGTCCGAGCAGGCAGGCCTCGATGCCTTCCTGCACGAGACCGTGCTGCGCTTCGAGAAGCAGAAGAATGACGAGGAGGCCGCGCATGGTTGAACTCGACGGCTCCCAAGGCGAGGGCGGCGGCCAGATCCTGCGCACCAGCCTCGCGCTGTCGATGGTCACGGGCCAGCCCATGGCCATCGAGAAGATCCGCGCGGGCCGAGCCAAGCCGGGCCTGATGCGCCAGCACCTCGCGTGCGTGAACGCGGCCGCTGCCATCAGCGGCGCGGAAGTCGATGGCGCCGAGCTCGGGTCGCAGTCTCTGCGTTTCGTGCCCGGCCCGGTGCGTGCTGGCGAATACCGCTTCGCGATTTCCGGGGCGGGCAGCTGCATGCTGGTGCTGCAGACCGTGCTGCCGCCTCTGCTGCTGGCCGGTGCGCAGAGCCGCGTGCACCTGAGCGGCGGCACGCACAACCCGATGGCACCGCCTTTCCATTTCCTGGAGCGCGCCTTCGCCCCGCTGGTGCGCCGTCTGGGTGCGGACCTGCAGCTGACGCTGCGTCGCTGCGGCTTCTATCCGGCCGGCGGTGGCGAGGTCGAGGCGGTCATCGAGCCGGCAGCCGGCGCGCTGCAGGGCTTCGATCTGATGGCGCGCGGAGCGCACCAGTCGAACTACGCCGAGTGCCTGGCGCCGGGCCTGCCGCGCCACGTGCCGACGCGCGAGCTCGACACGCTGGGCGGCGCGATGGGCTGGTCCGGCGAGCAGCTGCGCTTCGGCTCGGTGCGCCAGAACGAAGGTCCGGGCAACGCGCTGCTGGCGACGCTGGCCTACGAGCACGTCACCGAAGTGTTCACGGTCTTCGGCGAGAAGTCGCTGAGCGCCGAGCAGGTGGCGCATGGGCTGGTGAAGGAACTGCGCGCGTTCCAGAAGAGCGAGGCGGCCGTCGGGCCGCATCTCGCCGACCAGCTGGCGCTGCTGCTGGCGCTCGCGGCGTGGCAGGGTAAGAAGGAATGCGCCTTCACCTGCAGCGAGGTGACCGAGCACACGCGCACCAACTGCGTGGTCATCGAGCGCTTCCTGCCTGTGCGCTTCGCGATCGTCGAAAGCCGCCAGGCTTCGACGGTACGGGTCTCGCCGATCTAATCCAGGTCAGGCCAGCGGCGTCGCGTTCGCGTACAGGCGCAGCAGCATCGCGCGCAGCGTCTTCACCTCCGCGGCGCTGAAATCCGAGGTCGCAACGGCCTCGTAGTGCTGCGCGAGCGGAATCAGCTCCAGCGTCAGGGCGAGCCCGCGCTCGGTGAGCGCGATGCGCACCGCGCGCTTGTCGGTGTCGCATTTCTCGCGCGCCACCAGTTCATGTGAAGCCAGCCGGTCGACGATGCGCGACAGCGCCGAGAGATCGGTGGATGCGTGCGCGGCCAGCTCCGACAGCGTCTGCTGCGGCGTGTGCTGCAGCGACGCGCAGACGCGCCATTCGCTGAGGCTCAGTCCATAGGGTTTCAACGCCTTCGCGAAGGCATTGCCCATGCGTGCGCCGGCGCGCGCCAGGAGGAAGGGGATCGCCTTCTCGAGATCGTGGTCTTGGGGGAGGGTTTTCATCTAGACATGCTTGAACAATCAAGTATATAGTCCGCCGCAATTACTTGAATAATCAAGTAAAAAGGAGACGAGGATGAACCTGAACATTTCCCGGAGAGCTGCCCTTGCATGGGCTCTTGCGTCCTTTCTTCCCTGTGCGGCGACGCTGGCGCAAGCGCAGGGCACGGCGGCCAGGTGGCCGCAGCAGGCGGTGCGCTTCGTGGTGCCGTTTCCGGCGGGGTCTGCGCCCGACGTGCTGATCCGCCACGTAGGCGCCAAGCTCGGCGAGAAGTGGGGACAGGGCGTGATCGTCGACAACAAGCCCGGCGGCAGCGGCGTGATCGGCATGAACGCGATCCTCGCGGCGCCGATCGACGGCTACACCTTCGGCTTCGTGCAGGGCTCCGCGATCTCGGTGGCGCCCAGCACCATCAAGGGCGTGACCTACGACTTCAACCGCGACTTCGTGCCGGTCACGCTCGCGGCCGTCGCGCCCTTCATGCTCGCGGTGCCGGCCAACTCGCCCTACAAGACGCTCGCAGACTTCATCGCCGCCGCGCGCGCCAAGCCGCAGGGCATCGAGGTGGCCGACAACGGACGGGGCACGGCGCCGCACCTGGCGTCGGCATTGCTGGGGCTTCAATCAGGAGCGCAGTTCCTCGAGGTGCACTACCCCGGCGGCGCGCAAGCCATGCAGGCCACGCTGGGCGGCCAGACGCAGATGATGGTCGAGACCTACAACGTGGTCGCCGGCAACGTGCAGGGCGGCCGCATGCGCGTGCTGGCCAGCATGGGCGATCGCGTCGAAGCGGGGCTGGAGCAGTTCCCGCTCGCGAGCAGGACGGTGCCGGGCGCGGTGGCGCACGGCTGGTTCGCCGTGATCGCGAAGAAGGGCGTCGATCCGACGGTGCTCGCGAAGCTCAACAGGGACATGAACGAGGCGCTTCTCTTGCCCGACGTGGTCGCCAAGTCGCGCGAGCTCGGCACCTACCCGCGCCCCGGCACCCCCGAACAACTGGCGAGCTACATCGCCGAAGACCGCAAGACCTGGCAGGCCGTGCTGGACAAGCTCAACATCAAACCGGAGTGATTTCCCCATGAAGAACAAGATTGCGCTCGAAGAGCATTTCGCGATCGACCTGACGATTGCCGATTCGCAGGTGTACGCCCGCCCCGAGATGTGGCAGGGCCTGAAGAACAACCTGCTCGACTTCGAGCAGCAGCGCATCGAGCAGATGGACGAGTGGGGCACCGAGCTGTCGATCCTCTCGCTCAATTCGCCGGCTGTGCAGGGCATTCCCGACGCGAAGCGCGCCGTCGAGGTCGCGCGGCGCGCGAACGACGTGCTGGCCGAGCAAATCAGGCGCCATCCCACGCGCTTCGGCGGATTCGCCGCGTTGCCGATGCAGGACCCCGAGGCGGCCGCGCGCGAACTGGAGCGTTGCGTGACGCAGCTCGGCTTCCACGGTTTCCTCGTCAACGGCTTCTCGCAGGTGGGCGACGAGAACACCGTCGTCTACTACGACGATCCGCGCTTTGCCGACTTCTGGTCGACCGCGGCTGCGTTGAAGAAGCCCTTCTACATGCACCCGCGCGACCCGCTCCTGAACCGCGAGCCGATCTACGAAGGCGCGCACTGGCTCACCGGCCCGACCTGGGCCTTCGCGGTGGAAACGGGCATCCATGCGCTGCGACTGCTGTCGAGCGGCCTGTTCGACCGCCACCCCGAGCTGCAGATGATCCTCGGCCACTTCGGCGAAGGCATTCCGTTCAACATCTGGCGCGTGGATCACATCCTGCGAAAGGGCCGTCGCGGCATGCCCTGCGACAGGGAGATCGGCGACTACCTGCGCAGCAACGTGCACATCACGACCAGCGGCAACTTCCGCACGCCCACGCTGCTGTCGACCATGCTCGAGGTGGGGGCGGACCGCATCATGTACTCGGTCGACTACCCGTTCGAGAAGCACGAGGACGCGGCGCGCTGGTTCGACAGGTGCGAGATCAGCGAGAACGACCGCCGCAAGATCGGCCGCGACAACGCGGTCAAGCTCTTCGGGTTGAAGTGACATGAGCACGCGGCACAAAGACACGCGCCCCGTGCTCGTGGCCGGCGGCGGCATCGGCGGCCTCGCGGCGGCGCTGGCGCTGGTGCGCGAGGGCTACCACGTGAAGGTGATCGAGCAGGCGGCCCACATCGGCGAGATCGGCGCGGGCATCCAGCTCAGCCCGAACGCCTTCGCGGCCTGCGATGCGCTGGGCGTGGGGGAGAACCTGCGCGCCAAGGCGGTCTACACCGAGGAGATGGTGATGTTCGACGCACTCGACGCGAAGCGGGTGGCCTCCATCTCTCTGTCGGACGGGTTCCGCAATCGCTTCGGCAACCCCTATGCGGTGATCCACCGTGCCGACATCCACGGCGCGTTGCTCGAGGGCGTGAAGGCGACGACCGAGGGCATCGAGTTCCTCACCTCGACCAAGGTCGTGCACATCGAGCAGGACGAGGGCGGCGTGACGCTCATCGACGCGCAGGGCAACCGCCACGAAGGCCAGGCCGTGATCGGCTGCGACGGCGTGCGCTCGGCGGTGCGCCAGCAGTACGTGGACGACAGCATTCGCGTATCGGGCCACGTGGTGTTCCGCGCGGTGATCGACACGGCCGATTTCCCCGAGGCGCTGCGCTTCACCGCGCCGTGCATCTGGGTCGGGCCCAACTGCCACCTGGTGCACTACCCGCTGAAGGGCGGCGACAAGTTCAACATCGCCGTCACCTTCCACAGCGACCAGCCCGAGGAGTGGGGCTCGATGGACGGCGATCCGGCCGAGGTACAGCGCTATTTCCGCCCGACCTGCGAGCAGGTGCAGCAGCTGCTGCGCATTCCCAAGGCCTGGAAGCGCTACTCCACGGCCGACCGCAACCCCATCGAGCAATGGACCTTCGGCCGCGCCACGCTGCTGGGCGACGCCGCGCACCCGATGGTGCAGTACCTGGCGCAGGGCGCCTGCATGGCCTGCGAGGACGCGGTGACGCTGGGCCTCGCCCTGCGCCGCGAGGCGGGCGACTGGCCGCGCGCGCTCGCGCTGTACGAGCGCTCCCGTGTGGCGCGCACCGCGCGGGTGGTGCTGTCGGCGCGCGAGATGGGCCGCATCTACCACGCCAAGGGAGTGGAGCGGCTGGTACGCAACAGCATGTGGAAGGGCCGTCCGCAGGAACGCTTCTACGACGCGCTCGAATGGCTGTACGGATGGACGGCCGCCAACTGCCTCGACGACGAGGCTGTCGCGTGAAGCTCCTGCCGAACTCCCCGGACACCGGTGGCGCAGCCGCTGCCACCGCCATCGACATCCCGGCGCTGATCGACAGCCACCCCGTCGGTACCTTCCAGAAATGGATATTGCTGCTGGTGGGCTGCGCAGTCGTCATGGACGGCTTCGACGTGCAGGCCATGGGCTTCGTCGCTCCCGCCATCGTGCAGGCCTGGGGCATAGAGAAGGCTGCGCTGGGCCCCGTGTTCGGCGCGGGCCTGCTCGGCATGCTGGTCGGCTCGCTGGCGCTGAGCGTCTGCGCCGACCGCATCGGGCGCCGCCCGGTGCTGCTCGGCGCCACGGTGTTCTTCGCCCTGTGCATGCTGGCCACCGTCTTCGTCCGCACGCTCGACCAGTTGCTGGCGATGCGCTTCATCACCGGCATCGGGCTGGGCGGCATCATGGCCAACGCCAGCGCGCTGGCCAGCGAGTACAGCCCCCAGCGCCGCCGCGTCACGCTGATGATGTGGGTATCGTGCGGCTTCACGGGCGGCGCGGTGCTGGGCGGGCTGATCTCGGCGGTGCTCATCCCCTGGGGCGGCTGGCGGGCGGTGTTCGTCTTCGGCGGCGTGGTGCCGTTGCTGATCGCGGCGCTCATGTGGCGCTACATGCCCGAGTCGATGCAGTTCCTGGTGCTGCGGGGCCGCAAGCTCGACCGGGTGCAGCAGTGGCTGGGCCGCATCGCGCCCGGCGTGCGCGCCGGCCCCGGAACCCGCTACGTGGTGCACGAGGCGAAGCAGGACGGCGCACCGGTGGTCGAGCTGTTCCGCGCGGGTCGCGCACCGGCCACGCTGCTGCTGTGGGGCATCAACTTCATGAACCTGCTCAACCTGTTCTTCCTGGCGAACTGGCTGCCCACCATCGCGGCCGGAGCGGGCTACAGCGCGGGCACGGCGGTGCTGGTGGGCACGCTGCTGCAGGTGGGCGGCGTGGTCGGCACGGTGGCGATGGGGCCGCTGATCGACCGCGTGGGCTTCTACCGCGTGCTGGTGCCGGTCTTCGGCGTGGCGGCGATTGCCATTGCCGTCATCGGCCAGCCGGCGTTGCCGCTGATGCTGCTGCTCGCGGTGGTCTCGGTCAGCGGCTTCTGCGTGGTCGGTGCGCAGCCCGCGCTCATCGCGCTGGCCTCGGGCGTCTACCCGACGACGGTGCGCGCCACCGGCATGGGCTGGAGCCTGGGCATCGGCCGCGCGGGCTCCATCGTGGGGCCGGTGCTGGCGGGCTGGCTCATCGGGCTGCACTGGACGAACAGCGCGCTTTTCATCGCGGCGGCCGTGCCGGCGCTGCTGTCGTGCGCCATGGTGCTGTGCATGGGGCGACTGAAATTCACGGGCGCCGCCGCGCGCCCGGCAACATCTTCCGGAGAAAACGAATGACGACGACAACCAACGACGACACCGGGCGCGGCCTGGTCCTGGCCGCGCGAGTGCTGATGGCGGCGATCTTCCTGGTGGCGGGCGTGCGCAAGCTCCTGACCTACGGCGCAACGCTCGGCTACTTCGGCAAGCTCGGCATTCCGCTGGCCGACGTGGTGCTGCCGCTGACCATCGCGCTCGAAGTCGGCGGCGGGCTGCTGCTGATCGCCGGCTGGCGCGTGCAATGGGTGGCCGGCGCGCTGGCCCTGTTCACGCTGGCCACGGGCTTCATCGCGCACGCCTTCTGGGCGGCCGACGCGGCGCAGTTCAACGGGCAGCTCAACAACTTCCTGAAGAACGTGGCGATGGTGGGCGGTTTTCTCGTGCTGATCGCCCATGCCTCTGCGGCCGGGCGCAAGGCAGGCCCCGCAGGCTGAGCGGAAAACTCCTTTCCGTTCCTGTCGTTGAACCGGTCCCGGGCCGGCGAGACACTCGCGCCCATCGCAAACCAGCGATGGAGACAAAAGAAGCCCATGACCGACACAGGTTCAATCGCCACGCGCCGCATCGTCGACGTGCAGTGGCTCATCAACGCCCGCCCGCTGTCGCCCTACCAGTGGGGCATCGTGGCGATGTGCTTCCTGATCGTGCTGCTCGACGGCCTCGACACCGCCGCCATGGGCTTCATCGCGCCGGCGCTCGTACGCGACTGGGGCGTGCCCAGTGCCTCGCTGGGCCCGGTGATGAGCGCCGCGCTGGCCGGGATGATCTTCGGTGCGCTGGGCTCGGGGCCGCTGGCCGACCGCTTCGGGCGCAAGGCGGTGCTGTGCATGTCGGTGGCGGTGTTCGGAGGTTTTTCACTGTGGTCGGCCTTCGCGACCGGCATCGACCAGCTCGTGGTGCTGCGCTTCCTGACCGGGATCGGGCTGGGGGCGGGCATGCCGAACGCGACCACGCTGCTGTCGGAGTACACGCCCGAGAAGGTCAAGTCGCTGCTGGTGACGACGATGTTCTGCGGCTTCAACCTGGGCATGGCCGGCGGCGGCTTTCTCTCGGCCGCGATCATTCCGCACTGGGGATGGCACAGCCTGCTGCTGATCGGCGGCATCGTGCCGGTGCTGCTGTTGCCCGTGCTGCTGTTCTGGCTGCCGGAGTCGGCGCGCTTCATGGTGGTTCGGGGGCAGCCCGTCGAGCGCATCCGCAAGGTGCTGCAGCCGGTTGCTCGCGAATCGCTGGCGGGCGTCGAGCAGTTCACCATTCCGGGCCAGCAGGCCCGAGGCAAGGGGCCGCGCGGCCCGGTGCTTGCACGCATGTTCGCCGGTGGCCTGGGCCCGGGCACGCTGCTGCTGTGGGGCACCAATTTCATGGGGCTCATCATCATCTACCTGCTCACGAGCTGGCTGCCGACGCTGATGCGCGAGAGCGGCGCATCGATGACGCAGTCGGCCGTGGTGGGAGCGCTGTTCCAGTTCGGCGGCGTGCTGAGCGCGGTGGGCGTGGGCTGGGCCATGGACCGCGGCAACCCGCACAAGGTGATCGGCATCTGCTACCTGCTGGCTGGGGTGCTCGCCGTGGCGGTGGGCCACAGCATGGGCAGCGGGCTGGTGCTCGTGCTGCTGGTGCTGTTCGCGGGCATGTGCATCAACGGCGCGCAGTCGGCGATGCCATCGCTGGCGGCGCGCTACTACCCGACCCATGTGCGGGCGACGGGCGTATCGTGGATGCTCGGCATCGGGCGCTTCGGCGCGGTGCTGGGCGCCTGGCTCGGGGCGGCGCTGCTGGGCCTTGGCTGGAACTTCGAGCAGGTGCTGACGGTGCTGATCGTGCCCGCGGTGCTGGCGATGACCGGCGTTTTCATCAAGGGCCGTATCAGCCATACAGATGCTGCATGAACATTCGAGAGACAGGAAAGCCATGACCACACCATCGTTCGTCTACAACAGCGTGCCCCAGCGGGTGGTTTTCGGCGCCGGTTCGCTGCAGCACCTGGCACGCGAGATCGATGCGCTCGGCGCGCGCCGGGCACTGGTGCTGTCCACGCCCGAGCAGCGCCCGCAGGCCGAGCGCGTGGCCGACATGCTGGGGGCGCACGCGGCCGGCGTGTTCGACCGGGCCGTGATGCACGTGCCGATCGAGACCGCGCGCGAGGCGAGGGAAGTGGCCACGCGCCTGGGCGCCGACTGCGCCGTGGCCATCGGCGGCGGCTCCACCACCGGGCTGGGCAAGGCCATCGCACTGGATTCGGGCCTGCCGATCCTCGCCATTCCGACCACCTACGCGGGCTCCGAGATGACGCCGATCTACGGCATCACCGAAGCCGGCATGAAGAAGACGGGCAAGGACTTCAAGGTGCTTCCGCGCACCGTGATCTACGACCCCGAGCTCTCGCTGGGCCTGCCCGTGGGCATGAGCGTGACCAGCGGCATCAACGCCATCGCGCATGCGGCCGAGGGGCTCTATGCGGCCGACTCGAACCCGATCATGGACCTGATGGCGCAGGAAGGCATCGCCGCGCTGGGCCGCGCGCTCCCTGCGATCCGCGCCACGCCCAAGGACCCCGATGCGCGCGGCGACGCGCTCTATGGGGCCTGGCTGTGCGGCACTGTGCTGGGCAACGTCGGCATGGCTCTGCACCACAAGCTGTGCCACACGCTGGGCGGCAGCTTCAACCTGCCGCATGCCGAGACGCACACCATCGTGCTGCCGCATGCGCTGGCCTACAACGCCGCGGCGGCGCCGCGGGCCATGGAGCGCATCGTGAAGGCACTGGAGGGAAGCGGCAGCGCCGCGCAGGCGGTGTACGACCTGGCGCGCGACAACGGTGCGCCGGTCGCCTTGCGCGACATCGGCATGAAGGAAACCGACCTGGACCTGGCGTGCGAGCACGCGCTCAAGAACCAGTACCCCAACCCGCGCCCGCTGGAGCGCGCGGCGATCCGCGCATTGCTGCAGAACGCCTGGGAAGGCGTGCGGCCCTGAGCTCGGGCGTCAGGGGCGTGCCGTGCTCGGCAGGCCGGCCTGCTGCGTGAACGAGACGCTGGGCTTCTTGTAGGCGGCAGGCACTTCGTCGCGATAGAAGGCGCGGCGGTCCAGGCTTTGCAGCGGGTTGTTCGCGGCGGCCACGGCTTGCTCGCGAACGGCGTTGCGATCGAGCGTGGACTTGAAGGCCACGGCGCCTTCGGCGGCGGTGTCCGAATACGTGTTGCCTTCGCGCGTGGCAGCCACGGCTTCGGCGTTCACGTCGGCGCGGCTGGCCGACGAGGTGATGGCATGCACGCCGTCATAGGCTTCGGCATGCGCGGCGACGGCGCCCAGCAGGGCGAGGGCCGCGGCGAAAGCGGAAGAGGCGATGCGTTGCTTGGTGTTCATTGCGGGAGTCCCTTTGGTTCACTGCGTGGGCGGCGGTCATTCGTCGTTGCCACGGCATGCAGTGTCGAACCGCGGCGCGATGGGCGCTGTGCGTTTGCGCACCGCTTCGCGCAATCGGGTATCAGGCAACAGGGCAAGCCGCCGTCGATGTACACGCACAAGAAAAAACCGGCCCTGCTTTCGCAAGGGCCGGCTTCGGTGCGTGCGCTCGCCGAAGCGAGGCGGATGGCGGGTGCCGATTACAGCGGCAGCGCGTCGCCACGTGCGGCAGCGCGGGCCGCTGCACGCACAGCGGCGCGGTCGACCGTGCTGGCCACCATCGGGGCCACGCCCGACGAAGCGCCTTCTGCGTAGGGGTTGTCGGCATGCGCGGCGGCAACGGCTTCGGCCCGGACCGTGGCGCGGGTGGTCGACGAGGCGATCACCGCGGCGGGGCCGGCGTCTGCGCCGTCGGCGTAGGGGTTGTCGGCGCGAGCGGCTGCCACCGCTTCGGCCCGCACGTCGGCGCGGCTGGCGGCGGAGGTGATCGGATGCACGCCTTCATAGGTTTCGGCGTGTACCGCGCCCGCTGCGCCCAGCATGGCGAATGCGATGGCGGAGAGAGCGGCGATGCGTTGCTTGGTGTTCATGATGCGAGTCCCTTTGCTGACTGGTGTGGGCGGCGGACATTCGTCGTTGCCACGGGATGCAGTGTGAAACCGCATCGTGGTTCGCGATGTGCGTTTGCGCACCGCTTTCGGCAACTACAGCGGGACGGTGTCGCGCGATGCGTAGAGCACCGCGAGAGGTTCGGAGCGGCCACGCACGACGAGCATCTCGGCCGTGCCCATGGCCTGTGCCACGCCTGCCTGCTCGGCTGCGAACAGCGACACGACGAGGCGCGACGACGCGGTCTTCGAATGGTCCTGCAGCCGGCTCGCAGTGTTGACCACTTCGCCGATGGCGGTGAAGGTGGTGGTCTCGAGATAGCCCACTTCGCCCACCGCCGCGCGGCCCGCGTGCAGGCCCATGCCGAACTCCAGCCGCTGGCCGAACTGCGCCTCGAAGCCTTCGCTCCATGCGTCCATGCGCTGGCCGATCAGCTCGGTCGCGCGCAGCGCCTGCCTGCAGGCGGTGGGCAGGTCGCACTCGAGGCCGAAGATCGCCATCACGCTGTCGCCGATGAACTGGTTGGGCACGCCGCCGCTCTCGCGCACGGCCGCGCCCACGGTGGCGAAGTAGCGGTCGAGCACGTAGGCCAGGTCGAAGGGCCATTGCCGCTCCGACAGGCCCGACCAGCGCCGCAGGTCGACGAACAGGATCGCCACGTCGCGCTCGTGCCCGAATCGGCCGACCGGCGCGGGCCGGCCCTCGTTGGGCAGCGGCGCGAACAGCGGCGTGACTTCGATGTCGCCGCGCGGGCGCAGCTGGCAGGCCAGCCGCACGTCGGCCGGCGCGCGCACCCGTTCGAGCGTGCGCCGCTCGTCGCGGCCCGCCTCGCCGATGTGTTCGGCGGGGCCGGCCACGCGCACGCGGCAGGTGGAGCAGCGCGCCCGGCCGCCGCAGATCGACACATGGTCGATGCCGTGCGAGCGGCTCGCCTCCAGCACGCTCCAGCCGCGCGGCACCTGCACGGTGCGCTCGGGGTAGCTCAGCGCGACCATCGGCTGCCGCGACCAGCGCGCGAAGCTGTTGCGGCCCCAGCGCGCCGCCAGCAGCGCGGCCAGCGACAGCCCGTAGAGCCACTTGATGACGTCTTCCGCCGTGCCGAGCGCCTGGGCCTGCTCGGGCGTCGGCAGCACGACGGGCGGCACGCCGCTCCACTGGAACTCCCGCCCCATCGAGACGAAGCCCATCGCCGCCGCCAGCGGCAGCACCACCGCGACGGCAAGCAGCAGGTGGGAGAAGCGCCGCCACGCCGGCTGCGCCCGCAGCGCGAAGTGCAGGCCCAGGCAGCCATGGGTCCAGGCCGCCAGCATCATCAGCAGCTGCGCGGCCGCGCCCTGCCATTCCCACAGCCCCCAGACCACGCGCACGTAGGAGCCCTCGATGCCGTAGGCCAGGTAGGCGCCGCGCATGGCGGCGAGGTGCTTGATCAGCAGCAGCGGCAGCACGAAGCCCAGCGCCACGCGCAGGCCCTCCAGCGGCGGCATGCGCAGGGTGCGCCGCTCCCACAGGGCCACCACGGCCAGGGCCAGGTGCGTGGCGGCGGCGCCGTACAGCAGCACCGTGCCGGCGAGGCTGTGCCAGAACGCCTGCACGCCGCGCAGCACTGTTTCGGCCGCGGCAAAGGAATAGATGCCGAGGGAGTGGTTGAGCAGGTGCGCCGTGACGTAGGCCATCAGCACCAGGCCGCTCGCCCAGCGGAGATTGCGCCGGGTCGGCGGTCTCAGCGAAAAGGGGGCGGCAGTAGCGGCGGAGGCGGCTTGAGGGGAACGTCTGGCCATGAACGGGTTCGAAGCGGCACCCGAGCATAATCCGCGCGCCTATTCCCGTTGACCACCGACCTCCGGCATGGCCAAACCCGAACCTACCCTCCGCTCCAGCCTCGCACTGCGCCAGATCGCGCTGCTCGAAGGCCTTTCAGACCAGCGCCTCGACCTGCTGGCCCAGCAATGCCTCTGGCACAGCGTGGAAGCCGGCAAGCCCCTGCTGCTGCGCGCCGAGCAGCAGGGCGAGGTGTTCCTGCTGGTCTCGGGCCGGGTGCGGGTGACGACCTATTCGGCCAACGGCCGGCAGGTGACCTTCCGCGATTCCGAGGCCGGCGAGCACTTCGGCGACATCGCCGCCATCGACGGCGGCCCGCGTTCGGCCGATGTCGTCACCCTCGAGCCCAGCGTGGTGGCCAGCCTCGACCGCGCCGCCTTCATGGCCCTGCTGCGCGACGAGCCGCTGGTGGCCGGCCGGGTGATGCTGCGGCTGGCGACGCTGGTGCGGCAGCTGTCGGAGCGGGTGATCGACCTGAGCACCCTGGGCGTGCAGAACCGGCTGCATGCCGAGCTGCTGCGCCTGGCTCGCGCCGCCGGCGTCGAGGGCAACCAGGCCCGGCTGGACCCGGCGCCAAAGCATGCGGCGCTGGCCAGCCAGATCAGCACCAACCGCGAGCAGGTGACCCGCGAGCTCAACGTGCTGGCGCGCAGCGGCGTGCTGCGCAAGGACGACAAGGCTCTTCTGGTCGCCGACGTGGCCCGCCTGGAGGCTATGGTCTCGCAGGTGCGCGGCGACGCCGGCTGAGCCCCGGGTCGATCAGTTCCAGCGGCCCTTGGTGCCGCCGATGGAGAAGCGGCCGGCGCCCAGCAGCACCACGGTCAGCGCGCCGAACAGGTACAGGCCCTGCAGTTCCAGCGCCCAGCCGCCCTGTTTCGTCATCGCGAACAGGTCGGCCATGTGCACCAGGCCGAAGGCCACCAGCATGTTGATGACGACCACGCCCGCGGCAGCGCGGGTGTAGATGCCGGCGATCATCAGCAGCGGGGCGACGATCTCGCCCACGTACACCAGGTAGGCGATGCCGCCCGGCAGCCCGGACTTGGCCAGCATGCCGGCGATGAAGCCCACGCCGGCCGACAGCTTGAAGATGCCGTGCAGCAGCACCAGGAAGCCGATCGTCACGCGGATCAGCAGCTTGCCGGAGTCGTCCAGCGTGGCGGGGGAGAGGGCGGACAGCGGCGACGCGATCGGCGCACGCGGGGTGTTGGCGGCGGTGGCCTGGGTGTTCATGGCAGATCCTTGCTGGAAAACGATGGGTCCGCCGCGGAATGCGACGGTTGCGGTTCCAGTGTGCGGGGCTGCGGAAATGCGGAATGTGCGTTTACGCACATGTTTTGGCGAAAAGGCCCCGGGGCCGGGTCAGTGGGGGCCGAAGTGGGCCGTCCACTTGCGCTCGTAGTCCATCTTGCGGAAATGCGCCGCCATGAAGTCGATGAAGCTGCGCACCTTGGCCGACAGGTGCTTTCGGCTCGGGTAGGCCAGGTTGATGGTCAGGTGCGGCAGGTCCCAGTCGTCCAGCGTGGGCACCAGCCGGCCGGCCACGATGTCGTCGTAGACGATGTAGGTCGGCTGCACCAGGATGCCCATGCCGTCGAGCGCGGCGGCGCGCAGCACCTGCCCGTCGTTCGACTCGAGCAGGCCCGTGACCGACACCGTGTGCGTTTCCTTCCCCCGCCTGAAGCGCAGCTCGTTCGGGTTGTTGGCGTGGGTGTAGATCAGCAGCTTGTGCTGCTTCAGCTCGTCCAGCGTCTTCGGGAAGCCGTGCTGCGCGAAGTAGCGCGGCGAGGCCGCCAGGATGCGCCGCGTTTCGCCGAGGCGGCGGATCGTCACGTTCGAGTCGGGCTCGTACTCGCGCGTGCGGATCGCCACGTCGATGTTGTTGTCGATCAGGTCGAAGTAGCGGTTGGCCGTCTCCACGTGCACCGTCACGCCAGGGTAGCGCTGGGTGTACTCGCGCAGCAGCGGCGCGATGTGGTGGATCGAGAACGACAGCGAGGCCGTGATGCGCAGCGTGCCCGTGGGATTGAACGCGGTGGCGTTCACCGCCGATTCGGCGTCCGACAGGTCGGCCAGGATGGTGCGGGCCCGGCCGCAGAACTCGCGGCCGGTGTCGGTGAGGTACAGGCGGCGCGTGTTGCGCTCGACCAGCCGGGCGCCCAGCCGTTCTTCCAGCGCGCTCAGGTGGCGGCTCGCGGCGGCGTTGGAAAGGCCCAGCGCCTCGGCGGCACGGCTCAGGCTGCCGGCATCGGCGATCTGCACGAGCAGGGCGATTTCGGTCCAGCGGTCCATGGGGTGGTGTCTCCGGGATTGTTTTTCAGGGGCGGATGATTTTGGCGCAGGCCGCGCCCGACCGTTCCGCTGGGCGGAAAAATGATTTGCGCCCCGATGCTTTCGTGCCAACCGCACGCGGCCTACAGTGCGCCCTATTCCCGGAGACCCCGGAGACAACACCACGGAGACAGCCACGATGCGCAACCTCAACCAGGACAACATCACGCAGGCCGTGCTCGCGCGCTTCGCCGACACGCCCGATCCGCGCCTGCGCGAGATCCTGACCAGCCTGGTGCAGCACCTGCACGCCTTCGCGCGCGAGGTGAAGCTCACCGAGGACGAGTGGTTCCAGGGCATCCAGTACCTCACGGCCACCGGCCAGAAGTGCGACGACAAGCGGCAGGAGTTCATCCTGCTGTCGGACGTGCTGGGGCTTTCGATGCTCACCATCGCGATGAACAACGACAAGCCGGCCGGCTGCACCGAGGCCACCGTGTTCGGCCCCTTCTATTTCGATGGCGCGCCAGAGTACGAGCACGGCGACGACGTGGCCAACGGCGCCGAGGGCGAGCCCTGCGACGTGTACGCCACGGTGCGCGGGCTCGACGGAGAGCCGGTGGCCAATGCCGTGGTCGACGTGTGGCAGGCCGACGCGGGCGGGCACTACGACGTGCAGCACGCCGGGCTCGACCACGCGGAGAACCGGGGCACGCTGCGCACCGGGCCTGACGGCTCGCTGCACTTCCGCAGCGTGGTGGCGGTGGCGTATCCGATTCCGGTCGACGGGCCCGTGGGCGACCTGCTGCGCGCGACGAAGCGCCATCCGTGGCGGCCCGCGCACCTGCATTTCAAGATCGAGGCGCCGGGCTACGAGCGGCTCATCACGCATGTGTTCCGTGAAGGCGACGAGTACCTGGATTCGGACGCCGTGTTCGCGGTGCGCCAGTCGCTGGTCGCGCCGTGGAAGAAGCAGGACAACGGCCGCTGGCGCCTCGATTTCGATTTCGTGCTGAACCCGCTGACGCAGCCCGCCTGATCCAGCAAGACCAACCAAGGAAACAACGCAAATGAACGAAACCCTGCAGCAGGAACTGCTGATCCGCCGGATGATCGAGCGCTGGGCCGTGTGGCGCGATGCCGGCGACTGGGAGCGCTTCGCCACCGTGTGGCATCCCGAGGGCGTGATGATGGCCACCTGGTTCCAGGGGCCGTACACCGAGTTCATCCGTGTCACGAAGGAAGGCTGGGCCAAAGGCGTGAGCATCCTGCACTTCCTCGGCGGCTCGGCCATCGAGGTGGCCGGCGAGCGCGCCATCGCGCAGACCAAGATGACCATTTCGCAGCGCGGCATGGTCGAGGGCGTACTGTGCGACGTGGTGTGCACCGGCCGCTTCTACGACTTCGTGGAAAAGCACGAAGGCGAATGGAAGCTGCTGCACCGCCAGCCGATCTACGAAAAGGACCGCATCGACCCGGTGGACCCGGCCGCCACGGTGAAGCTGGACGCGGACGTGCTGGCCGGCCTGCCCGAAGGCTATCGCCACCTGACCTACATCCAGCAGCGCATCGGCTACACGGTGAAGCTCGACATGCCGATGCTCAAGGGGCCGGCAGTGGAGGAGCTGTACCGGCGCGGTGCCCGCTGGCTCGCCGGCGGCGCTCTCGAGCGCTGACGAGGCGGCCACGGGAAGCTCGCCAGCAGGGAACGCCCCATCCTGCTACGCTCGCCGAGCCTGCCTCCACGGCAGGCTTTTTTCTGCGCTCTTCCCTCCCATGGCTTTTCCCCTGATCACCGACCCGCATTTCTACGCGGTCGCCATTCCCGCCGTGCTGCTGCTCGGCATCAGCAAGAGCGGTTTCGGCGCGGGCTTCGGCTCGCTCGCCGTGCCGATGATGGCGCTGGCCGTCACCGTGCCGCAGGCGGCCGCCATCCTCATGCCGCTGCTGTTGCTGATGGACGTGCTTGGCCTCGCGGCGTTCCGGCGCGACTTCGATCGCTCGCTGCTGAAGTTCCTGATTCCGTTCGGGCTGCTGGGCACGGTGATCGGCACGCTGCTGTTTCGCATGCTCTCGGCGCACACGGTGGCGGGCATCGTCGGCGTGTTCACGCTGCTCTTCCTCGCGCAGCGGCTGCTGTTTCCGCCCAAGCCAAATGATCCGCTGCCCTCGCGCGGCATCGGCGCGGTGCTGACGACGGTGTCGGGCTTCACCAGCTTCATCGCGCACGCGGGCGGGCCGCCCATCAACGCCTACGTCATTCCGCTGCGGCTGTCGCCGGTGATCTTCACGGCGACGATGGCCTACTTCTTCTTCGTGGTGAATCTCAGCAAGTGGATTCCCTACGCGTGGCTCGGCCTGCTCGACTTCCGCACCCTGGCCACCTCGCTGGTGCTGATGCCGCTTGCACCACTGGGCGTGTGGGTCGGCATCCGCATCGCCAGGCGCATCGATGCGACGTGGTTCTATCGCTTCGTTTATCTGGGCATGTTCCTGACCGGGCTCAAGCTCGTCTATGACGGCTTCCTGGCCTGAGGCCGGCGAAGCGAGGCCTTTTCGCGGAACACCGCGGAACCGGCTTTGCCGGGCCGCAGGTGTTGCCCCCGGTAGGGGGGCGAAGCGACACGAAGTGCGCGAAGCCTGGGGGCGAGCTTAAAACTCGACGATGCTCTTGAAGCCGCCGAAGATCATCCGCTTCGCATCGAAGGGCATGGTCTTCGGGTCCATCGCGGTGATGCGCGGGTCGGCCATCACCTTCGCGTTGACCGTGTCGCGGTGCTTGCGCGACTTGTAGACGATCCACGAGAAGGCCACGGTCTCGTCGGACTTCAGCTTCACGCTCTGGGGAAAGGACGTGAGCTTGCCGGGCTTCACGTCGTCGGCGATGCACTCCACGTATTCGATCGCGCCGTATTCCATCCAGACCTTGCCGGCCTTGCGCGCCAGCTTGCGGTAGGCCTCGACGTTGGCGGTGGGAATGGCGACGATGAAGCCGTCTACATAACGAGCCATGGTTGTTCTCCTGAATAGTCTGTGGAACCGTTGAAGAAAGAAGACCGGTGGTTGCATGGCGTGGTGTCGCTCATTGCGATGCCGCCGTTCCGTGGGGTGCCGCTGCTTCCTCGTTGTTCTGCATCTGCCCCGGCATGGCGGAGCGAAGCAGCAAGGCACCGAGCAGACCCGCCGCCGCCGCGAACACGGCGCCGACGAGAAACGCGAGGTTGTAGCCGCCGGTGAGCGCCAGCGGCATCTGCGCGCCGGCCGCTTCCATCGACGCACTGCGCGCGGCCGCCGCGCTGGCCAGCACGGCCAGGCCCAGCGCTCCGCCCATCATGAAAGAGGTGTTGACCACGCCCGAGGCCAGGCCCGAATCGGACGGGCTCACCTCGCTCATCGCGGCGAGCAGCACCGGGTTGAACGCCATGCCCGCGCCCAGGCCGAGCAGCATCATTCCGGGCAGCACGTCGACCACGAAGCTGCCGTTGACCGGCGCGCGCGCGAACAGCGCAAGCCCGATGGCCGCGAGCCAGAGCCCGGCCGCCAGCGGCTTGCGGATGCCGAAGCGCATCACGATCTTCGCGGACAGGCCCAGCGAGAACACGGCCATGATGATGTTGGCGGGCAGGAAGGCCAGCCCGATCTGCATCGGCGTGTAGTTCAGCACCAGCTGCATGTAGAGCGCCGAGATGAAGAACCACGCGAACATGGCCGCGGCCCACAGCACGCCGACCACGTTGGCGACCGACACGCTGCGCAGCTTGAAGAGGCCCAGCGGCATCAGCGGATGCTGCACGCGCGACTCGATGGCGATGAAGATCGCGAGCAGCACCACGGCAGCGCCGAGCAGGCCGAGCGTCTGCGTGGAGCCCCAGCCGGCCTCGTTGCCGTTGACCACGCCGTACACGGCGAGCATCAGCGACAGCGTGACGGTGATGGCGCCGGCCACGTCGAGCTTCTCTCCGTGCGCATGTCCGCGCGCGCTGGGCAGCAGCGCCACGCACAGCGCATACACCGCGATGCCGATCGGCAGGTTCACCAGGAAGATCCAGTGCCAGCTCAGCGTGCTCGTGAGCAGGCCGCCCAGCAATACGCCGATGCTGCCGCCGCCGGCGCACACGAAGCCGTACACGCCCATCGCCTTGGCGCGGTCGGCCGGTTCGGTGAAGAGGTTCATGATGAGCGAGAGCGACACGGCGGAAACCACCGCGCCGCCCAGGCCCTGCACCGCGCGCGCGGCCACCAGCAGGCCCTGCGAGGTCGAGACCCCGCAGGCCAGTGATGCCAGCGTGAACAGCACCAGGCCCGCGAGGAACACGCGGCGGTGGCCGTACAGGTCGCCGAGCCGGCCTCCGAGCAGCAGGAAGCCGCCGAAGGTCAGCATGTAGGCGTTCACCACCCAGACCAGCGAGGTCTCGGTGAAGCCAAGGTCGGTACGGATCGAGGGCAGCGCCACGTTCACGATGGTGGTGTCGAGCACGATCATCAGGACGCCGAGGCACAGCACCATCAATGCGAGCCAGCGCTTGCGGCTGTCGAGTTGGTTGGTCATGGGAAGCGAAATTCCTTTGGAACGATGAAGGTCGGCTCAGACCAGCGGCTTGCCGCCGTTGATGAGCCACGGAGTGCCGAAGCGGTCGGTGACCATGCCGAAGCCTTCGACCCAGAAGGTCTTCTCGAAGGGCATTCCGACATGGCCGCCTTCGGTGAAGGCGTCGAAGATGCGCCGGGCCTCGGCCACGGTCTCGAGGGTCAGCGCGACGCCGAAGCCCTTCATGCCTTCGTACGGCTGGCCGGGCATGGAGTCGGAGGCCATCAGCATGCCGCCACCGTAGGCGAGCGAGGCATGCATGATGCGCTTCTTCGCCTCGGGCGGGAACTGCTCGGTGTCGGGCGCTTCGCCGACAGTCATCATCATCTGCATGGTGCCGCCGAGCGTCTTCTCGTAGAAGCGCATGGCCTCTGCCGCGTTGCCGTCGAAGGTGAGATAGGCGTGGATCTGAGACATGTGTATTCCTTGGATGACTGGTTGTGTTCGCTGACTACTTTTCGGTAGCCGCCTTGAGATTGGCCAGGCCTGTTTCGAAGTCCTTGCCGATCATCTGGTCCATGTTGAAGAAGATGCCCATGAGCTTTGCCACGTAGGGGCTCGGGCCGTACATGGCCCAGGTGACCTGCGTTGCGCCGCCCTGGGGCTGCAGCGTGAATTCGGCCGTGTTGTGGCCCTCGAAGGGCTTGATGAAGTCGAGCTTGATCGCGACCTTCGACGAAGGCGCCGACTCCACGATCTCCATGCGGCCCGCGCCCGCCTTGTCGTTGCCCTCCCAGGCATAGGTCGCGCCCTTGCCGCTCGCGCTGCCGCCGAAGCTGCGCTTCATGGCGGGATCGAGCTTCTCGTAGGGCGACCAGGTGCCCCAGCGGTGGAAGTCGTCGATCAGCGGAAAGATCTTCTCGGCCGGGGCCTCGATGCGTGCGGTGCGTTCGACGCGGAAGGTGTCGGGCCGGGTGGCGGCGTAGATCAGCAGCGCGGCGATCGCGAGCACGACGACGAGGGCGATTTTCTTGAGCATGGCGGGAGCTTTCTCTGGAGATCGGGGTGCGGGGGAAAGGGCGACGGTCAGGTCGGCTGCGCGACTACCAGCAGCCAGCCCACGCCGAAGCGGTCGGTCAGCATGCCGAAGTTGGAGGTGAAGAAGGTCGGGATCAGCGGCTGCATGACCTGGCCGCCTTCGGCCAGCGCGTTGAACCACTTGACGACCTCGGTGTCGGTATTGGCGGTGAGCGCGAGCATCACGCCCTTGAACTCGGCCTTGCCCGAGCAGCCGCCGTCGGAGGCCATCAACTCGGTTTCGCCGATGCGGAACACGGCGTGCATCACCTTGTCCGGCTGCGGCATGCCGCCTGCGCAACCGGCCTCGGCGTTTTCCGACGGGGCGCCCGCGGGCGCTTCCTCGTAGCGCATGAGCTGGGTGACTTCGGCGCCGAGCGCCTTCTTGTAGAAGCCGAGCGCTTCGTCGCAGCGGCCTTCGAACGAGAGGTAAGACTGGACTTTCATGACGATTCCTTTGGACTGAAGAGGTGACTCGGAGGCCCCCGGTGCAACGGGCCGCAAACAATCGGATTACTTTGTGTACACCGTCCACAAAGAATAGCAGAGATAATGGACAGTGTCCACATGGAGATGCAATGAAGCTCAACAACGTCCCCGACAGCCTGCCGCCCGCCCGCAGCACTTATCGCCATGGCGATTTGCGCCGCGCGCTGCTGGAAGCAGGCATAGAACTGGCCCGCGACGGCGGCCCCGGCGCGGTGGTGTTGCGAGAAGCGACCCGGCGCGCCGGCGTGGTGCCCAACGCGGCGTACCGGCATTTCGGCAGCCGCCACGAGCTGCTGCTGGCGGTGCGCGAGGCGGCGCTGGCCGCCGCGGCGGTCGCGATGGAAAAGGAACTGGCGGCGCAGCCCTGCGACCAGCCTCCCGCCGACTTCGCGCGCGGGCAGGTGCGCGCCATCGGCACGGCCTACCTGCGCTTCGCCCAGGCGGAGCCCGGCCTGTTCCGCACGGCTTTCGTGATCTCCGACGAGGGCAGCGGCGAACTGGGCCCCGGCAAGGCGGGCGCGAGCGGGCTGGACTCGTTCCAGCTCCTGGGCAAGGCCATCGACCGGCTGGTGGACGCCGGCGTGCTCGACCCGGCGCGGCGCCCGAACGCCGAGTACTGCGCGTGGAGCGCGGTGCACGGCCTGGCGCTGCTCATCATCGACGGGCCGCTGCGCGAGATGCCGGCCGAGGCAACCTACAAGCTGGGCCAGCAGCTCATCGACATGGTCGAGCGGGGCCTCTGAGGCCCGCGGCCTGCGCTACAGATAGATCTTCTGCAGCAGCCGTATCAGCGTCTCGCGCTCCCGCGCGGTGAGCTTGGCGCTGGCGTCGGCTTCCAGTTGCACCACCGTCTGCTCGGCTTCGCGGATGAGCGACTCGCCCGCCGGCGTGAGGTGCAGCCCCACGGCGCGGCCGTCATGCGGATGCGGGCGACGTTCGATCAACCCCCGGCTGTCCAGCGTGGCCACCAGGCTCACGAGATTCGGCGGAAGTATTTCCAGCGCATTGCACAGCTGCCGCGAGGTGGCGCCGGGGTTGTGCGCCAGCAGCGACAGCACCGAGAAATCGATCTGCTTGAGCCCGTAGGGCGCCATGCGCTCCGCGAAGAAGGCGCTGACGATCAGCCACGCCCGGCGGGCGTTGTAGCCGACCAGGGCTTCGAGCATGCGCGCGTCGAGCCGGTCGGGCCTGCCTTGCGGCACGGCGGCCTGCTCGGCTTTCGCGGGGGCGGATTTCGGGGTGGAGGCCATGGCCCGAGCGTAACCGCGGGCGCACTGCAACGAGAGGTTTCAGTGGCTAGTTGGAGACAGCGCCGCCGGGCGCGGCCGCATGCGTCAGGGCGACCGTCTCGCAGGCCTTCTTGACGATGCTCATCCGCATCTCGAATTCGGGCAGCACCCAGCGCCTGAAGGCGGCCGCCACGCGCGCCTTCCCCGCGTCACCGGGCGAGGCCGCCTCGATGCGGGCCCAGGCCCACGCCATCATCGCGAGCATGGTCGCGCGCAGGTAGTCGTCGGCCACCTCGTACGGCAGCACCGGATTGGCATGCGCCGCCATCGCGACGGTGGTGCCCAGGTAGCGCAGTTGCGCCAGCCGGCGCTGCACGTCGGCGTCGGCCTCGCGCGAGGCGTCCAGCGTGTCGCGCAGCTCCAGCAGCACCGCCGACATGCCGGCGCCGCCGTCGGGCAGCACCTTGCGTACCAGCAGGTCGATGGCCTGGATCTCGTTGGTGCCCTCGTAGATCATCGTCACGCGCGAGTCGCGCACGATCTGCTCGATGCCCCATTCGCGCACGTAGCCGTGGCCGCCGAACACCTGCAGGCATTCGCTCGCGCCATGGAAGGCCTGGTGCGTGCACGCGGCCTTGAGCACCGGTGTGACGAACGAACACCAGCGCTGCGCGCGCTCGCGCGCCTTCGGGTCGGCGTCGTGCGCGGCCACGTCGAGCATCAGCGCGCTGCGGTAGGCGATGGTGCGCGCGCCGTCGATCCAGGCGCGCTGCGTGTCGAGGATGCGGCGCACGGCCGGATGCTCGGCGATCAGGTCGGCGCTCTCGCCGCCGCGGCTGGCGGGCACGGGGCCGGGCGCGCGCATCTGGCGGCGCTCGGCGGCATAGGCGTCGGCCTTCTGCCAGGCGGCGTCGAGCAGGCCGATGCCCTGCAGCGCCACGTGCAGGCGCGCCGAATTCATCATCACGAACATCGCAGCCAGCCCGCGGCCGGGCTCGCCGACCAGCCAGCCGGTGGCCTCGTCGAAGCGCATCGTGCAGGTGGGGCTGCCGTGCAGGCCCATCTTTTCCTCGATGCGCTCGCAGTGCACCGCGTTGCGCGCGCCGTCGGGCAGCAGCTTGGGCACCAGCGCCAGCGACAGGCCCTTGGGCCCGGCTGGCGCATCGGGAAGGCGGCACAACACGAGGTGGACGATGTTGGGCGTCAGGTCGTGCTCGCCGCCCGAGATGAAGATCTTGCCGCCGCTTACCCGCAGGCTGCCGTCGGCCTGCGGCACCGCGCGTGTGCGCACCTGGCCCAGGTCGCTGCCTGCGTGCGCTTCGGTGAGGCACATGGTCGCGAGCCATTCGCCGGTCGCGATCTTCGACAGATAGCGCTGCTTCAGCTCCTCGCTGCCGTGATGCTTGAGGCAGGCGTACGCGCCGTGCAGCAGGCCGGGCGCCATCGTCAGGCCATGGTTGGCGGCGGCCAGCCATTCGTAGAGAACGGCTTCCAGCACGGCGGGCAGGCCCTGGCCGCCGTCTTCCGGCGCGGCGGAGAGAGCAGGCCAGCCTCCGTCGACGAAGGCCTGGTAGGCCTCGCGAAAACCCGGCGGCGAGGCGACCTGGCCATCGGCGAAGCGGCAGCCGGTCTCGTCGCCGCCGCGGTTGATGGGCGCGACCACCTCGCCGACGAAGCGCCCGGCTTCCTCGAGCACCTGCGCATGCAGCGCCTCGTCGACCTCCGCGAAGGGGGCGAGCGCGGCCAGGCGCGCGGGCGCGTCGAGCACTTCGTTCAGGATGAACCGGACGTCTTCGGGGCGGGGCTTGTAATCCATCGGGGCAGGGAAGCAGGAGAACGAATCGGCGAATCAGGATTCGGCCGTGAAGCCGATCTTCTTGACCAGCGGTCCCCAGCGTTCGTATTCGGACTGCAGCGACTTGCGCATGTCCTCCGGCGAGGAGCCATGGGCGAGAAGGCCCACCGACAGCAGGCCGTCGGCCACGCTCTTGTCCTTCAGCGCGGTCTGGATCGCCGCGCTCGCGGCCGTGATGACGGCCGTGGGCGTCTTCGCCGGCGCGAAGAAGCCGAACCACTCGTCGGCCACGATCTCGGGGAAGCCCTGCTCGGTGAAGGTCGGCACGTCGGGCAGGTAGGCCGCGCGCTGCGAGCCCGACATGGCGAGCACGCGCAGCTTGCCGGCCTTGGCAAAGGGAATGGCGTCGCCGGCGGGCGTCATGCTCGATGCGATCTGGCCGCCCACCACGTCGTTGATCGCCGGCAGCGAGCCGCGATAGGGCACGTGGCGCAGGTCGGCGCCGCTGTTCAGGCCCAGCAGCGCGCCCAGGAAGTGCGGCGTGGAGCCAGCGCCCGGCGAGCCGTAGCTGGCCTGCCCGGGGTTGGCCTTGGCCCATGCGACGAAGTCCTTCAGCGTCTTCACGCTCGCGGGCACGGCGGGCCCGACGGTCAGTGCGTGCGTCATCACGGCGCCGATGGAGATCGGCGCGAAGTCGGCCATGCCGTAGCCCAGCTTGGTGTAGATGTGCGGATAGATCGACAGCGCCGAAGCCTGTGCGAGGCACAGCACCGAACCGTCGGCCACCGAGCTCTTGAGCGTGTCGAGCGCGATGCGCCCGCCGGCGCCCGGCTTGTTCTCGACCACCGGATTGACCTTCGTGAAGGGCGTGTCGCCCAGCTTCTCGGCCACGCGGCGCGCCACGCTGTCTCCGGCGCTGCCGGCCGGGAATCCGTAGTAGATCTTCACTACCTGCTGCACCGCCTGGGCGAGCGCGGCGAAGGGATGCAGGGCGGCGATGGCGGCGGTGCCGCCGAGCGCCGTCACGAACTGGCGTCTGTTGGTCATGGTCTTGTCTCCTGGTTTGCGGTGGCTGACTGAAAGCGGAATCAGCGCGGCGCCATGCGCAGGGCGCCGTCGATGCGGATCACCTCGCCGTTGAGGTGGCCGTTGGTGACGATGTGGCAGGCCAGCTCGGCGAATTCCGAGGGCTTGCCCAGGCGCGGCGGGAACGGAATCGACGCAGCCAGCGACTGCTGCACCGGCTCGGGCAGCTCCAGCAGCAGCGGCGTGGCGAAGATGCCCGGAGCCACGGTGCACACGCGGATGGCGTGCTGCGCGAGGTCGCGTGCCATCGGCAGCGTCATGCCGACCAGTCCGCCCTTGGAGGCGCTGTAGGCCTGCTGGCCCACCTGGCCGTCGAAGGCGGCGACCGAGGCGGTGAAGAGCATCACGCCCTTCTCGCCGTTGTCGAGCGCGTCGAGCTTCGCGCAGCGCGCGGCGAACAGGCGCGCCATGTTGTAGCCGCCGATCAGGTTGATGTTGACCACGCGCACGAAGTCTTCGAGCGGCGCGGGGCTGCCGTCCTTGCCGACGATGCGCTTGGCGCTGCCGATGCCGGCCACGTTCATCAGGATGCGCGCAGGGCCGTGCACGGCCTCGGCCTTGTCGAGCGCGGCGACCACGCTGTCGGTGTCGGTGATGTCGCAAGCGCAGGCTATGCCGCCGATGTCCGCCGCCACTTTCGCGGCGAGTTCGGCGTTTCGGTCGAGCACGGCGACCTTCGCGCCCAGCCGCGCGAGTTCGCGCGCGGTGGCTTCGCCGAGGCCCGATGCGCCGCCGGTGACCAGTGCGGCTTGTCCTTCGATCTTCATGGTGTGTCGTCTCCCGGAATGTCTAGCGGGGCTTGAGGGTGAAGGGCAGGCTGCCGTCGTGCATCGCATCGGCCAGCGCGGCGCGGTGCTTGAGCACGGCGCGCTGGTTGATGGAGCCCTTGTCGGTGACCTCGCCCTTGTCGATGGATGGCGGCTCGGCCATCAGGTGCAGCCGCGCGATGCGGTTGGCGCTGCCGGTGGCGCCGGCGGCCAGCGTGTCGACGACCTGCTGGAAGTGCGCCTGCACGGGGGCGCTCTCGAGCACCTCGCGCATGGATGCGTCGGCGCCCAGGCCGGCGAGCTGCCGCACCTTCTGCGTCGGGAAGATCAGCGCGCCGACTTCCTTCAGGTTGATGCCGGTCAGCACCGCGTCCTGCACGTAGGGCGCGCCGGCCGCGATGATCTTCGCGCGCATCGGGCCCACGCTCACGAAGGTGCCGGTGGCGAGCTTGAAGTCTTCGGCGATGCGGCCGTCGAAGCGCAGGCCGCGATGGATGTTGTCTTCGGCTATCCACTTCACGGCATCGCCGGTGGAGAAGAAGCCTTCCTCGTCGAAGGACTCGGCAGTGGCCTCGGGCGCGCGCCAGTAGCCGGGCGTGATGTTGGGGCCGCGGTAGCGCACCTCGGTCTTGCCGTCGACCTCGATCAGCTTGAGCTCGATGCCCGGCGCGGGCAGGCCCACGTCGCCCGACTTCACGTCGGGGCCGGTCACGTAGAGCGCGAAGGGGCCCGATTCGGTCATGCCCAGGCCCGTGCCCATCACGATGCGCTCGCCGACTTCCGACTCCTGCGTGCGGTGCAGGCTGTCCCACACCGGCTGCGACAGCGCCGCGCCCGAGTAGAAGAACATCTTCACGCGCGACAGCAGGTTGCGGCGCAGCACCGAGTCGGTTTCCATCGCCTGCGCGATGGCCTCGAAGCCAGTGGGTACGTTGAAGTAGATGGTGGGCGCGATCTCGCGCAGGTTGCGCAGCGTCTCGGCCATGCCGGCAGGCGTGGGCTTGCCGTCGTCGATGTAGAGCGTGCCGCCGTTGTCCAGCACGATGCCCACGTTGTGGTTGCCGCCGAAGGTGTGGTTCCAGGGCAGCCAGTCGACCAGCACCGGCGGCTCGTCGCCCAGTGCGGGAATCGACTGGCGCAGCTGCTGCTGGTTGGCGCACCACATGCGGTGCGTGTTGATCACCGCCTTGGGCATCTTGGTCGAGCCCGAGGTGAAGAGGAACTTGGTGATGGTGTCGGGGCCGGTCGCGCGCATCGCCGCGTCGATGGCGGGCGTGGCGGGCGTCGAGGCCAGTGCGTCGAACGCGGTGGTGGGGCGGCCTTCGAGCGTGCCCTGCGCCAGCACGACTTCGGTGCCGGCCGGCACGACTGCGGCGATGGCCTTGGCGAAGCGCGCGGCGTCGCTCGCGAAAACGAGGCCCGGCGTGAGCGTGTCGAAGACGTGGCGCAGCTTCTCGAAGTCCTGGCTCACCAGCGAGTAGGGCGGCGATACGGGGCAGTAGGGCACGCCGGCGTAGAGGCAGCCCAGCGCCATCAGCGCGTGCTCGATGCCGTTCTCGCTGAGGATCGCGACCGGGCGGTCGGCGCTCAGGCCGCGGTCCAGCAGGGCTTGTCCGATACCGCGTGCTTCCTCCAGCGCCTGCGCGTAGTTCACGCTCAGCCAGTCGCCGGTGCTGCCGTCGGCCAGCCGTTCGCGACGGGCGATGAAGGTGCGCTCGGGCGTGCGCTCTGCCCAGTAGGCGAGGCGGTCGGTCATGCGCTCGCGGTAGGGCTCGAGCTGCGTTTCGGCGCTCAGGTACTGCGTGCCTGGCGCGCCATCACGCAAGACGGCGCGGGTGACGCCGAAGACCAGCGGGCGGTATCGGACGGCGCTCATCCCTTGCTCACTTTCGCGGCACGCCCTTCGAGGAAGTCGCGCACGCGCTGCTTGGCTTCGGGCGCGGCCTGCGTGATGCCCGAGATCAGCGCCTCGGTGAAGAAGCCGTGGTCGGCCGACTGCTCTGCGATGCGCGGCAGGGCGTGCATCAGCGCGTAGTTGGTGAGCGGCGCGTTGGTGGCCACGCGCTTCGCGAGCTCGAAGGCCTTGTCGAAGGCCTGGCCCTCGTCGACGAGGTACTGGGCGAAGTTGGCGCGCTCGCCTTCCTCGGCGTTGTAGACGCGGCCGGTCATCATCATGTCGGTCATGCGGGCCACGCCGATCAGCTTCGGAATGCGCACCGAGCCGCCGCCGCCCACGAAGATGCCGCGCGAGCCCTCGGGCAGCGCGTAGAAGGTGGAGCGGTCGGCCACGCGGATGTGGCAGGCGCTGGCCAACTCGAGCCCGCCGCCCACCACTGCGCCATGCAGCGCGGCGATCACCGGCACCGGGCCGTGCTGGATCAGGTCGAGCGCGCCGTGCCACAGGCGCGAGTGCTGCATGCCTTGGCCGGCGTCGCGCTCCTTCAGCTCGCTCAGGTCGAGGCCGGCGCAGAAGTGCGGGCCCTCGCCGTCGATCACCGCCGCGCGCACGCTGGAGGGGAGCTTCTCGAAGGTGTCGCGCAGGGCGAGGATCAGTCCGTCGGACAGCGCGTTGCGCTTGGAACCGCGCGTCAGGCGGACGATGGCGACTTCGTCGCGGATGTCGAGTTGAAGGTCTGGATTGGTCATGATGAGTCCGGGGTTGCGTCGAATTATGATTATGGGAAATAATCAATTCAAGGAATTTGGAGCCCCCAGAGCCTAGGGACTTACCCGTACCGGAGACAAGACATGGACCACCAGAACCTGATCGCGATCGACATCCACACCCACGCAGAAGTCAGCTGCTGGAACCCGTTCGACAACTACGGCGAGGAGTACGACCGCGCGGCCGACAAGTACTTCGGCTCCAGCGGCCGGCCGACCATTGCCGAGAGCGTGGCGTACTACCGTGAAAGAAAGATCGGGCTGGTGATGTTCATGGTCGACGCGGAGTCGAACATGGGCCGTCGCCGCATCCCGAACGAGGAGATCGCCGAGGCCGCGAAGAACAACAGCGACGTCATGATCGCCTTCGGCAGCGTCGATCCGCACAAGGGAAAGATGGGGGCGCGCGAGGCGCGCCGGCTCATCGAGGAGCACGGCGTGAAGGGCTTCAAGTTCCACCCCACGGTGCAGGGCTACCACCCCTACGACCGCATGGCCTGGCCCATCTACGAGGTGATCGCCGAGTACGGCCTGCCGGCCATCTTCCACACCGGCCACAGCGGCATCGGCTCGGGCATGCGCTGCGGCGGCGGGCTGCGGCTGGAGTACAGCAATCCGATGCACCTGGACGACGTGGCCATCGACTTCCCCGACATGCAGATCGTCATGGCGCACCCCAGCTTCCCCTGGCAGGACGAGGCGCTGAGCGTGGCCACGCACAAGCCCAACGTGTGGATCGACCTGTCGGGCTGGAGCCCCAAGTACTTTCCGAAGCAGCTCGTGCAGTACGCCAACACGCTGCTGAAGGATCGCGTGCTCTTCGGCAGCGACTACCCGCTGATCACGCCCGACCGCTGGATGCGCGACTTCGAGAACGCCGGCTTCAAGCCCGAGGTGATGCCCGGCATCCTCAAGGGCAACGCGATGCGGCTGCTGAAGCTGGACGCGGCCTCAGGCGGCTGACGACGGCTTCCTGCGCGAACGCCCGGCCTGCGCGGCCGAGTCGTTCCAGTGCTGCTCCCACAGGGCGTCGCCGCGTTCGAGCGCGGCGCCCAGTTCCTTCCTGCGGCGCTGCACGACGGCGGTGACCAGCGCGTTGCACAGCGAGAACGCCGCCGTGTACGAATCGAATGGCGACGCGCTCGAGGTGCGCGCCAGCATCACATGGTCGGCCGATGCCGCCGCAGCCACCGAGGGGCCGTCGGTGATGACGATGACCTTCGCGCCCTTCTCCTTGAAGTACTTGGCCGCGCGCGCGGTGGCGAGCGCGTGGCGCCTGAAGGTGAGGGCCAGCAGCACGTCGTTCTCGCCGATCCACAGCAGCTGGTCTTCCATGAGCAGCGGGCCGCCGCCGCTCATGGGGCGCACGTCGGGCAGGCACATGTTCAGGTGCAGCGAAAGGTGGCCGGCCAGCGCGGCGGCGTGCCGCTGGCCGGTCACGTGCACCCGCGCCTTGCGCTGCGTGAGCAGCCGCACGGCGCCCTCGAAGGCGGCGACGTCGAGCGCCGCGAAGGTCGAGGCCAGGTTGTGCTGGTCGTGCAGCAGCGCATTGGCCAGGCAGCTGCGCACCGAGGCGTCGTCGGCGATGACGGCGTCCGCGCGCGTGGCCGGCGACGACAGCCGCGCGGTCACCTCCGACCGGGCCTCGATCTGCGCCTCGGCATAGCTGGGGTAGCCGAGCTTGGCCAGCAGCCGCACCACGGTGGAGGCGCTGGTGCCCACCTTCTTTGCAAGGCTCGTTGCAGATTCGAGCAGGCCCTGGGGGTAGCGCGTCTGCAACTCGTCGATCAGGCGCTGCTCGCTCTTGGTGAGCTTCCTGCCGTAGCCCGAGATGCGTTGGTTCAGGTTCATGGTCGCGCGCATTCTGCACGTGGAGTCGTGTTGGGCCTGATTTTGCAATGGTCATTGCAAAATTGAAATCATCTTGCAACAATGCGCGCACTTTTGACTGCACGACAGGACGCCCCATGGAACCCATCTTCACCGCCGCGGCACTGCGCCGCCGCGAGATCCTCGCCGCCGGCCTCGGCTCGATGCTGCCGCTGGCCGCCAAGGCGCAGGCCTGGCCCTCGCGGCCGGTCACGCTGGTGGTGCCGTTCCCCGCGGGCGGCTCCGTGGACCTGATCGCGCGGCTTTACGCCGACCCGCTCGCCAAGGCGCTGGGCACGCCGGTGGTCATCGACAACCGCGCCGGCGCCGGCGGCTCCATTGCCAGCGCACAGGTGGCGCGCGCCAAGCCCGACGGCTACACGCTGGTCGCCTCGTCGCAGAGCTCGCACCTGGCCAACCCGCTCACCCAGCCCAACCCGGGCTACGACCCGATCAAGGACTTCGCGTCGATCAGCCAGCTCGCGCGCTCGATCAACGTGCTGCTGGTCAACCCGGCGGTGCCCGCGAAGAACTTCAAGGAGTTCGTCGCGCTGGTGAAGTCGCGCCCCGGCGAGCTCAACTTCTGCAGCGCGGGGCCGGGCAGCATGGGGCAGCTCAACGTGGAGCTGATGAAGTCGCAGCTGCAGCTCAACGCCACGCACGTGCCGTACCGCGGCGGCGGCCCGTTGGTCACCGCGCTGATCTCGAACGAAGTGCAGTTCGGGCTGGACAACCTGGCACCCTTCCTGCCGCTGATCCAGTCCGGCAAGCTGCGCGCGCTGGCAGTGGCCGCGCCCACCCGCGTGGCGGCGCTGCCCGACATTCCGACCTTCGCGGAACTGGGCTATCCGGTGCTGAACACCACCTCGTGGATCGGCCTGGCCGCGCCCGCGAAGACACCGCCGGAGATCGTCGAGGCGCTGCACAAGGCCGTGCGTTCAGTGGCCGATCAGCCCTCGATGGTCGAGGCGCTGCAGTCGCGCGGCTCGCTGCCGCCGGAGGCGCAGTCGCCCGCGCAGTTCACCGCCATGATGTCGGAGCGGCTCGCGGTCTACGGCGACCTGGTCAAGCGCGCCGGCATCCGCGGCGAGTGAGCGGCCAATGAGCACCGGCATGACCGAGTCATCGTTCGCGCCCGACACCGCGCCGCTGGAGGTGCTGCCGCGCGACATCTCCGCCTACCGGCAGGGCAACACCGGCGTCGACTACGTGCACCGCTTCGAGTCGGGCCGGCCGGGGCCGCACGTGCTGGTCAACGCGCTGACCCACGGCAACGAGATCTGCGGCATGGTCGCCGCCACGCACCTGCTGGACACCGGCGTGCGCCCGAAGACCGGCACGCTCACCGTGAGCTTTGCGAACGTGGAGGCCTATAACGCCTTCGACGTCGAGCGGCCCTACGAGAACCGCCAGTTGGTGCACAACCTCAACCGCATCTGGTCGAAGGCCATGCTCGACGGCGGCGAGCAAAGCCCCGAACTGCGCCGCGCGCGCGAACTGCGGCCGGTGCTGGACGCGGCCGACTACGTGCTCGACATCCATTCCACGCGCGCGCCGGTGCAGCCCTTCTGGGTGTACCCGGAATTCGAGCGCAATGCCGGGCTGGCGCTGGCCGTCGGCAATCCGCTGGTGCACCTGGTGATGCCCGTGGGCGGCGCGCCCGGCACGGGCGTGACGGCGTACGGCCGCCACGGCGAGGAGGGCGTCGACGGCGCAGCGGTGGTTGTGGAATGCGGACAGCATTTCAGCCGGTCGGCCGCGGACCTGGCCACCGACGTCACGCTGCGCTTCCTCGCGCACCTGGGGCTGGTCGACCCGCCGCCGACCGCCGCGGCGAAGGCGCCCGCGCGACGCTTCCGCCTGCTCGAAGTGCACATGGTGAAGACGGAGAGCTTCGCCTTCGCGCGGCCTGTGCTGGGCTTCGAGGTCTTCCAGAAGGGCGAGCTGATCGCCGTGGACGACGGCCACGAGATCCGCTCCCCTTGCGACGACTGCACGATCTTCATGCCGACCCGCGCGCCGCTGGTGGGGCGCGAGGGCGTGTACCTGACTGTCGCGATCTAGTCGGCGCTACAGGCGCTGCAGATGCTTCAGGGCGTCTGCTCCGCCTGTTCCTCTTCCTCCAGCCGTTCCCAGTCGCGCCCCGAGCGGCGCTGCCGCTCCTCGCGCTCGCGCGCCATCTGTTCCTCGAACTGCTGGCGGCCCGCCTTGTTGGCGGCGATCAGCTTGGCGCGGTCCTTGTAGTGCGGATAGATCTCGTCGCTGAGCTTGATGTTGCGGCGCCGGAAACGCATTGCCGATTCGCGTGCCTCGTGCGCCGGCCAGCCCAGCGCCTCGAGCGTGGCGCGCGCGCTGCGCAGCGACGACTCGAACACCTCGCGCTCGACTTCCGTCACGCCGCGGTCGCGCAGCTGGAACAGGTGCGTCACGTTGCGTGCCCTGGCGATGATGCGGGCCTGCCCGAAGTTCTCCTGCACGAGGTCGACGATTTCCAGCGACTGCTCGATGTCGTCCACCGCCACCACGATCACCTTGGCCGTGCCCGCACCCGCGGTGCGCAGCAGGTCGAGCCGTGTCGCGTCGCCGTAGAACACGCGGAAGCCGAACTGCCGCAGGCCTTCGACGGTGTCGGCGTCGTGGTCGAGCACCGTCACGCGCAGGCCCTGCGACATCAGCATGCGACCGACGATCTGGCCGTAGCGGCCGAAGCCGCAGATCAGCACCTTGGCGTCCTGCTGCTCCGAAATTTCCTCCAGTCGGGTGCCGGTGCCTTGGCTGTAGCGCGGCAGCACGAACTTGTCGAGGAGCACCAGCAGCAGCGGCGACAGCAGCATCGAAAGCGCCACCGCGCCGATCAGCAGCGAGGTGACCTGCGGCGGCAGCACGTCGGGGCCCGCCGCCTGGAACACCACGAAGGCGAATTCGCCGCCCTGCGCGAGCAGCAGCGTGAACACCGGCCGCTCCTGGTAGGCGATGCCCATCGCCTTGGCGAGCGCGTAGATCACCACCAGCTTGATGGCCACGAAGCCGACCACCAGCATCGCCATGATCCAGGGGCTCGCGACCAGCACGCCGAAGTTGATCGACATGCCCACCGCGATGAAGAAGAGGCCCAGCAGCAGGCCCTTGAAGGGCTCGATGTCGGTCTCGAGCTCGCGCCGGTATTCGCTCTCCGCCAGCAGCACGCCGGCGAGGAAGGCGCCCAGCGCCATCGACAGGCCCACCAACTGCATCAGCGCCGCGATGGCCACCACCAGCAGCAAGGCGGCGGCGGTGAAGATCTCGGGCGTGTCGCTGCGCGCGATCCAGCGCAGGATGGGGCGCAGCAGCAGCCGGCCGCCGAGGATGATGCCGCCGATCACGCCGATGATCTTGGCGGCCTCCAGCGCGCGCTCCAGCCCTGTGATCGATTGTTCGGCCGCTGTGGCGCCGGCCAGCAGCGGCAGCAGTGCGAGGATCGGAATGGCAGCCACGTCCTGGAACAGCAGGATCGAGAAGCCGGCCTGGCCGCTGGGCGTCTTCAGCAGGTTGCGCTCGCCGAACACCTGCAGCGCGATGGCGGTGGACGACAGCGCCAGGCCCAGCGCAGCCACCAGTGCCACGCGCCATTCGGCGCCGACCGCGCAGCCCACCGCGAACAGCACCGCGGCGCAGCTAAGCACCTGCGCCGTGCCCCAGCCGAAGATGGGGCGGCGCAGGTTCCACAGGCGCCTGGGTTCGAGTTCAAGGCCCACGAGGAAGAGCATCAGCACCACGCCGAACTCGGCGAAATGCAGCACGTCCTCGACGCTGGAAACGAGTCCCAGGCCCCAGGGACCGATGGCGATGCCGGCCACGAGGTAGCCGATGATCGAGCCGAGGCCCAGGGCCTTCGAAAGCGGCACCACCAGCACGGCGGCGCTCAGGTAGATCAGGCTGTTGGTCAGCCAGGCGGGTGCGTGTTCCATTCAGGGCGCCTTCCTGCCGTTGTCGTCCGCGGAGGCGATGGCCGTCGCGGTAGCCAGGCCGTGGGACATCGCCGCCTGGAAGGCATTGGAGACCACCTTGGCGACGTCGTCGTTGTCGGCCGGCCGGTCGCTTTCGGGTACGGGGCAGGACACGCAGACGTCGATCTCCTCGATCTCGGGCCAGTCGGGGTAGCTGCCCAGGCGCTGGGCGAAGGTCTCGACGTGGGACTTCACATCGACCTCGCTGGCGCTGCGCGCGCCGTAGAAGATCAGCGGCGGCAAAAAGCGCATGCCGCACAGCGCGGCGGTCTGCTCGTAGGGCGGCAGGAAGGCGTCGAAGAAGTAGCGGTGGTAGTTCTGCGGGTGGTAGCTCGCCTCGGGGCTGCCCGTGGTGGCGACCAGCCAGAGGTCCTTGCCCTGCAGCGCCGTGCCGCCGGGGCCGTAGGCCCAGCCGTAGGAGAGCACGTCGTCGAGCCAGAGCTTCTGCAGCGCGGGCATCGAGTACCAGTGGATCGGGTGCAGCAGCACCACCAGGCTGGCCCGGGCGAGCCGGGCCTGCTCTGCCTCGACGTCGATGGCGAAGTCGGGATAGCTGCCGTAAAGATCGTTGACGTCGACGCCGGGCACGGCGCGAGCGGCGGCGAGCATGCGCCGGTTGACGCGCGAGTCGCGCCAGTGGGGGTGGGCGGCCAGCACGTAGATGCCGCCGGAACCGCCGTCCGGGCGGTCGGCGGGGGTTCCCGTGGATGTTGTTGTCGTCATCCCGCGAACATATCTCAAGAGCACGCTGGCAGGCGTTTCGCCGGGCAAAAACGCGCCAGCGACTAACATCCCCGCTATTGCCGTTCTGGAGGAGTGCATCTATGCCGGTGGTTCTGGTCGCCAATCCCAAGGGAGGCGTGGGCAAGTCGACGATCGCGACGAACGTCGCGGGCTATTTCGCGAGCCACGGCCATGCCGTGATGCTGGGCGACGTGGACCGCCAGCAATCCTCCCGGCTCTGGCTGGGCCTGCGCCCGCCGATGGCCCGGACCATCTCCACCTGGGAAGCCACCGGCGAAAGCACCGTGGTCCGCCCGCCGCGCGGCACCACGCACGCGGTGCTCGACACGCCCGCCGGCCTGCACGGCTGGCGCTTCAAGGAAGTGCTGGCGCTGGCCGACCGGGTGATCGTGCCGCTGCAGCCGAGCATCTTCGACATCTACGCGACGCGCGACTTCCTCGACCGGCTGCAGGAGAACCGCCGCGCCGAGAAGACGAAGATCGGCCTCGTCGGCATGCGCGTGAATGCCCGCACGCTGGCTGCAGACCGGCTCCACGAGTTCATCGCGGGACTCGGCGTGCCGGTGATCGGCGAGCTGCGCGACACGCAGAACTACGTGCAGCTCGCCGCGCGCGGGCTCACGCTGTTCGACATCTCGCCCGGCCGCGTGCAGCGCGACCTGGAGCAGTGGCAGCCGATCTGCGAGTGGCTCGACGCCTGAGCCGATCCCGGTTTTCCCTGAGCCCGGTTGTCGCAAGGCCGACAGCCGCGCGGCAGCCCCAGACGCCAGAATGCCCCGCATGACCAAAAAGACATTCCAGACCCTTCAGGATCTCGCCGCCTGCGTCGGCCAGGAGGTCGCCGTGAGCGACTGGATCGCCATCACGCAGGAGCAGGTCAACCAGTTCGCCGAGGCGACGGGCGACCACCAGTGGATCCATGTCGACATCGAGCGGGCCAAGGCCGGCCCCTTCGGCGGGCCGATCGCGCACGGCTTTCTCACGCTGTCGCTGCTGCCGCGCTTCTACGAGACGGCGCTCGACGTGGTCGAGTCGCGCATGGGCGTGAACTACGGCCTGAACAAGGTGCGCTTCATGTCGCCGGTGCCGGTGGGCAAGCGCCTGCGGGCCCGCATGAAGCTGCTGACGGCCGAGCCCATTGCCGACGACGGTTTCCAGATGACCTGGGAAACCACCATCGAGCTCGAAGGCGCCGCCAAGCCGGCCTGCGTGGCGGAGTCGGTGGTGCGCCGCTACCGCTGAAGCGGCGGCAGCCCTCTTTCTTTCCCTTTTTTCTTACATCCTGCGGTCGGTCACTTCGCCGTAGGTGGCCGCGCCCTGGCGGGTGATGCTCCGCGCGCTGGCGCGCACCGCGTCGCGGTCGATGTTTCCGCTCCTGGCCTGCTGCACGCCGGTGCCGCCATTGCTTATCTGCAGCGGCTGGCGCGCATCGGCCTGCACCTGCGCGCGCGACAGCGTCGACTGGAAGGGGGCGGGCGGCAGCGGGTTCTGTTCTCCCTGGAAGGCTTGGGCGCCGCCGGCGAAGGCGAGCGTGGCGAAGACGGCGAGGGTGATCGGCTTGGCGTTCATGGCGAGACTCCTTCGAGCAAGGTGGTGAATGGATCGATGCCGGCCTGCTTCCATTTGACGGCCGGCATGTCTTCCATACGGCGCGTCCGGCCGATCGGATGCGCCCCTGTTGCCCGAAGGGGCTGCGGCTTCAGCCGAAGCCGTTCTGCCGCCAGGCCTCGAACACCGTCACGGCCACCGCGTTCGAGAGATTCAGGCTGCGCTGGCCTTCGCGCATCGGCAGCCGCAGGCGCTGCGGTTCGGCGAAGCCATCGCGCAGGGCGGGCGGCAGGCCGCTGGTTTCCGAACCGAACACCAGCCAGTCGCCGGGCTGGAAGCGCACGTCGTGCACGGGGCGCGAGCCGCGCGTGGTGAGGGCGAACATGCGGTCGGCGGCGGGCTGCTCTGATGCGAGCAGGGCCTGCCAATCGGCATGGCGCTTCACTTCGGCGTACTCGTGATAGTCGAGGCCGGCGCGGCGCAGCAGGCGGTCGTCCATCGAGAAACCCAGCGGCTCGACGAGGTGCAGCTTGCAGCCGGTGTTGGCGGCGAGCCGGATCACGTTGCCGGTGTTCGGCGGGATTTCGGGGTGGACGAGAACGATATTGAACATGCGCCGATTGTCGGCGGGCCGGCGCGACCGGCTCAGCGCGGCGGATCGGTCCGGGCGAGGACGATGGCGGTGATGTGGGCGGCGCCGGCCTGCCGCAGCACCTGGGCGGCAGCGAAGATCGATGCGCCGCTGGTCATCACGTCGTCGACCAGCACGAGGCGCCGGCCGCGCAGTTCGTCGACGCGCAGCGGCTCCACCGCGAAGGCGCCGCGCAGGTTGCGCAGCCGTTCGGCGCGCGAAAGTCCGCTCTGGGCCGGCGTCTCGCGGGTGCGAAGGAGCAGGGTGGCGTCAGTCTTGATCGGAGCGAGGCGCCGTGCCAGCTCATGCGCCTGGTTGAAGCCGCGCTCGCGCAGACGGCCGGACGCCAACGGCATCGGCAGCACGATGTCGCAGGCCTCCAGCGCAGGCTCCACCCAGGGCGCGCTGCGCAGCAGCGTGGCGAAAGGCCCGGCCCGGCCGGCTTCGCCACGGAACTTGAACGCCGCGATGGCGTCCGGCCAGGGCCATGCGTAGGTGCAGGCCGCGAGGCAGGCGTCCAGCGGCGGAGGATGTTTCACGCACTCGCCGCAGCGGCTCACGCCTTCGGGCACGGGCAGGGCGCAGCGGCCGCATCGCGCGGTGGGCGGGGCGAAGCGGGCCACGCAGGCATCGCACACCGGGCGCGAAGGCCAGGTGCGGCAGACCGCACACTGGCTGGGCAGCCGCGCGAGCAGCGACGTGAAGAGGCCGGCAGGCCGCGAAGGCGGGAAAGGCCACATGGCCCGGTGGCTGAGCATCGCCTCAATATACTCACGGCCCCATGGCCACCGACCCCTCAAGACGACCGCCGACCATCGATGCCACGGCGGCCGCCCGCTGGCGCCGGCTTGCGCCTGCAGAAGGCGCCTCTCCCTGGCTGCACGAGGAGATCGGTCGCCGCATGGAAGACCGGCTGCAGTGGATCAAGGCCCAGCCCCGCAGCTGGGCCGACTGGGCGCCGCTGCGCAGCGGGCTCGAGGCGCATGAACTCGTCGCGCGCCGCTACAAGGACGCCGCCTCCTTCGTGATCGAACCCGAGCCCGCGCTCGCCGCGGCCACCAGCCAGGCGCTGGCAGCGCCGTGGTGGAGCGCGCGCCGCTGGCAGGCCGGCAAGGCACGCTTCGAGGCAGCACCCGAGGACGGCGTCGACCTGCTCTGGGCCAACATGTCGCTGCACATGGCGGCCGACCCCGAGGCACTGATCGCGCACTGGCACAAGCTGGTGGCGACCGACGGCTTCCTCATGTTCTCCTGCCTCGGTCCCGACACCGTGCGCGAGCTGCGCGCGCTGCATGCCCGCCTGGGCTGGCCGGCCGCGGGCCACGAGTACACCGACATGCACGACTGGGGCGACATGCTGGTGCATGCCGGTTTTGCCGAACCGGTGATGGACATGGAGCGCATCGTGCTGACCTGGGCCACGCCCGAGGCCGCGCTCGCAGAACTGCGCACGCTGGGCCGCAACCTGCATCCGGCGCGCTTTCCCGCATTGCGCGGCAAGGGCTGGCTGCAGGAGCTGAAGAAGGCGCTGCCCGAACTCGCGCCGGCCGAAGGCGGCGACGGCCGCATCGCGCTGACCTTCGAAGTGGTCTACGGCCACGCGTTCAAGCCGGTGCCGCGCGTGTCGCTGTCGGCCGAAAGCGCGGTGTCGCTGCGCGAGATGCGATCGATGCTGCAACGGGGTCGCCCGGGCGCCTGATCGCTTGCCGGCGAGTCGGCGAAAACGCCTGTCGCACAGGCCGTTTCTTGCCTACTAGTAGTGACCCGTAGGCGTCCCACAGGGCACTCGGGCACTGATATCTACCCGCTACAATCCGCCGTTGCGTGAAACTCGCGGGTATTGTCCCGCGATCGAGGGGTGTCGAATCCTGTTTGTACGAGGGGTTTGGCGACCGTCGACGCACCGATTTGCTGAACTCGCCCGTGTCGAATTCCGTGTTTCGATTTGCCACCGTTTCAGGCCAGAGCATCCAATGGTTCCTGAAGCGCAACTGCTCGGTGACGCCGGGCCAGCTGGGCTGGCTCTACGCTTCGCTGTGCGTGGTATCGCTCGGCATCGGCACCCTGTTCTGGCTGCACGGTGCGCCCATGGTGCTGCCTTTTGCCTGGCTCGAACTGGCCGCTGTCGGGTTTGCGTTCATGGTCTACGCACGACATGCGACCGACGGCGAGAAGATCGCGCTGCAGGAGGGACGGCTCGTCGTGGAGCTCGAGAACGGCGGGCATTACGAGCGCACGGAATTTCTTCCGCACCAGGTGCGGATCGAACCCCAGACCGGCGATCGCTCGCTGATCGAGGTCTCGGGGCAGGGTCGATCGGTCAGGGTGGGGCGCTATGTACGCCCGGAGTTGCGTGCGGCCTTGGCCCGCGAGATTCGAATGGCGTTACGCGGCGCCTGAGGGGGCTCGCGCAGTGCTGCACGGTTGGTTGTCGAAAAATTGAAGAAACGTGAACACGATGAAGAGCATTTGGCGCAATAAGTACAGGCCGGCGAATCTGTTGCTGGCGGCCGGCGCGGCTTTCAGCAGCGCGGCGCACGCAGTCAACGATCTGCCCGGCGGCCCCTCGGTGCGCCAGTTGAATCTTCCGGTCGGCGTGACCAAGATCGCTCAGGAGCAGCATCTGCTCCACACGATCATGATGATCCTGTGCACGGTCATCTTCGTCGGCGTGTTCGCGGTGATGTTCTATTCGATCTGGAAGCACCGCAAGTCGGTGGGCCACAAGGCCGCCAACTTCCATGAATCGGTGGTGGTCGAGGTCATCTGGACCATCGTGCCCTTCCTCATCGTCATCGTCATGGCGCTGCCCGCCACCAAGGTGCTGGTGGCCCAGAAGGACACCACCAACGCCGACCTCACGATCAAGACCACGGGCTACCAGTGGAAGTGGGGCTACGACTACCTGAACGGCGAAGGCGAGGGCCTGGCCTTCATCTCCACGCTCGACAGCTCGCAGCGCGCCATGTCCGACGCAGGTGCCAAGGGCCAGATGCCCGACGACTACCTGCTCAAGGTCGACAACCCGCTGGTCGTGCCGGTGCAGAAGAAGATCCGCATCATCACCACCGCGAACGACGTGATCCACGCCTTCGCCGTGCCGCAGCTGGGCCTGAAGCAGGACGCCATTCCCGGCTTCGTGCGCGACACCTGGTTCCGCGCCGAGACCGTCGGCGACTACTACGGCCAGTGCCAGGAGCTGTGCGGCAAGGAGCACGCCTACATGCCGATCCACGTGAAGGTGCTCTCGGCCGCCGACTACACGGCCTGGGTGTCCGCCAAGCGCAAGGAAGCCGCCGCCAAGCTCGACGACCCGACCAAGGTCTGGACCCTGCCCGACATGCTCACGCGCGGCGAGAAGGTCTACGCCGCCAACTGCGCGGCCTGCCACCAGGCCAACGGCAAGGGCGCCGGGCCGATCAAGCCGCTCGACGGCTCCGCCAAGGTGACCGACGCCGACCACAAGATCCAGCTGGCTGTGCTGCTCAACGGTCAGAACAACGGCGCGATGCCCTCCTGGAAGCAACTGAGCGATACCGACCTCGCGGCCGTGGCCACGTACACCAAGAACAGCTGGTCGAACAAGACGGGCCAGCTGGTGCAGCCGGCCGAAGTGCTGGCCCTGCGCGGCAAGTGATGCGCGAGCGTCCCGCGACGAAGAAATTGCAAGGAACAACGAAATGAGCGCAGTTCTCGACCCCCACGGTCACGCAGCCCACGGCGATCACGCACACGACGAGCATCACGATCACCATGCGCCCACCGGCTGGCGCCGCTGGGTGTTCGCCACCAACCACAAGGACATCGGCACGCTCTACCTGCTGTTCAGCTTCACGATGCTGATGGTGGGCGGCGTGCTCGCGCTGCTGATCCGCGCCGAGCTGTTCCAGCCCGGCCTGCAACTGGTGAACCCGGAACTCTTCAACCAGTTCACCACCATGCACGGCCTGATCATGGTGTTCGGCGCCATCATGCCGGCCTTCGTGGGCTTCGCGAACTGGATGATCCCGCTGCAGGTGGGCGCCTCCGACATGGCGTTCGCGCGCATGAACAACTTCAGCTTCTGGCTGCTGATCCCGGCGGCGCTGATGCTGGTGGGCTCGTTCTTCATGCCAGGCGGCGCACCCGCCGCAGGCTGGACGCTGTACGCGCCGCTCACGCTGCAGATGGGCCCCTCGATGGACGCCGGCATCTTCGCGATGCACATCATGGGCGCCTCGTCGATCATGGGCTCGATCAACATCATCGTGACCATCCTCAACATGCGCGCCCCCGGCATGACGCTGATGAAGATGCCGATGTTCTGCTGGACCTGGCTCATCACCGCCTACCTGCTGATCGCCGTGATGCCCGTGCTCGCAGGCGCCATCACGATGACGCTGACCGACCGCCACTTCGGCACCAGCTTCTTCAATCCCGCCGGCGGCGGCGACCCGGTGATGTACCAGCACATCTTCTGGTTCTTCGGCCACCCCGAGGTCTACATCATGATCCTGCCGGCGTTCGGCATCATCAGCCAGGTGGTGCCGGCCTTCGCCCGCAAGAAGCTCTTCGGCTACGCCTCGATGGTGTACGCCACCTCGTCGATCGCCATCCTGTCGTTCATCGTGTGGGCGCACCACATGTTCACGACCGGCATGCCGCTGACCGGCCAGCTGTTCTTCATGTACGCGACCATGCTGATCGCCGTGCCCACGGCCGTGAAGATCTTCAACTGGATCGCCACCATGTGGCAGGGCTCGATGACCTTCGAGACACCGATGCTGTTCGCGGTCGGCTTCATCTTCGTGTTCACGATGGGCGGCTTCACCGGCCTGATCCTGGCCGTCGCGCCCATCGACACGCAGCTACAGGACACCTACTATGTGGTGGCCCACTTCCACTACGTGCTGGTGGCCGGCTCGCTGTTCGCCATGTTCTCGGGCTTCTACTACTGGGCGCCCAAGTGGACCGGCGTGATGTACAACGAGACGCGCGGCAAGGTGCACTTCTGGTGGTCGCTGATCTCGTTCAACGTGACCTTCTTCCCGATGCACTTCCTGGGCCTGGCCGGCATGCCGCGACGCTATGCCGACTACCCGATGCAGTTCGCCGACTTCAACGCCATCGCGTCGGTCGGTGCGTTCTTCTTCGGCTTCGCCCAGCTCTACTTCTTCCTGTTCATCGTGTGGCCCTCGATGCGCGGCAAGGGCGAGAAGGCTGCACAGAAGCCGTGGGAAGGCGCCGAAGGCCTCGAGTGGGAAGTGCCGTCGCCGGCACCGTTCCACACCTTCGAGAACCCGCCCAAGCTCGACGCGACCGCCACCCGGGTGATCGGTTGAACGATCTGCACGGCACACGATGACACCCGAGCAGAAAAGGAACAACCGTCGCATGGGGCTCACGCTGGCCTCCATCGCCGTGGTGTTCTTCATCGGCTTCATCGTCCGCATGGTCTGGTTCAGCGGTCGCTGAACCAGGCATTCGAGCAGGCAACGAACGGGAGCACACGCGCATGAGCCTCGGTCCTCGCATCCGCCGCGCCAACGTCCGCATGGTCGGCAAGCTGGCCGTCGTGGCCTGCGGCATGTTCGCGTTCGGCTACGCGCTGGTGCCGATGTATCGCGCGATCTGCGAGATGACCGGCATCAACATCCTCGCGCTCTCCGAGCTCGAGGTGCCCGGCGGAGCGAGCGGCGGCAAGAACGTGCGCGTGCCCGACAACACGCAGGTCGACACCAGCCGCACCATCACGGTCGAGTTCGATTCCAACGTGCGCGGCGGCCTCTGGGACTTCAAGCCCGCGGAGCGGACCATGCAGGTGCATCCGGGCCAGCTCAACACGGTGATGTACGAGTTCCAGAACGTGCAGAACCGCCGCATGGCGGCGCAGGCCATCCCGAGCTACGCGCCGCAGCAGGCCGCGCCGTACTTCAACAAGCTTGAGTGCTTCTGCTTCAACCAGTACACGCTCGATCCGGGCGAGAAGAAGCAGTGGCCGGTCGCGTTCGTGATCGACCCGAAGATTTCCAAGGACGTGAAGACCATCACGCTGTCGTACACCTTCTTCGAGGTGGGCGGCAAGACGCCCGCGGCTCCGGTCGCGGCAGTTTCCGGCACCGCCGATGAGCCACGCTCGTGACCGATCCCTCGAACCGGCCGAAGGCTTCGCTGTGGGACACGGTGAAGGCGGTGGGCTGGTCGTTCTTCGGCGTGCGAAAGAACAGCGCCTACCAGGAAGACCTGCGCAAGCTGAATCCGCTGCACATCATCGCGGTGGCGTTCGTTGCGGTCGTCGTCTTCGTGGTCGCGCTTGTGCTGCTGGTGCGCCATGTGGTCGCCACGGCCTCGGCCTGACGGAAAAGACGCGTTCCACGACAAGCAGAATCCATTGAATCGAGAGAAGAAAGAAAGCCAGGAGCTGAAGAAATGAGTTCAACCACCCACGGAACCACGCCCTACTACTTCGTGCCCGGACCTTCGTCCTATCCGGTCTCGGCCGCGATCGGCCTGTTCTTCGTGATCCTGGGTGCCGCGCAATGGATCAACGGGCATGCGTGGGGCGCCTGGTCGCTGCTGGCCGGCATGGTGATCTGGCTCGCCACGCTGTTCGTATGGTTCCGCGCCGCCATCGGCGAGAGCGAAAGCGGGCAGTACGGCCACAAGGTGGACCTCTCGTTCCGCTGGAGCATGAGCTGGTTCATCTTCTCCGAAGTGATGTTCTTCGGCGCGTTCTTCACCGCCCTGTGGTGGGCCCGCACCCACGCGCTGCCTGCGCTGGGCAGCCTCGACAACGCGCTGCTGTGGCCCGACTTCAAGGCCGTGTGGCCCAGCGTCGCTCCCGGCGCCACCGCTTCGCCGGCCGGCATCGTCGAGCCCTTCCAGACCGTCGGCCCGTTCTGGCTGCCCACGATCAACACCGCGCTGCTGCTGAGCTCGGGCGTGACGCTGACCATCGCCCACCACGCGCTGCGCGCCGGCCATCGCGCGCAGACCATCCGCTTCATGTGGCTCACCGTGCTGCTCGGCCTGATCTTCCTGGGCGTGCAGGGCTACGAGTACCACCACCTGTACACCGAACTGAACCTCAAGCTCAGCTCGGGCACCTACGGCTCAACCTTCTTCATGCTGACGGGCTTCCACGGCCTGCACGTGTTCATCGGCATGCTGATGCTGCTGTTCATCACGCTGCGCCTGCGCAAGGGCCACTTCACGCCCGAGCGCCACTTCGGCTTCGAGGGCGCGGCCTGGTACTGGCACTTCGTGGACGTGGTCTGGCTCGGTCTCTACCTGCTGGTCTATTGGCTTTGAGCGAAGGACCTCTCGGCATTCCAGAAAAAAGGCGCCGGAAGGCGCCTTTTTCTTGGTTCTCCTGGAACGAGCACCACCTACTTGCCGAGCGGCAGTCCGGTGGGCTGGATGTATCCGAACTTCCAGGCGAGCAGCATGCAGAGGAACAAAAACACCGACAGGCCGATCCGAACGGTGAGCGCGCGCGCCATGCCGCCGCTCTTGGCACGCCCGTTGCGCCCGTCCTTCAGCATGAAGTAGAGGGCAAACGCGAGGCTTGCGAAGATGCCCACGAACACCAGGGCAACGAAGTATTTCATGACCCGCATTATCGGCCGCACGCCCCGCTCCCTCCAGTGACTCCCGAACCCCTGTATCCCGAGAAGCGCCTCCGGCGAGGCCGCTTCTGGGTGTTGACCATCGCCGCCGCGCTGACCGTGTCGGCCACCATCTCGCTTGGCCGCTGGCAGCTTTCTCGCGCCGCGCAGAAAGAAGCACTGCAGGCCAGCATCGACGCCGAGAAGCTGAAGCCGCCGCTGACCCAGGCGGAGTTCCTTGCGCTCGGCAAGGCTTCCGAGGCCATGCACCGCTCGGTGCGCCTGCGCGGCCTGTGGCTCACGCCGCAGACCGTGTACCTCGACAACCGCCAGATGCACGGCGTGCCGGGCTTCTATGTGCTGACGCCCTTCGCCCTCGAAGGCACCGAGCAGACGGTGATGGTGCAGCGCGGCTGGATCCAGCGCAATTTCGTCGATCGCACGAAGCTGGGAGCGGTCGAGACGCCGGCCGGCATCGTCGAGGTCACGGGCCTGATCGAGCCGCCGCCGAGCCATCTGCTGGAGCTGGGTTCCGCCGCCGGGCCGGCGCCCGCGCCCGCGCCAGCGCCAGCGGCCTCCGCGCCTGCTGAAGCCGCTTCCGCTCCCGCAGCCCCGGCTGCTGCGGCACCGGTCGCCGAAGGGTATTCGCCTATCCGGCAGAATCTCGACCTCGAGGCCTTCCGCGCCGAGACCAAGCTGCCATTGCGCACCGACGTGTCGCTGCAGCAGGGCGGACCGGCTTCCGAGGGCCTGCAGCGCGACTGGCCGGCGCCGGCGCTGGGCCTCGAGAGGCACTACGGTTACGCATTCCAGTGGTTCGGCCTGTCGGCCCTCGTCGTCATCCTCTATGTCTGGTTCCAATTCATCACGCCCCTCCGCCGCGCAAGGCGCCGCGCACGCGATGGCCGCTTCTGACGAGCCGCTGGGCCTGACGGTGCACTCGATGCCGTCGCCCAACCAGGCGCTCGACGGCGCGGAGGGCCGGCGCACGGTCATCGGGCGCTGGAAGATGATCGCGGTGATGCTGATGTGCGCCTCGCCGGTCATCGCCTCGTACTTCACCTATTACGTGATCCGGCCCGAAGGCCGCAGCGTCTACGGCGAGCTGATCGATCCGCAGCGCGAGCTGCCGAAGCTCGTTGCCGCCGATCGCAGCGGCGCGCCGGTCGACTTCTCCACGCTCAAGGGCCAGTGGCTGCTGGTGACGGTGGCCGATGCCGCATGCGACGCGCTGTGCGAGCAGCAGCTCTACCTGGCGCGGCAGCTGCGCGAAAGCCTCGGCCGCGAAAAGGATCGCATGGACCGCGTCTGGCTCGTGAGCGACGCCGCTCCCGTGCCCGAACGCCTGAACAACGGCCTGCACGGCGCGACCGTGCTGCGCGTGCCCGCCGAGCAGCTGGCGAAGTGGCTCGCGCCCGCGTCGGGCCACTCGCTGGCCGAGCACCTGTACGTGGTCGATCCGATGGGCAACTGGATGATGCGCTTCCCCGCCCGCATGGACGCCGCCGGCGCCAGCCGCGCCAAGCGCGACCTCGACCGCCTGCTGCGCGCCTCGGCGTCGTGGGACGAACCGGGCCGCTGACCGCACGGCAGACGCAGCATGGACACGACGAGCTCTCTCTACGATCTGACGCCCATCGCCTGGCTCATGGCGGTCGGCGTGCTGATCGCGCTCGGCCCGCTGGTGTGGGTCTGGCGCCGCAATGCGGGCAGCGGCCCCGCACGGCGGCTGCATGCGCTGACGGTGCTCACGCTGTTCCTCACCTTCGACCTCACGCTGTTCGGCGCCTTCACGCGGCTCACCGATTCGGGCCTCGGTTGCCCCGACTGGCCCGGCTGCTACGGCAACGCCAGCCCGCACGGCGCGCGCCACGAGATCGCGATGGCGCAGTCCGCGCAGCCGACTGGTCCCGTCACGCACAGCAAGGCGTGGGTCGAGATGGTTCACCGCTATCTGGCCACCGGCGTTGGCGTGCTGATCCTCACGCTCGCGGGCGCGACCTGGATCGTGCGCCGTCGCCAGCGCCGCGCGCCGCCAGCGGAAGGTGAGCACCACGCCACGCTCAGCGCGTGGTGGCCAGCCTTCACCTTGTTCTGGGTCTGCCTGCAGGGCGCTTTCGGCATGCTCACGGTGACCTGGAAGCTGTTCCCCGCGATCGTCACGCTGCACTTGCTCGGCGCCGTGGTGCTGCTGGCGCTGCTCTGCATCCAGGCCGTGCACTACAGGCAGGCGGCTGCGCAGCGGCTGCCCACGCCCGTGTCGCCCGCGCTGCGCAATGGCCTCATCGCGACGACTGCACTGCTCGTGCTGCAGATCGCACTCGGCGGCTGGGTCAGCACCAACTATGCGGTGCTGGCCTGCACGCAGTTCCCGACCTGCCAGGACAGCTGGTGGCCGCCCATGAACTTCGCGCAGGGCTTCGAGATCTGGCGCCACTTGGGCGTGACCGGCGAAGGCCAGCCGCTCGATTTTTCCGCGCTCACTGCGATTCACTATGCGCACCGGCTGATGGCCTACGCGGTGTTCGTCGCGCTGGGCGTGCTGGCGTGGCGCATGCGCCGCATCGAGGCGCTGCGCCCGCAGGCGCGATGGCTCGCGGGCCTGGCGCTGCTCCAGCTGGCCACCGGCCTGGGCAACGTGCTGCTCGGCTGGCCTCTGGCCGCGGCCGTGCTTCACACCGGCGGCGCCGCGGCGCTCGCCGTGGTGCTCACCTGGGCGCTGTGCGAGAGCCGGCGCGTCCCGGCGGCGCAGATCGCGCGCGCCAGTGACAATGCGGCTGGTCAGAACAACAACAGTCAAAGAAATCAAAGAAAGGCCGCTGCGTGAGCACCCCGATCCCCGTTCAGCAAACAGGCAACGCCAACGTGCTGCGCCAGTTCTACGCGCTGACCAAGCCGCGCGTGGTGCAGCTGATCGTGTTCTGCGCTCTGATCGGCATGGTGCTGGCCGTTCCGGGCCTGCCTTCGTGGGCCGAAGTGAAGCTCGCGGCGGTGGCCTGCGTCGGCATCTGGCTGGTGGCCGGCGCGGCCGCGGCGTTCAACTGCCTCGTCGAGAAGGGCATCGACGCGAAGATGAAGCGCACCGCCTGGCGCCCCACGGCGCGCGGCGAGCTCAGCGACAGGCAGACCCTGGTTTTCTCCGCGCTGCTGTGCGCGGCCGGCTCGGCGCTGCTGTGGTTCATGGTCAACCCGCTCACCATGTGGCTGACCTTCGCCACCTTCGTCGGCTATGCGGTGATCTACACCGTGATCCTCAAGCCGCTCACGCCGCAGAACATCGTGATCGGCGGCGCCTCGGGCGCGATGCCGCCGGTGCTGGGCTGGGCCGCGATGACGGGCGAGGTGGGGCCGGAGGCGCTGATTCTCTTCCTCATCATCTTCCTGTGGACGCCGCCGCACTTCTGGGCGCTGGCGCTCTACCGCGTCGAGGACTACCGCAAGGCGGGGCTGCCGATGCTGCCCGTCACGCACGGCAACGAGTTCACGCGGCTGCAGGTGCTGCTCTACACCTTCATCCTTTTCGCGGCCTGCCTGATGCCCTTCATCTACGGCATGAGCGGCTGGCTGTACCTCGCGGTGGCCGTGGCGGTGAGCGTCGGCTTCACGGGCTATGCCTTCGCGCTGTGGCGCAGCTACTCCGACACGCTGGCGCGCAAGACCTTCCGCTTCTCGCTGATCCACCTGAGCGTGCTGTTCCTCGCGCTTCTGGTCGATCACTACATTCACTGACCTCGTTTCCATGAACAAGCGCAACGCTCTTCGACTGATGGCTGCCGGCGCCGGCTGGGTGGGCGTTGGCGCCACCCTCGGCCTGGGCCTCTCGGCCTGCAGCGAGACCAGGCAGAGCTTCAATGCCGTCGACATCACCGGTGCCGACTACGCCAAGGATTTCTCGCTGAAGGATGCGGACGGCAAGGTCCGCACCATGGCCGATTTCAAGGGCAAGCTGGTCGTGCTGTTCTTCGGCTACGCGCAGTGCCCGGACGTCTGCCCGACCACCATGACCGAGATGGCGCAGGTCAAGCAGCAGCTCGGCAAGGACGCCGACAAACTGCAGGTGCTGTTCGTCACGGTCGACCCCGCGCGGGACACGGCCGAGGTGCTCAAGGCCTACATGGGCGCGTTCGATCCGAGCTTCGTCGCGCTGATCCCCACGGCCGACGAGCTGGTCGCGGTCGCGAAGGACTACAAGGTCTATTACAAGAAGGTCGACGGCAAGACGCCGACCAGCTATTCGATGGACCACTCGGCCGCCAGCTACGTCTACGACACGCAGGGCAAGCTGCGGCTCTACGCGCGCTACGGCGCTGGCGTGGCGCCGATGGTGTCCGACCTGAAGACGCTGCTGGCTTCCTGAGAAGGGTCGCCACCAGATGGCTGTCGCAGACCAGCTCGGGCACCTGAAGGGGCGCAAGGGCGCCTTCCGCATCGCGCTGATCCCGCCCGAGGTGCTTGATGCCCTCAACGACGGGCTGCTCGAAACCGTCAATCTCAACGAATTCCTGGCGCTCGAGCTGCCCCGGCTGGCGCGCAGCGTGGCCGGGCACATCGGGCTCGACGCCGAAAGCGAGCGGCTGGCCGACACCATCGCGATGCTCGGCGCCTTCAAGCCGATGCAGCGGCACGGGCACATCGCGCGCGCCCTCTACGACCTGACGGCGCTGCACGGCGAACGCGATGCCGTCGCCCACCGGCTGGCCACGCACGCCAGCGACGTGGCGCGCTGCTGGGCGGCGCAATGGGTCACGCTCTCGGGCCTGCCGCTGGCGGCGCAGCTGGAGGCGGTGCGGCGCTTTGCCGCCGACCCGCATTTCGGCGTGCGCGAGATTGCGTGGATGGCGGTGCGCGATGCGGTGATCGGGTCGCTCGACGAGTCGATCGTGCTGCTGCAGCCATGGGTGCTCGATGCCGATCCCAACATCCGCCGCTTCGCCAGCGAACTCACGCGCCCGCGCGGCGTGTGGTGTGCGCAGATCGAGGCGCTCAAGACCGAGCCCTGGCGCGCGCTGCCGCTGATCGAGCCGCTGCGCGCGGATACCAGCCGCTACGTGCAGAACTCGGTCGCGAACTGGCTCAACGACGCAAGCAAGAGCCAGCCCGAATGGGTCGACAAGGTCTGCGCGCGGTGGGTGGCGGAGTCGGATGCGGCCGAAACCCGCTACATCGCGAAGCGGGCGCTGCGGACGCTCTCCAAATGAAAAAGCCCGGCAGTGCCGGGCTTTGTTCCTGATGGGCGACGGACGGGCTTTATGCGTAGTCCGCGAGCGCTTTCTTCATCTTCTTCATGGCGGCCACTTCGATCTGGCGGATGCGTTCGGCGCTCACGCCGTAAACCGCGGCCAGGTCGTGCAGCGTCATTCCGCCCGAGCCGTCGTCGTTGACCTTGAGCCAGCGCTCTTCCACGATGCGGCGGCTGCGGTCGTCCAGCGCCTCGAGCGCGGTCGCGATGCCGTCGCTCGACAGGCGGTCGCGCTGCTGCGATTCGAGCAGGGCGGTGGGTTCCTGCGAGGCGTCGGCCAGGTACGCGATCGGGCCGAAGGCTTCGTCGCCGTCGTCCGTCGGGCCCGGGTCGAGCATGATGTCGCCGCCGGACAGGCGGGTTTCCATCTCGAGCACTTCCTCGGGCTTGACGTTGAGGCGGGTCGCCATCTGCGACACCTCGTCGGGGCTCAGCGTATCGCGGTGCGTGCCGGTATCGGCAGCGGCCGAGTCGGCCTTGAAGCCCTGCTTCATCGAGCGCAGGTTGAAGAACAGCTTGCGCTGGGCCTTGGTCGTCGCGACCTTGACCATGCGCCAGTTCTTCAGGATGTACTCGTGAATCTCGGCCTTGATCCAGTGCATGGCGTAGCTCACGAGCCGCACGCCCTGGTCGGGGTCGAAGCGCTTCACGGCCTTCATGAGACCGACGTTGCCTTCCTGGATCAGGTCGCCGTGCGGCAGCCCGTAGCCCAGGTACTGGCGGGAAATGGAAACCACGAGGCGCAGGTGCGACAGCACGAGGGCGCCGGCGGCTTCGAGATCGTTGTGGTCGCGCAGCTTGCGTGCGTAGCCCTGCTCTTCTTCGAGCGTGAGCATCGGCAGGCGGTTGGCGGCCGAAATGTAGGCGTCCAGGTTGCCCAGCGGGGGAACCATCGACCACGGGTTGGCGACGGCCAGCTGGTTGGCAGAGACTCCAGACAGCGTTGTCATCAGGGGGAACTCCTTTGTGTTGGCCATATTAGCACTCGGTTAGAGGGAGTGCTAATCCAAGGGTTCCCTTGAATTTCTATCGCTGGAATAGCCAGGGGCTACCAGCGGATGCCCAATCTTAGGAAGAGCTTGGACAAGACGAACAGGGGACCGACCCAGAGATATTGAATGTCTTCGAAGAACGACGGCTTCTTGCCCTCGATCTTGTGGCCCACGAACTGGAAGATCCAGGCCACTACAAAGATAGCGGCGGAAACCGGCAATACAAGTCCTCCCATCGCGTGCACCAGCACCAGGGCCAGCCCGGTCAGCACGAGCATGGCCACCAGGAAGGCCGGGGCGCGCAGCAGCACGTAGTAGACGAGGCTGGCGGCCACGAAGACATAAGCCACCCAGGGATGGATCGCGAACAGCAGCCCGACGATGCTCAGCATGATGGCCGGGATGGCCACGAAGTGGATCAGCTCGTTGGTCGGATTGCGGTGGCTTTCCTCGTAGTGGGCGAGCAGGCGGTCGACCTTGCGGTCGCTCGATTCCAGAAGGGCGGCGGCGGTGTGCGTCATGGCAAGTCTCCGTGGGCGCCGTGCGATGCGGCGAGACTTTCGATGGTGCCGACAGAGAAGCCCGATGGCAAGCGCGGATGCCATGTGAAATTGCTATCAAATAAGTAGCATAAAGCACTACAACCACGGAGGCTGGCGTGACTTTCTACACTGTCACCGGAAGGTTACATCGCTAAGATCGGCGAGTGCCTCCCTTCGACTCCTCACCCGCACCCCTGTCCCCGGCCGCGGAGACCGGCACGGCCGCCCGCACGCCCCGGGCGATCCTCGTCGTGGACGACCACGACCTGCTGCGCCTGGGCGTCTGCGCGCTGGTCCAGGCCCAGGCGAGCCCGTCCGGTGCGAGCATCGAGGTCTTCGAGGCCAGCAACGTCGCCGACGCGCTGAGGCTGTACGAGGCCCACCAGGCGTCCATCGGCTTGGTGCTGCTCGACCTGGCGCTGCCAGACACGCACGGCCTGAGCGGCCTGGCCGAGTTCCGGATGCGCTTTCCCGATGCGCGGATCGTCGTGCTCTCCGGCACCGGCAACAGCACGCTGGCGCAGGGCGTGCTCGCGCTCGGCGCAGCCGCCTTCCTGCCGAAGTCGGCCGACCTGAAGGAAGTCGTGAGCTTCATCCGCGCCTGCGGCCTGCTCGACGGCGGCGCCGACGCGTCGTCGCAGCAGCAACAGGCCGCGCCAGCCCAGCCAGTGCCCAGGGCGCTCACCGGGTATGCCGAATTCGCCCACGCCAGCGCCTGGCAGGAACTCACGCCGCGGCAGATGCAGGTGCTCCAGTGGGTGCTCGAGGGCAAGGCCAACAAGGAAATCGCCCAGCTCGCGAACCTGAGCGAAGGCACGGTGAAGAACCATGTCTCGACCATCCTGCTGCTGTTCGGCATGCGTTCGCGCGCCCAGTTGATCAGCACCCTGCATTGAGCGTGCAGTCCGCCGCGCCGAGCACCCCCGTCGCCGACCACGAACTCGGCCAGCGGGTGCTGCGCGAGCACGTCGCCTCGGTCTACAGCACCTATGGAGTCTCGACGCTGACGCACATGGCCTTCGTGGTCGTGTTCGGCAGCATCATCTATTCGCAGCTGAAGGATCCGAGCCTGCTGTTCTGGCTGGCCGGCCTGCTGATGGCCGACATCTACGTGTTCTTCACGCCGCGCTGGAATCCGTCGAGGCCCGTGCGGGAGAGCGCCTACTGGGCGCGCAAGATCTCGCGCATGGTCACGCTGGTGAGCATGGTCACGGCGGTGGTGCCCTGGCTCATCGTGCCGCACAACAACCTGCCGATGACCTCGCTGCTGATGGCGGTGATCGTCGGCAGCTGCGCGCGGGCGGCGCAGTCGCTCTGGCCGCTGAAGCCGGCGCTCTTCGGCTACACCATGCCGATGTCGCTGGGCATGATCACCGCGCTGGCGTGGCAGGGCGACGGCCTGCACCTGTTCCTGGCGGCGGCCGGCGCGGCCTACCTCCTGCTGACGCTGTACGCGGGCATCGGGCAGCACAAGCTGCTGACCGAATCGCTGATGCTGCGCTTCGAGAACGAGGCGCTCGCCGCGCGCCTCGGCGAGCAGATCGCCGCCACCGAGCGAGCGAGCGAGGAAAAGACCCGCTTCCTCGGCACCGCCAGTCACGACCTGCGCCAGCCGCTGCATGCCATCGCGCTCTTCGGCGCCGCGCTCGAGAACGAACTGCGCGACCGTCCCGAGGGCCGCAACGCCGAGCGCCTGATGCGCGCGGTGAACGCGCTGGGCGCCTCGCTCGACACCATGCTCGACGTCTCGCGCCTGGACGCCGGCGTGATCACGCCGGAGCCCCGCGCGGTGCAGCTCGATGCGCTGTTCCTGCCGCTGAACCACACCTTCGCGGCGCGCGCCGAGCACAAGCAACTGCAGCTGCGCGTGCGCGCCAGCGGCCTGTGGGTGCACAGCGACCCGCAACTGCTGCACCGCATGCTGTCGAACCTGATGGACAACGCGCTGAAGTACACGATGCGCGGCGGTGTGACGGTCACGGCGCGCGAGCGCGGCGAAACGGTGTGGATCGAGGTGCGCGACACCGGCATCGGCATCGCGGCCGAGCAGTCGGGGCGAATCTTCGAGGAGTTCTATCAGATCAACAATCCGGGCCGTGATCGCTCGCGGGGCCTGGGCATCGGGCTGTCGATCGTGCAGCGGCTGTCCCGGCTGCTGGGGCACCCGGTGCAGATGCACTCACGGCCAGGGCGGGGCACGCATTTCCGCGTGGTGGTGCCCGTGGCGAGTGCTCCGGCCCTGGCGCCGGCCGGAGCGCTCGCGACGGCCTCCCTGATCGAAGAGCGCGGCGCCTCCGCGCTGGCGTTGCCCGGGCGTGTGCTGCTGCTCGATGACGAGCTGGAAATCCGCGAGGCCATGACCGGCCTGCTGCGCTCCCATGCCATCGACGCCCATGCCGTGGCGGACGAGGCCGGCGCCGCGGCCGCGCTGCGCCTGGCGGCCCGCGAGGGGCGGCCCTTCGACCTGCTGCTGTGCGACTACCGGCTCGCCGACGGCGCCGACGGGCTCGATGCCGGCCTGCGGCTCAGCCAGGCCGAGGGGGCGACGACGCCGCTGCTGCTCATCACCGGCGAGACCTCGCCCGACCGGCTGCAGCGCGTGCGCGAATCACGGGTGCCGGTGCTGTTCAAGCCGGTCGTGGCCGACCTGCTGCTGCAGGCGATGGCCGAGGTCGCGGTTGCCAGATGAAGGCAAAGGCGGCCGCAGGCATCGAGCCTGCTTTTGAATTCATTTGTATTCGTTTTGTCGCCAGATGCGGCGAATAGACGCCACAGTCATCGAAACCCCATGACTTTCGACACTGGCAGCCGCCGGCCCTGTGCCCTATCTTCAAGGCATCGCGTTTCTCGCGAACGGAGTAGGTAGGGGAGAGAGAAAGTGAGCGGCCCCGGCGCAAGCCGGGGCCGTTTTTTTCTTTCTTATCCGAGCAGCGCCTGCGCGAATTCGCGGGCGTTGAAGGTTTCCAGATCTTCCAGCTTTTCGCCCACGCCGATGAAATAGACCGGAATCGGCCTTTCCCGCGCGATGGCGCACAACACGCCGCCCTTGGCCGTGCCGTCGAGCTTGGTCACGACCAGGCCCGTGAGGCCCAGCGTCTCGTCGAAGGCCTTGACCTGCGCCAGGGCGTTCTGGCCGGTGTTGCCGTCGATCACCAGCAGCACCTCTTGCGGCGCCGTGCCGTCGGCCTTGGTGACGACGCGCTTGATCTTCTTCAGCTCGTCCATCAGGTGCAGCTGCGTCGGCAGGCGGCCGGCCGTGTCGACCAGCACCACGTCCTTGCCGCGCGCCTTGCCGGCGTTCACCGCGTCGAAGCTCACGGCCGACGGGTCGCCGCCTTCCTGGCTCACGATCTCCACGGTGTTGCGGTCGGCCCAGACCAGCAGCTGCTCGCGCGCCGCCGCGCGGAAGGTGTCGGCCGCAGCCAGCAGCACCGAGGCGCCCTCGTCGGCCAGGTGCTTGGTGAGCTTGCCGATGGAGGTGGTCTTGCCCGCGCCGTTGACGCCGGCCACCATGATCACGGTGGGCGTGAACTGGCCGATGACCAGCGGCTTCTCGAGCGGACGCAGCAGGTCGGCCACCGTCTCGGCCAGCAGGGCCTTGACCTGCGAGGCGTCGGTGGCCATCTGGCGCTTCACGCGGCTGCGCAGGTCGTCGAGCAGGTACTCGGTCGCCTTCACGCCGGTGTCGGCCATCAGCAGGGCGGATTCGAGCTCTTCGTACAGCGCCTCGTCGATCTTCGCGTTGACGAACACGGCCTGGATGCCGGTGCCGGTCTTGCGCAGGCCGGTCTTGAGCTTGTCGAACCAGCCCTTGCGCTCGGTGGCGATGACGGGTTCGGCAATCGGAGTGACGACTGGCGCTGGCGCCGGAACGGGGGCGGCAACCGGGGGAACGGAAACAGGGGCTGGAGCGGGCGATGCAACCGGTGGGGAGGCCGGCGCAGGAGCTGGCGAGGGCACTGGTGCCGGTGCTGCAACGGGTGCGAGAGCGGGGGCGGGTGGCGGGGCAGGCGTTTCTTCCACCGTCGGCTTCGAGCCGAACCAGCTCGAAGGCGAGAACACAGAGCGCGCCGGCGCGGGCTCCGGGGCAGGCGCCGCCGGGGCCGGCGGGGTGGACGCCGGCGCATCGGGGGTTTCGGCAGGCGGTTTTTTCTTGAAGAAACTGAACATCGGGAGCTTTTTACAATCCGAGCCATTCTATGAAACACCTCCCGCCACGCCGTGCTGCGTCTGGTGCGGTGCTGGCGATGGCGCTTCTGGCGCCGTGGGCCATGCCTGTCCAGGCCCAGTCCACACCGGCCTCCAGCCCGTCTTCCGCCGCCGCAGCCGCGGCGCCCGGCCCCCAGCAATTCACGCTCGCCAACGGCATGACGCTGATCGTGCAGCCCGACCGGCGCTCGCCCACGGCGGTTCAGATGGTCTGGGTGCGCGTCGGTTCCATCGACGAGGTCGACGGCACCTCCGGCGTGGCGCATGCGCTCGAACACATGATGTTCAAGGGCACCAAGGACATCAAGCCCGGTGAGTTCTCGCGCCGCGTGGCCGCCCTCGGCGGCCAGGAAAACGCCTTCACCACCCGCGATTACACCGGCTACTACCAGCAGATCCCGGTCGGCAGCCTCGAGCAGGTGATGAAGCTCGAATCGGACCGCTTCGCCAACAACCAGTGGCCCGACGACGAGTTCAAGCGCGAGATCGAGGTGGTCAAGGAAGAGCGCCGCCTGCGCACCGAAGACCAGCCGCGCGCCCTGCTCGGCGAGCAGCAGAACGCCGCCGTCTTCACCGCCTCTCCCTATCACCGCCCCGTGGTCGGCTGGATGAGCGACCTCGACGCCATGACGCCCGAGGACGCACGCGCCTTCTTCAAGCGCTGGTACGTGCCCGCCAACGCCGTGCTGGTGGTGGCAGGCGACGTCGACGTGGCCCAGGTGCGCGCCATGGCCGAGAAGTACTACGGCCGCATCCCCTCGCGCGCGGTGCCCGAGCGCAAGCCGCGCACCGAGCCGGCCCAGCGCGGCATCCGACGCCTCGAGCTGAAGGCGCCCGCCGAGCAGGCCTATGTGTCGCTGGCCTATCGCGTGCCGCAGCTCGCCAATATCGACGACGTGAACAGCGACGCCTGGGCGCTGGTGGTGCTTTCCGCAGTGCTCGACGGCTACGCCGGTGCCCGGCTCGATCGCGCGCTGACCCAGGGGCCCGACCGCGTCGCCGATTCGGCCGGGGCCTACTCGGGCTTCGTCGGCCGCGGCCCGCAGCTCTTCGTGCTCGACGGCGTTCCGGCCGCGGGCAAGAGCGCCGAGGTGGTGGAAGCCGCCCTGCGTGCGCAAGTGGCGCGCATCGCCAAGGACGGCGTGGGCGAAGCCGAACTGGCACGCGTCAAGACCCAGTGGGTGGCGAGCGAAACCTACAAGCGCGACTCGGTGATGGCGCAGGCGCGCGAACTCGGCAGCAACTGGATCCAGGGCCTGCCGCTCGACGCCAGCGAGCGCATCGTCGCGCGGCTGCAATCCGTCACGGCCGCGCAGGTGCAGGCCGTGGCCGCCAAGTACTTCGGCGACGACCAGCTCACCGTCGCCACGCTGCGTCCGCTGCCGCCCGAAGCCAAGCCCCGTGGCCGCGGCTTTGCCGCGCCCGCCGGCGAAATGCGCTGAAAGGGCCCGATTCCATGACGAAGACTCTCATCAAGAAGATCGCGCGCCGCGCCCTGTTCGCGGGCGCGGCCGCCATCGCGGGCATCACCGGCGCGCAGGCCGCGCTGCCCATCCAGCACTGGACGCTGGCCAGCGGCGCAAAGATCTACCTGGTGTCGACCAACGCGCTGCCGATCGTCGACGTGCAGATCGATTTCGACGCCGGCAGCCGACGCGACCCCGCCGCGCAGGCCGGCCTGGCCAGCACCACCGCCACCATGGTCGAGAAGGGCGTGCGGGCCGGCAGGAACGGCGAGCCCGCGCTCGACCAGAATGCGCTGGGCGAAGCCTGGGCCGACCTGGGCGCCAGCTTCGACGCGAGCGCCGGCACCGACCGCACCAGCTATTCGCTGCGCTCGCTGTCCGATCCGGCGCTGCTCAACAAGGCGGTGGCGCTGGCGGCGCGCGAGATCGGCGAGCCGTCCTTCCCCGACGACGTGTGGCAGCGCGAGCGCGAGCGCATCAACGCGGCCATCAAGGAAGCCAACACCAAGCCCGCCACCATTGTCGGCCGCACGTTCGCGGCCGACGTCTACGGCGTGCATCCCTACGGCCAGGAAGTGACTGAAGAAACGCTCGCGCGCATCGATACCGCCGCCATGCGCCAGCGCTACCAGCAGCTCATCGTGCCGTGCCGCGCCAAGCTCAGCATCGTCGGTGCCGTCACGCGCGCCGAGGCCGAGACCATCGCCACCACGCTGCTGTCGCGCCTGCCCGGCCCCGAGGCCTGCACGCCGCTGCCGCCCATCGCGCCGGTGGCCGCGCTGACCGCGCCGAAGGACGAGCGCATCGCCTTCGACTCGGCGCAGGCCCACGTCCTCATCGGCCAGCCCGGCTATCCGCGCAAGGACCCGGACCACTTCGCGCTCACGCTGGGCAACTACGTGCTGGGCGGCGGCGGTTTCGTCTCGCGCCTGATGAACGAGGTGCGCGAGAAGCGCAGCCTGACCTACAGCATCTACAGCGGCTTCGCGCCGGGGCTCGAGGCGGGCGCGTTCCGCGTCGGCTTCCAGACCCGGCCCGACCAGGCCGAGGAGGCCGTCAAGGTGTCGCGCGAGGTGCTCGCGAAGTTCGTGGCCGAAGGCCCCACCGCCAGCGAGCTGAAGGCCGCCAAGGACAACCTGATCGGCGGCTTCCCGCTGCTGCTGGACAGCAACCGCAAGCTGATCGGCAACGTCGCCAACATCGCCTGGCACGACCTGCCGCTGGACTACCTCGACACCTGGACCGCGCGCATGAACGCGGTCACGGCCGCCGACATCAAGGCTGCTTTCCAGCGCAAGCTGCAGCCCGAGCGGATGGTGACGGTGGTGGTGGGCGCCAAGGACGCGAAAACCGCCAAGGCGCAGCAGTAGCCTGCCCCTCTCCCGGCACCTGCGGCAGGCTCCTTCGTGGGCACCGCGGAACCGGCTCCGCCGGGCCGCAGGTGTCGTCCCACGCGAGGGGGGCGCAGCGACACGAAGCGCGCGAAGCCTGGGGGGAGTGCCTAGCCCAAGGCGTGCGGGCCGCTGCCGGCGGCTGCGCGCACGGCGGCTCCCAACCGCTCCAGCAGCTTCGGCGCCGCGCGCGCGTGCTGCCAGTAGAGCGGCACCGGCAGCGTCGAGCCCGGCACCAGCTCGACCAGCCTTCCTTCCCTGAGTGCGTCGGCCACCATGCTGACGGGGTGCATGCCCCAGCCCATGCCCGAGCACGCCGCCTCGACGAAGGCGCTGGGCGACGGGATCCAGTGCCTGGGCGTCTCGACGTTGCGGTGGCAGATGCGCCGTACCCAGCGCGCCTGCAGCCGGTCCTTGCGGTCGAACACCAGGCTCGGCGCCTCCGCCAGCGTGCGGGCGCCCACGCCTTTTGCGAAATGCTCGCGTACGAACTCCGGGCTGGCCGCCGCCACGTAGTGCATGGTGCCCAGCGCCTCGCTGTTGCAGCCGGCCACCGGCTGGGCCAGCGCCGTCACCGCCGCGAGCACCGCACCGCTGCGCAGCCGTTCGGCCGTGTGGTCCTGGTCGTCCACCGAGAGGTCGAGCAGCGCACCTGGCTCCTGCGCGGCGAAGGCCGAGGCGGCGGCGATGAACCAGGTCGCGAGGGTGTCGGCGTTGACGGCCACCCGTATCGTGACGCGCTCGTCGCCCGCCTCGCCGCCGCCCATGCCCAGGGCGGGCAGGGTCTCGCGCAGCTCGTGCTCCAGCATGCCCACGCGTTCGACGTGCCGGCACAGCTGCTGCCCGGCCTCGGTGGCCACGCAGGGCTGGCCGCGTACCAGCAGGGCGCCGCCGGTGCGTTCCTCCAGTTGCCTGATGCGCTGCGACACCGCCGAGGGCGTGACATGCAGCGCGCGGGCGGCGCGTTCGAAACTGCCTTCGCGCACGACGGCGGCCAGGGCGTTCAGGGCGGCGTAGTCCAGCATGGTTTGAATGAAGAAAAACTGAATCGGATTAAGAAAGTTTAGTTTGAATTAATCCGGTGCGGACGGCATCCTCGAAGCATGCAAGCCGTACACGTCACCACCGCCTTCGCCAACGGGCTCTTCATGAGCCTGGTCCTCATCGTCGCCATCGGCGCGCAGAACGCCTATGTGCTGCGCCAGGGCTTGCGTCGCGAGCATGTGGGCGCGGTCGTGCTGTTCTGCGCCGCCAGCGACGCGGTGCTGATCGGCGCCGGCGTGGCCGGCATGGCACAGGTGCTCCAGGGGCGGCCGATGCTGGCCACCGTGCTCGCGGGGCTCGGCGCCGCCTTCCTGTGCGCCTACGGGCTCAGGGCGCTGTGGCGTTCGCGCCAGCCCGCGGCGCTGCAGGCCACGGCGCAGGGGGCTTCGTCGCTGTCGCGCGCTGCCGTGGTGGCGCAGGCGGCCGGCTTCACGCTGCTGAACCCGCATGTCTACCTCGACACGGTGCTGCTCGTGGGCAGCGCGGGCGCGCAGTACGCGGGCATGCTCAAGGTCTGGTTCGTGGCAGGGGCCAGCGCGGCTAGCGTGCTGTGGTTCACCTCGCTGGGCTTCGGTGCGCGGCTGCTCGCGCCGGTGTTCGCCCGGCCGCGCGCCTGGCAGATGCTCGACGCGCTGGTCGGCGGCACCATGCTCGTGCTGGCGGCCATGTTGGCGCGGCGCGCGCTGACGGGGGCGTGAGAGCCAGCGCATGCGGCGGCGTTAAGCTCGCCGCATGCCCCAGAAGAAAGCCGCCCCAGCCTCCCGTTCCGCGCCAGCAGGCAAGTCCAAGCCTGCGGTGAAGCGCCCGTCGAAGCCCAGCGAGGTGCGCATCATCGGCGGCGAATGGAAGCGCACCCGCCTCGCCGTGGCCGACAAGCCCGGCCTGCGCCCCACGCCCGACCGCGTGCGCGAGACCCTCTTCAACTGGCTCGCGAGCCTGGCCGGTGCCGGTGGCGGCGAGCTGCCGGGCTGGCAGTGCGTGGATGCCTTCGCGGGCACCGGCGCCCTCGGCTTCGAGGCCGCCTCGCGCGGCGCGGCCAGCGTGCTGCTGTGCGAGCAGGACGCTTCGCTCGTCGCCCAGCTGCAGGCCGTGAAGACCAAGCTCGAGGCCGAGGCCGTGCGCATCGAGCGCGGCAACGGCGTCACGGCGCTCGAACGCGCGCCGGCCGGCAGCCTCGACGCCGTGTTTCTCGATCCGCCCTTCGACAACGTCGCGCTCTACGAACCCGCGCTTCGCGCCGCCGCGCGCGCGCTGCGCGCCGAGGGCTCGGTGTACCTCGAGGCGCCGCGTCGATGGAGCGGCGAAGAGCTCGCGGCGCTTGGCCTCGCGGAGTTCCGCTACCTCAAGGCCGGCGCGGTTCACGCGCATCTGCTGAGGCCGGCGGCGCAGGGGACTGCATAATCCGCCGGACAAGCCGCACCGGCAGCATGAGGAAGAAGCAACCATGGCCAGCAACGTCATCGCGGTTTATCCCGGCACATTCGACCCCATCACCCTCGGTCACGAGGACGTGGTGCGCCGTGCCACCCAGCTCTTTTCCAAGGTGATCGTCGCGGTGGCGGCGGGCCACCACAAGAAGGCGCTGTTCACGCTGTCCGAACGCATCGACATGGCCCGCGAGGCCGTCAAGCCCTACAGCGACCAGGTCTCCGTCGAGAGCTTCTCCGGGCTGCTTCGCGACTTCGTCGTCGCGCGCGGCGGCAAGGCCATGGTGCGCGGCCTGCGCGCCGTGACCGACTTCGACTACGAGTTCCAGCTCGCCGGCATGAACCGCTCGCTGATGCCCGACGTCGAGACCGTGTTCCTGACCCCGAGCGACAAGTACCAGTTCATCTCCAGCACCTTCGTGCGCGAGATCGCCATGCTCGGCGGCGAGGTCCACAAGTTCGTTTCCCCGAACGTGGAGCAGCAGCTCGCCGCCAAGGTCCGCAGCCTCGGCCGTGAATAAGCCGCAATGAGCGGCACCCCTCCGCCCCGCCTGCATCTGCTGGGCGATGCAGCACTGCTGTGCGAGTTGCCCGCGCCGGCCACTCTGGCGCAGCAGCAGCGCATCTGGGCGCTGGCCGAGCATGCGCGGGAGTGGCCCGGCGTCGGCGAGACGCTGCCGGGCATGAACAACCTCACGCTCACTTTCGATCCCGTCGTCATCGACCTGGACACGCTTACCGCGCGGGTGCTCGAAGCTTGGCCCAGGCTGGCCGTCGGCGCGGTCAGCGGGAGGCTGGTCGAGATCCCGGTCGCCTACGGCGGCGAACACGGGCCCGACCTGGCCGACGTTGCGGCGCACACCGGCTTCACGCCGGCCGAGGTGGTGCGGCGCCACACCGGCGCCGAGTACGTCGTCTACCTGCTGGGCTTCCTGCCCGGCTTCAGTTTCATGGGCGGGCTGCCGCCCGAGCTCGCCACGCCGCGCCGCGCCGAGCCGCGCCTTGCCGTGCCCGCGCGATCGGTCGGTATCGGCGGCGAGCAGACCGGCATCTATCCGCTGGTGTCGCCGGGCGGCTGGCAGCTGATCGGCCGCACGCCGCTCGAGCTGTTCGACCCCGCGGCCGAGCCGCCCACGCTGCTGCGCCCCGGCGATCGCGTGCGCTTCGTGGCGGAGAGCGTGCAGACATGATCGTCATCCGCAAGCCCGGCGTGCTCGCGTCGGTGCAGGACCTGGGCCGCCACGGCCATCGCCAGCTCGGCATCTGCCCGGGCGGCGCGCTCGACGTGCTCGCGCTCACGCTGGCCAACCGGCTCGTGGGCAATGCGGACGGTGCCGCGGGGCTCGAACTCACGATGGGCGGCTGCGAGCTGCAGTTCGAGACCGACACGCGTATCGCGCTCGCCGGCGACGACTTCCAGGCCACCCTCGACGGCGTGCCGCTGTGGCCCTGCTGGAGCGTGTCGGTCGCGGCCGGCCAGACGCTCAGGCTCGCGGGCGCCAACGCGCCCGGCGTGAAGAAGGCCGGCGTACGCAGCTGGCTGGCGGTGGCGGGCGGCATCGAGGTGCCGGCGGTTCTCGGCTCGCGCAGCACCGACCTCAAGGCCGGCTTCGGCGGACACGAGGGGCGCGCGCTGCGCAAGGGCGACCGGCTGCCGACGGGCGCTTCGAGGCTCGACGCCGCGCAGCGGCAGCACCGCGCCTTCGGCGTCCGGGGCCCCGACTGGGGGGCCGGCGAGGACGACGGCGCCATCTCCCTGCGCGTGCTGCCCGGCCCCGAGTTCGAACTGTTCACGCTGGCCGCGCGCGAGCAGCTCTGGGGCGAGCGCTGGCGCATCACGCCGCAGAGCAACCGCATGGGCAGCCGGCTCGAAGGCGCCGAGCTCAGGCGCAAGCGCAGCGGCGACATGCTCTCCTCGGGCGTGATCCCGGGCACGATCCAGGTGCCGCCCTCGGGCCAGCCGATCATCCTGATGGGCGACTCCCAGACCACGGGCGGCTATCCGCGCATCGGCGTGGTCATCCGCGCCGATCTCTGGAAGCTCGCGCAGGCGCCGCTCAACGGCAGGCTGCGCCTCGTGCAGGTCGACCAGCCGCAGGCGCTGGATGCGTGGGCCGGCCAGCAGCGCTACCTGTCGCAGGTGGCGCAAGGGCTTGCTGCTGCGGGTTGGTCGCGCGCGGCATAGACTTTGCAGAAAACCGCGAGATAGTCGCGAGAGAACCGCGACAGCAAAAGGAAGCCCCGCCATGCAAATCGACCTCAACGCAGACCTCGGCGAAGGCGCCGGCAACGACGAAGCCCTGCTCGCGCTGGTGAGCTCCGCCAACATCGCCTGCGGCTGGCACGCGGGCGACGCGAAGACCATGCAGCAGTGCGTGCGCTGGGCGTTGCGCAACGGCGTGGCCATCGGCGCGCATCCCAGCTTTCCCGACCGCGAGAACTTCGGCCGCAGCACCATGCACCTGCCGCCAGAGGAGATCGTGGCCAACGTGCTCTACCAGGTGGGCGCGCTGGCGGCCATCGTGAAGGCCGAGGGCGGCAAGCTCTCGCACGTGAAGGCGCACGGCCAGCTCTACAACCAGGCTGTGAAGGAGCCCGAACTCGCCGATGCGCTGTGCGAGGCGGTGCGCCGCTTCGATCCCTCGCTCAGGTTCTTCGGGCTCGCGGGCAGCAACATGATCGACGCGGCCCGCCGCGCGGGCCTGGAGCCCGTGGAGGAAGTGTTCGCCGACCGCGGCTACATGCCCGACGGCAGCCTCGTGCCGCGCAGCCAGCCGGGCGCGCTGATCGAGAGCGAGGAGCAGTCGATCGCACAGACCCTCTCGCTGGTGCGCGACCGCCGCGTGACCGCCATCGACGGCAGCGTCGTGCCCGTCAACGCGCAGACAGTGTGCCTGCACGGCGATGGCGCCCATGCGCTGGCCTTCGCGCGCCGCATCCGCGAGCGGCTGCAGGCCGAGGGCATCGCCGTGCAGGCGATGGCCTGACGGCTCGAACGCCTGAACGAACAAGGCAGGCCGTGGCAGCCAAGCCCGTCAAGGTCCTGCTCACCGGCTTCGAGCCCTTCGAGCAGGAGACGCTCAACCCCTCCTGGGACGCCGTGCGCGAGCTCGACGGCTGGAAGGTCGGCCGCGCGACGGTGCATGCGCGCCTGGTGCCTTGCGTCTTCGGCGACGCCATCGATGCGCTGATGCGCGCGATGGACGAGCTCCGGCCGCAGCTGGTGCTTTGCATCGGCCAGGCCGGCGGACGCGCCGAGTTCACGCCGGAGCGCATCGCCATCAACATCGACGATGCCCGCACCGCCGACAACAAGGGCCGGGAGCCCATCGACGTGCCGGTGGTGCCGGGCGCTCCCGCCGCGTACTTCTCGACGCTGCCGATCAAGGCCATGGTGCGCGAGCTGCGCGCGGCAGGCATTCCGGCCTCGGTCTCGAACAGCGCGGGCACCTTCGTGTGCAACCACATCTTCTACGGCCTCATGCACCGTATCGCGACGCATCCGGTGCCGGGGCTGCGCGGGGGCTTCATCCACATTCCCTACCTGCCGCAGCAGGCGGCGCGCTTTCCGGGCGCGCCGAGCATGTCGCTCGAAACGCTGGTCAAGGCATTGCGCGTCGCCGTGGCCACCGCGCTGGCGGTTGAGCACGACATCGCGGAAACCGGCGGCCGGCTGCACTGAGCCGGCCGGGCGGCTTCAGGGCTCAGGCGGCCGGGAAGTGCTTCGCCAGCCAGCCGTTGAGCGCGGCGTTGACGAGCGCGGGCTTCTCCATCGTCAGCATGTGGCCGCAATCGGGCACCCAGACGACCTGCGCCTGCGGCAGAAGCGCCGCCATCTCGGTCGTGCACTCGGGGGGCGCGAGCCGGTCCTCGTTGCCGCACACCAGCAGCACGGGCGCGCGTACCGATGCGAGGTGCAGGCGGGCGTCGGGCCGGCGCATCACCGCGCGGTTCTGGCTGATGAGTTGCCGGGCGCCCGCGCCGAGCACGATGTCGAGGTAGCGCTGCACCAGCACTTCGTCGGCTGCCTGCGCGGGGTGGAAGGCGAAGTAGACGTTCGGCTCGATCACCTCGCGCAGCTCGCCGCGCTCGAAGTACTCGATGGCGCCTTCGCGCAGCGTGAACATGTCGGGCGTCTCGGGCCGCGCGCTGGTGCCGAGCAGCGCGAGCCCGGCGATGCGTTCGGGGGCCTGGCGGGCCGCTTCCATGGCGACCATGCCGCCCATCGAGGCGCCGCAGAGCACCAGCGGCCCCTCGTTGTCGCGCAGCACGGCTGCGGCCATGCCTTCGATGGTGTCGTTGTGCCGCTGGACGTCGCTCACGCGCGCGCCGAAGGCGGGGGGAAGGGCGGGCAGCTGGGCTTCCCAGATGCGCTCGTCGCAGGCGAGGCCGGGCAGCAGGATCAGATTGGGCATGGTCACGGATTCTGCGCGATTGCCGCAGCGAGCGCAGCGGCATAGGTCGCGGCATAGGCCTCATGGCCAGCAGCCATCGGAGGCCGGCCTCGACATACTCCAAGTCACATGTCCGGGAACCCCGCAATGAATCTGGTCGAACGCGTCCAAGCCATCCTGCTCAAGCCCAAGGCCACCTGGCCCGAGATCGACTCGGAGCCGGCCGACGCCGCATCGCTCTACAAGAACTACGTGATGATCCTCGCGCTGATCCCGGCGGTGGCCAGCTTCATCGGCCTGTCGCTCATCGGCATCGGCGCCTTCGGCGTGAGCTTCCGCGTGCCGCTGGCCTCGGGGCTCGCGAACATGATCGTGGGCTACGTGCTGTCGCTGGTGATGGTGTTCGTGCTCGCGCTCATCATCGACGCGATGGCGCCCACCTTCGAAGGCACCAAGAGCCAGATCGGTGCGCTCAAGCTCTCGGCCTATGCGAGCACGGCGGCCTTCGTGGGCGGCGTCTTCAGCCTGCTGCCCTCGCTGTCGGTCCTGGGCGCGCTGGCGGCGCTCTACGGCGTCTACCTGCTCTACACCGGCCTGCCGGTACTCATGAAGTGCCCGCCCGACAAGGCCGTCGCGTACACCGCCGTTGTGGTGGTCTGCGCCATCGTCGGCGGCGTGGTGATCGCCTGGGTGCTGGCGCTGCTCACGCCGTCGCCGATGCGACTGGGCGCGGTGTCCGCGGCCGAAGCGGTGGTGGCGGTCGTGCAACAGGGTGCGAGCCTGAAAACCTGAGCGTCACTCGCAGGGTGGAAAATGGGCGGCAATGCCAACGCCCAAGCCCGAAACCACCACCGACCTGATCCTCATCCGCCACGGCGAGACCGCCTGGAACCGCGAGCTCCGCTTCCAGGGGCATGCCGACGTTCCGCTCAACGACATCGGCCACGAGCAGGCCCGCCGCCTCGGCCTGAGGCTGGCCAGCGAGACGGCGGTGCAACACGTCATCAGCAGCGACCTCATGCGCGCGCAGCAGACGGCTGCGCCCGGGGCGCAGCAGCTGTCGCTGCAGGTGGTCACCTCGGCGGCGCTGCGCGAGCAGTTCTTCGGCGTGGTCGAGGGCATGCGCTCCGAGGAGATCCAGAGCCTGCATCCGCGTGCCTGGGAGGAATGGCTGGAGTTCCGCGAGGACCACGCCATGCCAGAGGGCGAGACGGCGCGCGAGTTCCACACGCGCATCGTCGCGGCGCTGGGCGGCATCGCGGCCGCGCACAAGGGGCAGCACCTGATCGTCGTCACCCACGGCGGCGTGCTCGACATGGTGTGGCGCACCGCCAGGGGGCTCAGCCTGAGCGGGCCGCGCCGCAGCGAGATTCCCAACGCGGGCTTCAACCGCATCCGCATCGCCGATCCGCAGCGGCCCGACGACATCGAGATCGTCGAGTGGGCCGACACCCGGCACCTGGCCGACCTGCCGCCGCAGCCGACCTACGACCAGACGCGGCACCTGAAGAACAAGGGCTGAGGCTGCCTCAGCCGGCCGAGCCGCAGCTCCCCGGCTTCGGCGTGCGCAGCAGCGGCTGGCCGGCGCCCACGCCCGTGGGCTTGCCGCCGTCCACCGCGAGCTGTCCGTTCACCAGCACCGTGGTCACGCCTTCCGACAGCAACGTCGGCTGCGTGTAGGTGGCCTTCGCCGCATAGCGCGCCGGATCGAACACCACCACGTCCGCGTAGTAACCCGGACGCAGGTGGCCGCGCTGCTTCAGCCCCAGCGTGTCGGCCGTGAGCGACGAACTGCCGCGGATGAACTGCGCCAGCGAGATCGTGTGCTCCTTCACCACGTACTGGTCGTACTTGCGCGCGAAGGTGCCGTAGGCGCGCGGATGGCCCAGCGAGGAGTCGGACGAGGTCATGACCCACGGCCGCTTCATGAAGGCGCGCACGTCGTCGTCGCTCTGGTTGAAGGAGGCGATCATCAGGTCGCCGTCGCGCAGCACGGCGATGGCTGCGTCCACCGGATCGGCGTTCGACGCCTTGGCCACGTCGGCCAGCGTCTTGCCCACGTACTTCGTGCTGCCGGCCGAGAACAGAATGGTTTCGGGGCCGCCGCGCAGCCGCAGGTTCTCGCGCATGTCCTTGCGCAGGCGCTCCTGTTGCGAGGCGTCGTCGAAGCGCTGCAGCGTCGCCGCGCGGCCGCCTTCGTTGGCCCAGGGCGGCAGCAGCGCGGCCGAGAAGCGGGTGCTCGACGCGGTCCACGGATAGTGGTCGGCCGTGATGTCCAGGCCGCCCGCGCGTTCCTTCTCGATGCGCTTGATGATGTCGCCGCTCTGGCCCTGCACGTCGACGCCCAGCGCCTTGATGTGCGCCACGTGCACCGGCAGCTTCGCCTCGTGGCCGATGCGGATCACCTCGTCGATGGAGCCCTTGAGGCCGATGTTGTACATGGACTCGTCGCGGATGTGGCTGTCGTAGAGGCCGCCATGCCGCGCCGCCACCTTCGCGAGCTCGATGACCTCCTCGGTCTTCGAGAAGTTCTGCGGCGTGTAGAAGAGGCCCGTCGACAGGCCCAGCGCGCCCTCGCACATGCCCTGGCTCACGCGCTTCTTCATCGCCTCGAGCTGCTCGGGCGTCGGTGCCCGGTTGGCCTCGCCCAGCTCGCTCATGCGCACCGGGCCGAAGCCCACGTACATGGCTACGTTGGTGCCCACCGGCGCGGCGCGCAGCTTCTGCGCCTGCGCCGCGATGTCGAATCCGCCGAAGCCGTCGTTGCCGATCACCGCGGTGGTCACACCCTGCGTGATGAACGGAATGTTCAGGCGCTTCTTCGGGTCGCTGGAGTGCAGGTCGGCATCCGCATGCGTGTGTGCGTCGATGAAGCCCGGCGCCACCACCATGCCCGTGGCGTCGATCACGCGCTTCGCGGTGAACTGCGATGGCGCCGCCTTGCCGGCGAACACGATGCGATCGCCTGCGATGCCAACGTCGCCTACCACCGGCGTGTCGGAGTCGCCGGTGTAGACGGTGCCGCCGCGCAGCAGCAGGTCGAGCGCGACAGGAGCTTCGTTGGCGGCATGCAGGTTGACGGAGAAGGGCGCGAGGGTCGAGAGAACCGCCAGCGTGACGAGGGACTTGCGCATGGGATGGTTGGCCCGCGAAGGCTTCTTGTTGAAGGAGTGCGGTCAGTTTAGGAGCCGCCTCCGCGCCCTCGCCAATTCCTTTTGCACCATGCCCCATGACCTGAAGGCATGGGCTGCCGGGCCGTGCTCAGCCCTGTGTCGTGAGCTGCCCGAGGCCCAGCCGCCGGTACACCGCCGCCGTCTGCCGGCGCAGCCGCAGCGACTCGGGCTGGCCGTTGAGCTGCTGCTGCAGGATGCCTTGCGCTGCGGCCAGCGAGGCTTCGGTGCCGCTGCGCACCAGCGCATCGAGGTACACCTGCTCGAACAGGTCGCGCTGCGCATGGCTGCCGCCGATCTCGATCATGCGCGGCAGGGCCGTGCCCAGGCCCTCGATGGCCGCAGCGAGGTCGCCGCGCGCATGCGCCACCAGCCCGTGCGCGGCCGGCACGCACACGCGTTGCCATGCCGCGCGGGTCGAGGCAGGTGCATCCGGCGCGAAGGCCACGATGTTGCGCAGCAAGGCATCGGCCTCCGGGCGGCCGGCGCGCGCGAGGCCGTAGAGGTATTGCAGGTCGAGAAAGGGCAGCACATGGTCGGCCTGGCGCTGCCGCAGGTAGCCCGCCACGTCGCTCCAGCGATCGCCCACGTCGATGCCCGCGAGCTCCAGCCGTGCGAGCAGCGAGACCGCGCCGATCTGGTCCTGCGAGTAGTCCTTCACCACGCCCCACGCGTGCTCGTCGTACACCGCGAGCGCCTCGGCATCGCGGCCCAGGTCGATGAGGAACAGCGCCACGTGCCACCAGTTGTGCGTGACCATGAAGGAGTTGAGCCCGGTCCAGGTGTCGCTCACGCTTTCCATGAACGCCAGCCCCTCGGCGAGCCGGCCTTCGGTGAGCATCACATGCGCCAGCGCGTGATGCGCCCACGGCTCCTTGCGGCACATGGCGATGGCGCGGCGCGCGCTCGCCTCGGCCTCGCGCATCAAGTGGCACTGCTCGTAGCCGAAGGCCGCCATGCCGTGCACGTAGGGCACGTCGGCCGCATGCGGCAGCACCGCCAGCGCGAGCCGCAGCATGCCGGGGCAATCGCCGGTGTTGAAGCAGTGGTATTGGCCGAGCTTGACCGAGACCAGGTCTCGCGGATGCTCCAGGGCCTGCTCGGTGTGCAGCGCGATGGCGCGTGCGATGTCGCCGTCGGCCCAGGCTTCGATGGCGGCGATGTAGCGCTGCTCGCGCGGCGTCGCGCGTGCAGCGCTGGCGCGGGCCTTCGCGAGGAACGGTCGCGCATTGGCCGCGGCCTCGCGCGACTCGGCGAACAGGTGCAGCGTGGCGCAGTAGGCCTGCACGACGGGGCTCGCGTCGGCGTCGGCCAGCGCGAGCAGGTTGACGGCGCGGGCTTCGCTGGAGATGAAGCCCATGACGAAGTCGTCGACCAGCGGCAGGCTGGCGGCATCGTCGAGGGTGAGCGGGTTGCCGAGGCTGTCGGCGAAGGGCGGGGCGCTGTTCGTGGGGGTTCCGGAGGGCATGGCGGCATGGTGCCATGCCCCCGGCGATGCTTCAACGACGTGCGACGATGTTCGACGACGCGGCTCAGACGCCGGCCTGCTGGTGGCGGTACTCCTGCGTCCTGCCGCCGTAGCCGTAGGCCGCGCCGCGCGCGTCGATCACGTGGATGTACGACACCTCGTGCAGGTCCGGCCGGATCTTCGCCATGGCCGCGTGCACCTCGCGCAGGTAGCGCGCCTTCTCGGCCTTGGTGTTGGTCTCGTCGGTGATGCTGATGTCGAGGTGGAAGGCCGACTTGCCCAGCGAGGCCAGCGACTGCCCGCCGATGAACCAGGCGTCGGCGGCGATGTACTGCACGGTGATGGCGATGACCGGCAGCTGCTTGCCGAGCACGCTCTGCGTGAGCTCGGCGACGACGTCGACGGTCTTGCGGGTGAGGTCGGCGTCGGGTTGGCCGGAGAGGTGGACGACGATGTGGGGCATGGTGGACTCCTTGGATGAACGGGTTGTCGATGGGGTGATTGTGGGAGTCCGATAGTCATCGGAAAAGCGGGAAGATATGATGTATTCCATCGGAATAACGGATGGATGAAGAGCCATGCAGGGATTCGATCTCGAGCAGCTGCGCACCCTGGCCGCCGTCGTCGACGCCGGTAGCCTCACTGCGGCGGCGCCGCGCGTCTTTCTTTCCCAGTCGTCGGTGAGCGAGCAGATCCGCAAGCTGGAAGAGCGCGCGGGGCAGTCGCTGCTCACGCGCAGCAAGGCCGGCGTCTCGCCCACCGAGGCGGGCGTGCGGCTGCTGGGCTATGCGCGGCGCATCCTGGCGCTGAGCGACGAGGCCTTTCGCGACCTGCATGGCGAAACGCTCCAGGGCGAGCTGCGGCTGGCCGTCACCGACTATTTCCGGCCCGGCGACCTGACCCGGCTGCTCGGGCGGCTGGGCGAGAGCTATCCGCAGGTGCGGCTGCACGTCGCCATCCTGAAGAGCGACGAGTTGCGTGCCGCCTACGCGCGCGGCGACTTCGACGTGGCGGTGGCAATGAACATCGCCGGTGTTTCCGCCGCGCAGCCACGGGCGTCGGTGATCCGGCGCGAGTCGCTGGTGTGGCTGGGTGCGGCGGGCATGCGGCTCGTGCGCGGCGAGCCGGTGCGCCTGCTGGTGCTGCCCGACACCTGCTCGCTGCACCAGTTCACGGTGGCGCTGCTGAGGCGCAGGCATGTGCCCTATACGCTGGCGCACGTGGCGTCGGGCGTGGCGGGGCTGCAGTCGGCGCTGGCTGCGGGGTTGGGCGTGGCCTGCCTCAACGAATCGGCGATCAGCGAGGGGGTGACGCGGCTCGCCACGCCCCACGGGTTGCCGGCGCTGCCGCGCGTGGCCTTCGAGTTCCTGCCCGGGCGCCGGGGCGAAACCGCGTTCGTGACCCGGGCCCGGGAGCTGCTGGCTACCCATCTGGTGTGAGCCGGGCGCCAGGGTGGCGCGGGATTTGCGTCAAGAGAGCCATGGACGCGCCACCTCCCACCACCCAGCCAGACTGGCTACGCCATTCCCGCTTCGATGACGCGCAGGCGATCTTCTCGGGCACGCTTTTCGTCGCCATCGCCATGATGCTGTTCGGCCAGGCGGGTCTGCTCACGGGCGGCACGGCCGGCGTGGCGTTCCTGCTGCACTACGCCACCGGCCTGAGCTTCGGAAAGCTGTTCTTCCTGGTCAACCTGCCGTTCTACTGGTTCGCCTGGCGCCACATGGGGCGGGCGTTCACGGTGAAGACCTTCTCGGCCATCGCGCTGCTTTCGGTGATGACCGACCTGGCGCCGCGCTACCTGTCGATCGATTCCCTGAACCCGGCCTTTGCCGCAGTGCTCGGCGGGCTGCTGCTGGGCACCGGCTGCCTGTTCCTCGCCCGCCATCGCGCGAGCCTCGGCGGGGCGACCGTGCTGACGCTGTACCTGCAGGAAAAGCGCGGCTGGCCCGCGGGCAAGGTGCAGATCGGCATCGATTGCACGGTGGTGCTGCTTGCCCTGTTCGTGATTCCGCCGCAGCGCGTGGGGTGGTCGGTGCTGGCTGCCGTGGTGATGGGGATCTTTCTCTGGGTCAATCACAAGCCTGGGCGGTACGCAGCCACCTGAGAACGGCCCGGCGCCGCGAAGTCTCGTCTAATTCGCCTCCCGGACAATGCGCCCATGCCGCCCCGCTACCGCATCGTTCCGCTCATCGTCGCCGCGCCTCTTTTCCTGCAGAACCTCGACACCTCGGTGATGGCCACGGCGCTGCCGACCATCGCGCACGCGCTCGACGTCAGCGTGCTGCACCTGAACCTCGCGATCACTTCGTACCTGCTGAGCCTGGCGGTCTTCCTGCCCGTCAGCGGCTGGCTGGCCGATCGCTTCGGGCCCAAGCGGGTGTTCTGCGCGGCGGTGGCCTTCTTCTCGCTGGGCTCCACCCTGTGCGGAGCGGCGCAGACGCTGCCGCAGCTGGTGGCATTCCGGGTGCTGCAGGGCATGGGCGGCGCGATGATGCTGCCGGTCGGCCGGCTCATCCTGCTGCGCAGCGTGCCGCCTGCGCAGATGGTCTCGGCGATGGTGTGGTTCACGGTGCCGCCCGCTTTCGGCCGGCTGGCGGGGCCGCTGTTCGGCGGGGCCATCGTCACGCTGACTTCGTGGCGATGGATCTTCCTGGTCAACATCCCCTTCGGCCTGATCGCCATCGCCGGGGCGATGCGTTTCATCGGCGATCTGCCCGAAGACAGCTCTCCTCCCGCGCCCTTCGACATCGAAGGCTTCGTGCTGCTGGCCCTGGGGCTGACGGCGTTGCTCGGCAGCCTGGAGATGGTGGGCAAGGCGCTGCTGCCGGTGTCGGTCATCTGGGCGATGGCGGGCGTCGGCGTGCTGGCCTCGCTGGTCTATCACCTGCGAAGCCGTGGCAAGGCCGAGCCGCTGATCGACCTGGGCATCCTGCGCTTCTCGACCTGCCGCGCGTCGATCATCGGCGGCACGCCGCTGCGCATCGCGATCGGCGCTTCGCCCTTCCTGCTGCCGCTGATGCTGCAACTGGGCTTCGGGCTTTCGCCGCTGACCTCGGGCAGTCTTACGATGGCCGCCGCGCTGGGCTCGCTGGCCACGCGCACGGTCATGGCGAGGGCGATACGCACGGTGGGTTTCCGCTCGCTGCTGGTCGGCGCAACCTGCCTGACCTGCCTTTGCTATGTGAGCTACGGCCAGTTCCGGCCCGCCACGCCGCATGTGCAGATCTTCGTGACGCTGCTGTTCGGCGGGCTGGTGAATTCGATGGCGATGGTGTCGCTGCAGACGCTGGGCTTCTCGCAGATTCCCAAGCCGCGCATGAGCCACGCGACCACGCTCAACAGCATGGCGCAACAGCTGTCCCTGAGCCTGGGCGTGACGCTCGGCGCCACGCTGGTCACGCTGGCTGCATGGTGGAACGGCAGCAGCACCAGCCAGCTGAGCGCGGCGGACTTTTCCCCGGCCTTCGGCGTGGTGGGCGCGATGACGCTGCTGTCCCTGCTGTCGTTCACCAAGCTGTCGAAGGACGAGGGCGCCGGGCTGCGCTGACGGGCGCGCCTAGGCCCCCGGGGCCTCGGGCCAGGGCCGCTGCGGCTCGCGGATCTGCTCGAAGGCGCGAGCGACGCGCAGCACCCCGAGGTCGTCGAATCGCTGGCCGGCAATCTGCAGCCCGATCGGCAATCCGCCCGCCGAGTACCCGCAATTCACCGAGGCGGCCGGCTGCTCCGACATGTTGAAAGGCACCGTGAACCCGATGTGCTCCAGCGGCCGCAGCGGGTCGTTGGTGGGCGAGGGGGCCTCGGCCGCTGCAGGCATGTTCGGCGACACCGGCGAGATCACGTAGTCGAAGCGCGCGCATGCGCTCACGGCGGCCACGCGCGTCGCGTGGAACTGGCTGAAGCTGCGGAACACGTGCTCGCCGCTGAACTCCGCCGCGCTCTCGGCCCATTCGCGGATGTAGGGCAGCACCTTCGAGCGCTGGTCGGCGCGCAGGCCCTTCAGGTCCACCAGGGAGCGCATGCGCCACAGGTGGTCCATGCCGTCGAGCATGGCCTGCGACATGAAGGGCTGCATCGGCTCGATGATGGCGCCGGCCTTTTCCAGGAGCCGTGCCGCCTGCTCGACGGCCGCCTGTATCTCCGACTCCACAGCCAGCCCGCAGCCCGCGTCCAGCAGCAGCCCGATGCGCAGGCCGCGCAGATGGTCGGGCGACACGTCGAAGCCGGCCCAGTCGATCTCCTGCGGCGGCAGGCTCATGCTGTCGCGCGCGTCGGGCTTCGACAGCGCCTGCATCAGCAGCGCGGCGTCGCCCACGGTGCGGGTCATCGGCCCGGCCGCGCGGCCCATGTAGGGCGGGTCGATCGGAATGCGCCCCAGGCTCGGCTTGAGCGTGAAGATGCCGCACCAGCTCGCCGGCAGGCGCAGCGAGCCGCCAATGTCGGTGCCCAGGTGCAGCGGGCCGTAGCCCGCCGCGGCGGCAGCGCCGGCACCCGCGCTGGAGCCGCCCGGCGTGAGGCGCAGGTCCCACGGATTGCGCGCCAGCGTGTGGAAGCTCGAAAGTCCCGAGGACAGCATGCCGTAGTCCGGCATCGTCGTCTTGCTCACGATCACCGCGCCGGCTTCCTTCAGGCGCGCGGCCGGCGGTGCGTCGGCGGTCGCGGGCTTCAGGTCGACGGCCGCGGTGCCCGCGGGCATCGGGTCGCCGCGCGTCGCGATGTTTTCCTTGACGGTGGCCGGCACGCCGTCGAGCGGCCCGAGCGCGTCGCCGCGCAGCCAGCGCGCCTCCGAGGCGCGCGCCTGCTCGAGCGCGGCCTCGGGCCTGAAGAGCCACGTGGCCTGCAGGTGCGGCTCCCAGCGCTCGACCTGCGCGATCACGGCTTGCGTGACCTCGACCGGCGAGAGCTTGCGGTCGCGGTAGGCGACCGCGAGTTCCTGTGCGGAAAGACTGCTCAGCAAGGCGACATCGGACATTGCTTTACTCACTCATGCTCCGCATTCCGCGCGATTCGCAGCGCACGAAATGCCCACGGCTCCTTCGGGAAACACCGTGGAACCGGCTTTGCCGGGCCACCGGTGTTGCCCCCGGTAGGGGGTTGGCGAAGCGACACCAAGTGCGCGAAGCCTGGGGGCGAGCTTGATCACCCCCACGAGAGTGCGGAGAGGTCGTTCACGAAGATCGGGTTTTCCTTCCAGATGCCCTTGACGCTCTTCTTCGCGACCGTCGGGAACTGCGGCTGGTAGAGGAAGCCGTTGGCCGCGTCGGTGGCCAGCATCTTCTGCGCGTCGCCCAGCAGCTTGTTGCGCTCGGTGGCGTTGGCGGTGGTCTTGATCTTGTCGAACAGCGTATCGAAGGCCTTCGACTGGTAGCCCCAGTAGTAGTCCGCCTTGGCGTAGTTGCCGAGGTCGAAGGGCTCGACGTGCGACACGATCGACAGGTCGTAGTCCTTGTTGCCGTAGGTGCCGCTGAGCCACTGGGCCCACTCGACGTTCTGCACCTTCACCACGATGCCGATCTTGGCCAGCTGGGCCACGATCACCTCGCCGCCCTGGCGCGCGTACGGCGGCGGGGGCAGCGTCATCTTCAGCTCGAGCGGCGTCTTCACGCCTGCTTCGGCCAGCAGCTTCTTGGCCTTCTCGATGTCGAAGGGGTTGATGCCGGTGGTGTCGACGAAGCCCGCCGCGCCCGGCACGTAGTGGCTGCCGATGGGCACGCCGAAGCCGTCGGCCGCGCCTTCGATGACCGCCTTGCGGTCGATGGCCGCGAGGATGGCGCGGCGCACGCGCACGTCGTCCAGCGGCTTCTTCCTGTTGTTGATCGACAGGATGGTCTTGGCGCGCGAGCCGGCCAGGATCACCTGGAACTGCGGGTTCATCTTGAACTGCTGCACCACGCGCGTGCCGATGCGCGGGAACACGTCGATGTCGCCCGAGAGCATGGCCGCGGCCTGTGCCGCCGTGTCGGAGATGAAGCGGAAGGTGACCTTGTTGATCTTTGCCGCGGTGGGGCTGCGGAAGCCTTCCCACTTGCTCAGCGTGATCGACGAGCCCTTGGCCCAGTTGTCGAGCTTGTAGGGGCCGGTGCCGACCGGCTTGGTGGCGTTGCCCTCGGCACTCTTGGGCTCGACGATCACCGCCGTGGCCTGGCCCAGCACGAAGGGCAGGTCGGGGTCGATCTCCTTGTTGATGATCACCACGGTGTAGTCGTCGACCACCTGCGTGCTCAGGTTGGCGAAGGTGCGCTTGTCCTTGTTGGTGCTCTTCTCGCTGCCGGCGCGGTCGAACGAGAACTTGACCGCGGCCGCGTTGAAGGGCTCGCCGTTCTGGTACTTCACGCCGCGGCGCAGCTTGAAGGTGTAGGTCTTCAGGTCGGGGGAGATTTCCCAGCTCTCGGCCAGCAGCGGCGTGACGCTGCCGTCGGAATTGATCTTGGTGAGCGTCTCCAGGATGTTGTACTGCACCACCTCGGCGATGGCGGCCGCGGCACCGGTGGTCGGATCGAGCCCCGGCGGCTCGAGCGCCATGCCGATCACGATGGCGTCCTTCCTGCCCTGCGCCATGCCGGCGAGCGGGCTGGCCAGCGCCACGGTGGCGCCGGCGGTGGTAAGGAGGGTGCGACGGTTCAACATACGTGTGATCTCCGGAAAAACAAGCCAGGTTCGAATGGCGGACGACTGCTCCGGCGCACGCCGTGCCCCGAAGGGAGGCGCGACGCCGCGAAAGACACGGCACGCAGCACGAAAGATGCCACGTGCGCGGCCGGTCATTCTCTCGCAGCGGGCGCGCCGGTGCGCGGCCCGCGGGCCGGTTTTTCCTCGGGAGGTTCCCGTAGAGCCCTGGAGTCGCCGCGGCGAAGGCGCGCCGGGTTCAGGCCCAGGACAGGGATGCGATGTCGTTCACGAAGATCGGCGTGTCCTTCCACAGCCCGCGCAGGTTGCGTCCGGCCACGGTGATGAACTGCGGCTGGAACAGGAAGACGTTGGCCGCGTCCTCCGCCAGCAGCCGCTGCGCGTCGCCCAGGTAGCGCAGGCGGTCGGCGGGGCGCGCGGCGTTGCGCGCCTTGTCGAAGACCTCGTTGAACTTCGCCGACTGGTAGCCCCAGTAGTACTCCGGCTTGGTGTAGTTCACCAGGTCGAAGGGCTCGACGTGCAGGATCAGCGAGAGGTCGTAGTTCTTGTTGCCGTAGGTGCCGCTGATCCATTGCGCCCATTCGACGTTCTGGATCTTCGCGACGATGCCCACCTTGGCGAGCTGCGCGGCGATCAGCTCGCCGCCCTGGCGTGCGTAGGGCGGGGGCGGCAGCACCAGTTCGAGTTCGAGCGGCGTCTTCACGCCGGCCTCGGCCAGCAGCTGCTTCGCCTTCTCGACGTTGTATGGGTTGATGCCGGTGGTGTCGACGTACCCCGGCGCGCCCGGCACGTAGTGGCTGCCGATGGGAATGCCGCGGCCGTCGACGGCGGCTTCGATCACGGCCTTGCGGTCGATGGCCGCGGAGATCGCGCGGCGCACGCGCACGTCGTCCAGCGGCTTGCGCCTGTTGTTGATGGCGAGGATGGTCTTGCCGCGCGAGGCGTTGAACACCACCTGGAAGCGCTTGTCGTTCTGGAACTGCGGCAGGCTGCGCGACACCGACGCATGCGGGAACAGGTCGACGTCGCCCGAGAGCAGCGCGGTGGTCTGCGCGGCCGGCTCGGAGATGAAGCGGAAGCTGGCCTTGCGGATCTGCACCGTGTCGGCATGGCGCCAGCCGTCCCACTTGGCGAGCACGATGCTCGAGCCCTTGGCCCAGTTGTCGAGCCTGTAGGGGCCGGTGCCGACCGGCTTGGTCGCGTTGGTCTCCACCGTCTTGGGCTCGACGATGATGGCCGAGGCCTGCCCGAGCAGGAACAGCAGGTCGGGCTCGATCTCCTTGGTGATCAGCACCACCGTGTGCTCGTCGACCACCTGCGTCGCGATGTTGGTGAAGGTGCGCTTGTCCTTGTTGGTGCTGTTGGCGGCGGCCGCGCGGTCGAACGAGAACTTCACGCTCTGCGCGTTGAAGGGCTCGCCGTTCTGGAACTTCACGCCGCGCCTGAGCTTGAAGGTGAGCGTCTTGAGGTCGGGCGAGACCTCCCAGCTTTCGGCCAGCAGCGGCGTGACGCTGCCGTCGGAGTTGATCTTGGTGAGGGTTTCGAAGATGGTGTAGAGCACCACCTCTGCGATCTCGGCACCGGCCTTGGCCGTGGGGTCCAGGCCCGTGGGCTCGAGCGTGAGGCCGATGACCAGCGCATCCTTTCTCTTCTGTGCCAGCGCGAGCGTCGGCAGGGCCAGCGGTGTCAGGGCTGCGGCGCCGGTGGCGAGCAGGGTGCGTCGTTTGAGCATGGAGCGGTGTCCTCGAAACAGGGGGCAGGCATCATCCGCGACGGCGGACGCATGCGCAACCAGATGCTTATGACCCACTCATCCTAAGCAGGGTGGGCGACGCTTCGATGTCAGTCAGGCCGCGAGCAGCGTGCCGCCAGTGGGCGTGCGAGGCACGGCGTCGAGCAGCGTGCGCGTGTACTCGTGCTGCGCGTGATGGAAGAGCTCGGCGGGCGGGCCCTGCTCGACGATCAGGCCCTTCCACACCACGCACACGTTGTCGCATAGATGGTTGACCACCGCGAGGTCGTGGCTGATGAGCAGGTAGCTGATGCCGAACTGCTGCTGCAGGTCCTGCATGAGGTTGAGCACCTGGGCCTGCACCGAGACATCGAGCGCGCTCACGGGTTCGTCGGCCACGATGAGCTTGGGGCGCGTGATGAGCGCGCGCGCGATGGCGATGCGCTGGCGTTGGCCGCCGGAGAACTCGTGCGGGTACTTGTCGAGGTCGGTGGTGCGCAGGCCCACTGCGGCCAGGCTTTCCGAGGCGCGTTCGCGCTGCTCCGAGCGGCTGGTAGCGGCCAATGCCTCGAGCGGCTCGGCGACGATGCGCGCGACGGTCTGGCGCGGATCGAGCGAGCCATAAGGGTCCTGGAACACCATCTGGAAGTCGCGTCGCGCCACGCGCAGTTCTTCCTTCGAGAGCGCGTGCAGGTCGCGACCTTCGAGCGAGACGGTGCCGGAGGTGGGCGTGTCGAGCGCCATCACGAGGCGAGCGATGGTCGACTTGCCCGAACCCGATTCACCGACGATGCCCACGCTCCGGCCGGCCTGTACTTCGAAGCTCACGCCGTTGAGTGCCTTCACGGTGGGCGGCGGGCCGAAGAGTTTCTCGCGCGGCAGCGCGTAGTGACGCACGAGGTTGGTGACCCGCAGCAGCGGCGAGGCGTTGGTGGTAGTCGCGCTCATGGTGCGATGGTTCCTTGCGCGGCGATCTCCTCGAGCCGGATGCATCGCACCGCATGCTCGTGCGGCAGCATCGTGGCCGGCGGCGTCGTGGTCCTGCAGGCGTCGATGGTGTAGCTGCATCGGCCCGCGAAGGGGCAGCCCTTCGGCAGGTCGACCAGCTCGGGCACGCTGCCCCTGATGGTGGCCAGCCGCAGGCCGCGCGGCGCGCCGATGGCCGGACGCGCGGCGAACAGGCCCTGCGTGTAGGGATGGGCGCGGCGTGCGAACACGGCCTCGGTGGGGCCGCTCTCGACCACGCTGCCGCCGTACATCACGAGCATCTTCGAGACCGTCTGCGCGATCACGCCGAGGTCGTGCGAGATCAGGATCAGCGCCATGCCGCGCTCGGCCACGAGGCTCTTGATCAGCTCGAGGATCTGCTTCTGGATGGTGACGTCGAGCGCGGTGGTGGGCTCGTCGGCGATCAGCAGGTCGGGGCCGCAGGCGAGCGCCATCGCGATGCCGATGCGCTGGCGCTGGCCGCCGGAGAACTGGTGCGGGTACGCATCGAGGCGCGAGGCCGCGTCGGGAATGCCCACGCGCTCCAGCAGCGCGAGCACTTCCTTGCGGGCGTCGGCCTTCGAGAGCCCACGGTGCAGCCGAAGCGGCTCGCCCACCTGGCGCGCGATGGTGTGCACCGGGTTCAGCGCCGTCATCGGCTCCTGGAAGATCATGCCGATGCGGTTGCCGCGGATCTCGCACATCTGCTTCTCGGGCAGGCCGACGATCTCGGTGCCGTCGAAGCGGATGCTGCCGCCGACCTTCGCGGTGGAGGGCAGCAGGCCCATGAGCGACATCACGGTGATCGACTTGCCGCAGCCCGACTCGCCGACGATGCCCAGCGTTTCGCCGCGCTCCAGCGTGAAGTCGATGCCGCGCACGGCCTCGGCGGGGCCGCGCTGCGTCTGCAGGCCGATACGGAGGTCCTTGACTTCGAGCAGGGGCATCTTGCTTACCTCGCGCGGGCCAGCCGCGGATCGAGCAGGTCGCGAAGGCCGTCGCCCAGCAGATTCAGGCCGAGCACCGCGAACGCGATGGCCATGCCGGGGAACACCGCGAGCAGGGGCGCCTGGAACATCATCGTCTGGGCTTCGCTGAGCATGCGGCCCCACGAGGGCTGCGGCGGTTGCGTGCCGAGGCCCAGGTAGGAGAGGGCGGCTTCGGCCAGGATCGCGATGGCGAAGCGGATGGTGATCTGCACGATCAGCACGGCCGAGATGTTCGGCAGCACGTGCTGCATGGTGATCGCGAAGCTGCCCTTGCCGCAGGCGCGCGCGGCGGCGACGTACTCGCGCGACCAGATTGCGTTGGCCGATGCGCGCGTGATGCGCGCGAAGGTCGGGATGTTGTAGATGCCGATCGCGATGATCGCGTTGACGATGCCGGCGCCGAACACGGCCGTCATCATGATGGCCGAGAGGATGGCGGGGAAGGCCAGCGAGAAGTCGGTCAGCCGCATGATGGCCTCTTCCACCCAGCCGCGCTTCGCCGCAGCAAGCAGACCGAGGGCGGTTCCGACCACGAGGCCGATGCCGACCGCGATCATGCCCACGAGGATGGACGCGCGTGCGCCCACCAGCAGCAGAGAGGCCACGTCGCGGCCATAGGTGTCGGTGCCCAGCCAGTGCGAGCCCGTCGGAGGCTTCAGCTTGTTGGCCATGTCCATTTCGTAGGGGGACCACGGCGTCCATACCAGCGAGACGGCGGCAGCGAGCAGCAGGAGCAATGTCAGCGTTCCGCCCAGCACGAAGCTGCGGTGATGCAGTGCGCGGCGCCAGAAGCCCGGCACCTTGAGCGCGGCCGCGTTGGGGACTGCTGCGGTGCTCATATGTCGCTGGCCTTGATGCGCGGGTCGATGACGGCGTAGAGCACGTCGACCACGAAGTTCACGATGACCACCATGGCCGCCAGCAGCATCACGCAGTTGCGCACCACGATCAGGTCGCGGTTGCTGATGGC
>NZ_FOBJ01000012.1:0-278869 GCF_900109805.1 Variovorax sp. YR750
TCGCGGGGTCTCGCAGAACTCGCTTCGCTCAAACAGCTGCGATCCCTGATCCGCGAAACGCTGCGCTCCTCGGCGCAGCCAGAGGGGAGGGGAGACGAACGGGCCATCGCGTTGCTCGGCCCCCAAGGCACAGCAAGCGCTTCGCGCCTGCAGTGCTTGGAATGAATCGTTGGTCTTGTTGGGGCGCTGGAACTGAATACGTGGCCAAGCGAAGCGAAGGCCAGTCCAGGTAGTTCAAAGGCCGAGCGCAGCGATGGCCTGCTCGGCCTCCAACTCCCTTCTGGCTGCGCCGAGGAGCGCAGACGTAGGAGGGACAAGGGCCGCAGCTGTCTGAGCGCAACGCAGTGGAGCGAGTTCTGCGGACCCCCTCCTACGTCGAGCACCGCAGGTTGCCCGTAGCGCAGCGAAGGGACGCAGACAGTAGGGTCGCCTTTCTTTTGCCTACGTTTCTTTGGCGAAGCAAAGAAAAGTAGGTCGGCCGCCGGGCCGAGACCCGGCCCCGGAAAGCAAACTCCCTAGCAGGGGCAGATAAGCACTGGAAAAGGCCAAGCCCGTAGCAACGGCACAATAACCCCCGAAAGCGGCACCCGGCCGCCCCCGGAGACCCCCAACCCATGAAAGCAACCTGGAACGGCGTAACCATCGCCGAAAGCGACGACACCGTCCTCGTCGAAGGCAACCACTATTTCCCGATGAGCGCGCTCAACCGCGACTTCGTCACCTTCAGCAACCACAGGTCCACATGCCCCTGGAAGGGCACCGCGAGCTACTACTCGCTCCTGGTCAACGGCGAGCTCAACACCGACGCCGCCTGGTACTACGCCGATCCGAAGCCTGAAGCCGAAGAGATCCGCGACCGCGTCGCGTTCTGGAAGGACGTGAAGGTCAGCGCCCAGTGACCACCGCCGCATTCACCCCCCCGTTCATCGCTCCCGCCGAGCTGCCCGCCGCGCTGCGCGACCAGGGCTATGCCGTGCTGAGCCCGCAGGGCGTCGGCGAATGGCTCGGTGTTCCGGTCTCGCAGCTCGAAGCGCTGCACCCGGACTGGAACGATCTTCCGCCCGACGATTACCTGAAGGACGGCGGCCGCTACCGCACCCGGCGCCATGCCTGCTTCACGGTGGAGGCCGACGAGCAGGCCACGCTGGCGCAGGTGCCGCATCGTGCGCATTGGCAGCCGGTCGAATACAACGCGCTGCATGGCGGCATGCAGCGCTGGTTCGCGCCGATGCTCGAGGCCACCGTCGCACAGCCCGTGTGGCATCGGCTGCTCCAGCAGCTGGGCAGGGCCAGCAGCGAGATGCGCGGCGAGGCGCAGCGCTGGTACGTGGAGGCGCATCAGTTCCGCATCGACACCGCGGGCGGCATCGGCCGACCCACGCCCGAGGGCGCGCACCGCGACGGGGTTGATCTCGTGGCGGTGGCGCTCGTGGGCCGGCACGGCATCAAGGGCGGCGAGACGCGCGTGTTCGAAGCCAACGGGCGTCGCGGCGAACGCTTCACGATGACCGAGCCGTGGACGCTGCTGGTGCTCGACGACGCGCGCGTGATCCACGAGTCGACGCCGATCCAGCCGCTCGAGGAGGGCGGCGAGGGCTGGCGCGACACGCTCGTGATCACCTGCAGGGCCAAGGGTTTCCAGGGGGATTGAACTCACCCTGCGGCGGGGCAGTCCTACAGCCTGCGGCGCGCAACAGCGGTTAAATTCGGGGCCGGCCCCATGTGGGCCGTGTGTCTGTCTGCGAACGAAAGCGAGGTCCCGCCATGTTCAATCACATCCTGGTTCCGATCGACGGCTCCGAAACTTCCATGCTCGCCGTCAGCAAGGCCAGCGGCCTCGCGCTGGCCTTCGGTAGCCGCATCACGCTGATCCACGTGATCGACAACTATCCCTTCATCGGCGTCGGCGCTGACTACGCGCTCGGCCAGAACGAATACCTCGCGGCGGCCACCGCCAGCGCCAATGCGGCTCTCGCGCGCGGCGTGGCGGCGCTCGCGGCCGAAGGCCTGCACAGCGACCAGCGCGTGATCGACGGCCACGTGGTGCACGAAGGCATCGTCGACACGGCCATCGCCATCGCGGCCGACCTGATCGTGATGGGCTCGCACGGCCGTAGCGGCATCGAGAAACTGCTGCTGGGCAGCGTGACGCAGCGGGTGCTGCAGGACGCGAACATGCCCGTGCTGGTCGTCAAGGGCGGCTGAGCGGCGGCGGCAACAACCCGAACCGCGGCTTATGTAGCGGAATCGAGGATCGGCCAGGCGATCAGGTAATCAGGCAATCAGGCGATGGCGAAACCGGACGGCCGCTCGAAGCGGAGCTCCTGCCCCGTCGCCGGATGCACGAACCCCAGCTCGCTCGCATGCAGCATCAGGCGCGGCGCCCGCGCCTGCAGGGCCGCGTCGCCATACAGCGCGTCGCCCAGGATCGGATGCCCGATCGACAGCAGGTGCACGCGCAGCTGGTGCGAGCGGCCGGTCAATGGCTCCAGCAGTACGTGCGTGGCGGCGGGCTCTCCCGGCAACACCGAAAGCACCTTCCATCGCGTGACGCTGGGCTTGCCGGCCGGGTCGATCTTCTGCAGGGGACGGCGCGGCCAGTCGGCCATCAACGGCGCGTCGATCACCGACCAGTCTTCGCGCAGCGGCATTTCGCCGTCGACGACGGCTTCATAGCGCTTGTGCACCCGGCGCTCGGCGAATTCGGCGCTCAGCGCCCGCTGCATCTCGATGCCCCGTGCCATCACCACCAGCCCGCTGGTGGCCATGTCGAGGCGGTGCACGATCAGCGCGTCGGGCCACTGCCGCATGGCGCGTGCGCTCAGGCAGTCCTGCTTGTCTTCGCCGCGGCCGGGCACGCAGAGCAGGCCGGCGGGCTTGTCGAGCACCAGCAGGTGGGCGTCTTCGTGAACGGGTTGCAGCGGCGGCGGGGCGGTCATGGGAGCCGCCGAGTGTAGACAGCAGCCCGGGAGCCGGCGCGTGGGGCCGCCGCCGGCGCTCATGCCCTGCTCATCCGGCCTCGGCTATCCTCGGACGAATGTCCGGCCCCGCCCCAGCTTCCGCTTCCCCCTCTCCCGACGCCGCCCTGCAGGGTGCCGCGGCTTCTCCCCCCAGCTTCTCCGACCTGACGCGCGAACGCCCCTTCATGCAGATGTGGACGGCGCGCCTGTTCGGCACGGCCGCCTCGCAGATGCTGCTGGTGGCCATCGGCTGGCACATGTACGAGCTCACCGGAAGCGCCTGGGACCTGGGGCTGGTGGGCCTCTACCAGTTCGTGCCCGCGCTGCTGCTGGCGCTGCTGGCCGGGCACATCGTCGACCGTCACCATCGCGGGCGCATCGTGGCGGCCTGCTTCGCGGTGCAGGGACTGGTGGCGCTCGTGCTGCTGCTGGCGGTGCTCGAAAAGCACGACACGCGCGGCCTTCTGCTGGGCCTGTCGCTGGTGCTGGGCGCGGTGCGGGCGTTCCAGATGCCGGCCCAGCAGGCGCTGACGCCGCTGCTGGTGCCGCCTGTCATGCTGTCGCGCGCGATGGCCTTCAGCTCGGCGGGCATGCAGGGCGCGATCATCGGCGGGCCGGCCCTGGGCGGGCTGCTGTTCGTGGCGGGCATGGCGGTGGTGTACGGCGCGAGCCTGGTCTTCTTCGCCGTCGCCTGCGCGCTGGTGCTGCGGCTGCGCTACGCCTACACGCCGGCCGCGCGCGAGCCGGTCACGCTGTCCACGGTGTTCGCGGGCGTCGACTTCATCTGGAAGCGCAAGCCGGTGCTCGGCGCGGTCTCGCTCGACCTGTTCGCGGTGCTGCTGGGCGGCGCGGTGGCGCTGCTGCCGATCTACGCCAAGGACATCCTGCACACCGGCCCCTGGGGGCTCGGCCTGCTGCGCAGCGCGCCGGCGGTGGGGGCACTGGTCATGTCCATCGCGCTCACGCGCAGGCCGGTCGAGCGCAACGTGGGCCGCACGCTGCTGCTGGCTGTCGGGCTCTTCGGGCTGTGCATGGTGGTGTTCGGCATCTCGAAGAGTTTTGTCGTCTCGCTGGTCGCGCTCGCGGTCTCGGGCGGTGCGGACATGGTCAACGTGGTGATCCGCCAGACGCTGGTGCAGCTGGAGACGCCCGACGCCATGCGCGGGCGGGTGAGCGCGGTCAATTCGATCTTCATCGGCGCGAGCAACCAGCTCGGCGAATTCGAATCGGGCGCCACGGCGGCGCTGCTCGGGCCGGTCGGCTCGGTGGTGGTGGGCGGCGTGGGGACGATGCTGGTCGCGCTGACCTGGTTCAGGATCTTCCCCTCGCTGGCGCACCGCGACCGGCTGGTGGTGGCGGCGCCTTCGGTCAGGCCGCCGGCCTGACGGCGATCAATCCGCGAACAGGGCGCGGGCGCCGGGCACTTCGAGCGTGATGTCGCCGAGCGCCTGCGCCACGCAGGGCAGGATCCAGCCCTCGGCCTTTTCCTCGGCGCTCAGGCCGGGCCATTCGATGATGTGGCGGGTTTCGCCCGCGAGCCGCAGGCAGATGCAGGTGCGGCAGGTGCCGTTGCGGCACGAACTCGGAAGCTCGATGCCGGCGGCTTCCGCGGCCTTGAGGAGGGTGATGTCGCCGTCGGTCTCGAAGTCGAGGCCCGAAGGCTCGAGCCGGACCTTCATGGCTGCTGCTGTTGTTGTTCGCGGCGCTGCTCGCGCAGCATGAAGAGATAGAGGCTCTCGACCTTCTCGCGCGCCCAGGGCGTCTTGCGAAGGAACCTGAGGCTGGAGCCCACGCTCGGGTCGTGCGTGAAGCAGCGGATGGGAACGAGCTCGCTCAGCCTCGGCCAGCCGTAGTGGCCGGCCAGCGCCGTGACGATGGCCTCCAGCGTGACCCCGTGCAGCGGATTGCGCGGCTGGGCCTGTCTGGCCGCGGGGGCGGGCGGTGGCGTGGGCGAGTCGTTCGTCACTTGCTTGCTTGTCTACTTGTTCTTGAGCTTGCCGCGGGGAATCACCTCGGTCGTGACCGTGCGGACAGGCTCGATTCCGCCGGTGCTCACGGGCTTGGGCGGCGAGGTGTCCTTCTTCGGTTTCTTCGCTTCCTTGTTGCTGCGCTGCTGACCCTTGGCCATGTCGGTTTCTCCTGTAGTTGCGACGTATGCGGGCTGCAGTTTAGCGGTGAGGCGACAATACGCGGTTCCATCCGATTTCCCGCATTCATGTCAGATTACGAAGTTCGCCCCGCGACCCTGCGCGACGCCAAGGCCGTCGCAGAAATCCACGCACTCTCCGTCAAGGCCGCCTACGAAGGCATCCTTCCCGAGGAAGAACTGCGCGCCCTGGCTCCCGCCACGCGCGAAGCCAAGTGGCGCGAGGCCATCGAGTACAGCGAACCCCAGGTCCATGTGGTGGTGCACGGCAGCGAGATCGTGGGCTTCGTGGGCTTCGACCGCTCGCGCGACCCCAAGACCCCGCCGACCACCGGCGAGATCTGGGCCATCTACGTCAAGCCCGAGCACTGGGGCAAGGGCGCCGGCGTGGCCCTCTGGGACGCCGCCCGCGAAGGCCTCGAGGACGAGGGCTGCACCACGGTCACCATCTGGGTGCCGATCCGCAACGACCGCGCCATGCGCTTCCATGAACTCGCGGGCTTCAAGCGCGAGATGAAGACCGCCAAGACCACCGCCATCGGCACCGTGCGCATCGAGGAAATCCGCCTCAAGCGCAACGTGGCCTGAGCCGGCGCGACGCCATGGACGCCGCCGGCGGTTCTTCTTCCCTCGGCCACGCCGCGCGCGTGCGTTCGCACCAGCGGCGCACGGCCGCCGTGCAGTGGATCCGCCGCACCCACGGCTGGTTCGGCCTCTGGGGCGCGGTGCTGGGGCTGCTGTTCGGCTTCAGCGGCATCTGGCTCAATCACCGCAACGTGATGAAGCTGCCGCAGGCCCAGGAGCGCACGCGCGCCCAGCTCGCGCTGCCCGACCCGGTGCCGGAAACGCCCGAGGCCATGAGCCGCTGGCTGCAGGAGGCGCTGCGCATGAGCGGCCCGCCCAACTCCAGCCGCATCGAGCCCTCCAAGCCCGTCGCTTGGGCCGACAAGAGCGACAAGAGCGCTCCGGCCCTCACGCAGCCCGCGCACTGGGTGTTCAACTTCGGCGGCCCCAACGAGATCGTGCAGGCCGAGTACTGGCAGGGCAACCGCTCGGTGGGCGTCACCACCACGCACAACGGCATCGTGGCCACGCTCACCAACATGCACAAGGGCGGCGCCATGCCGCTGCCGTGGATCCTGCTGGTCGACACGCTGGCCGGCAGCCTGATCTTCCTGTCGATCTCGGGCGTGGCGCTGTGGATGCTCACGCATCGCCGCCGTCGCGTGGGCCTGGCGCTGTTCGGTGCCTCGCTGGCGGCAGTGCTCGTCATCGCGCTCGGCGCTCTCTGAACCGCTCCCGGACCCGCTCCAGCGCTTGTTCGGGGAGCGCCCCCGTACGGGTATTGACGGGGCGGGCAGCGGCTGCGGATAAGCTCGCCGCTTCTTTTTCAGCCTGAATCCTGCCAATGGCCTCCAGCCTGCTCCTGCTGCTCGACGACATCGCGACCGTCCTCGACGACGTATCGGTCCTTACCAAGGTAGCCGCCAAGAAGACAGCCGGCGTGCTGGGCGACGACCTCGCGCTCAACGCTCAGCAGGTCACGGGTGTCAAGGCGGAGCGCGAGATTCCGGTGGTGTGGGCCGTGTGCAAGGGCTCCTTCATCAACAAGGCGATCCTCGTGCCCGCCGCGCTGGCCATCGGCACCTGGCTGCCCTGGTTGGTCACGCCGCTGCTGATGATCGGCGGCGCCTTCCTGTGCTTCGAGGGCGCCGAAAAGCTCGCCCACAAGTTCCTGCACAAGAAGGAGCACGACGCCGACACCCAGCGCCACGAGAAGGCCGTGGCCGACGCCTCTGTCGACGTGGTGGCTGTCGAGAAGGACAAGATCAAGGGCGCGGTGCGCACCGACTTCATCCTCTCGGCCGAAATCATCGCCATCACGCTGGGCACCGTGCAGGGCCAGCCTTTCACGACGCAGCTGAGCGTGCTCGTCGGCATCGCGCTCATCATGACCATCGGCGTTTACGGCCTCGTGGCCGGCATCGTGAAGCTCGACGACGCGGGCCTCTACCTGAGCCAGCGTGCCAGCGCGGGCGCACGGGCGCTGGGCCGCGGCATCCTGGCGGCAGCGCCCTGGCTCATGAAGGCGCTGTCGGTGGCCGGCACGGCCGCGATGTTCCTCGTGGGCGGCGGCATCCTGGTGCACGGCGTGCCGGCACTTGGCCACGCGGTCGAAGACTGGGCCAAGGCCACGGGCGGCGTGTTCGGTACGCTGGGTTCGATGGGCGTGAATGCCGGCGTGGGCATCGTGGCCGGTGCCATCGTGCTGGCGGTGGTGGAACTGGTCGGCAAGATGCGCGGCAAGAAGGCCTGACGCGCGCCTGCCGATTGCCGACGAAACCCGCCGCGAGGCGGGTTTTTTTATTGCCGGCGCGATCTGCCGAGCTTCACCAGCTCGACCACGACCAGCGCCACGCCCAGCACCACCGCGAACCAGCCCACCAGATAGGCCCCCGCCACCATCTCGAACCAGCGCGTGCCCTGCAGGAAACGCGGCCCCAGCAGGACTGCGACGCCGATCACGAGGCAGAGGATGCCGCGTTCGAGCGCGCGGAGAGGTCGTTTGGGTTGCGCCATAGGTCTTCGTTCTTTCGCAGGAGTGCTGGTCGGTCAGTGCGTCATTTTCCCGCGCATCGCAGCCGGATGGCCCTGCAGCTGGAACGACTTGCCCGTCGGCACCAGCGTGTCTCCATCGAGCCGCAGGATCGTGATGTCCTGATCGATGAAATTCCCCACGTACAGGTACTTCCCGTCGGCGCTCCACACCGCGCCTTCGGGCAGCCCGCGCACCACCACCTCGTTGGCGCGCGTGACCTTCTTGCCGTCGATCTTCAGCAGCACCACCGAGCCGTTGCGGTTGTAGAAGTAGGCGTTCTTCGCCGCGTTGCTGCCGCGCAGGATCACCGCCACCGCATGCCGGCCGGTCGGGCTCACGGCCAGGCCCTCGGGGCCGTCACCGACGACCACCTTGTCGATCACGCGCGGCGGCGCCGCTTCCATGTCGATCACGCTGACCGTGTCGACCTGGCCGTCGGAGGCGCCCGAGTTGCCGTTGTCGGCGGTGAGTGCGAGCTTGCCGTCGGGCGTCACGTCGACGTTGTAGGGCCACAGGCCGGCGGCGAGGTCGACCTTGTTGTAGCTGACCTTCTCGCCGTTCACCTCGAGCAGCGCGATCTTGTGGCTCGGGAACTTGGCCGCCAGTGCGCGCTTGCCGTCGGGCGTGAAGCGCACGTGCGCCACCGAGTCGCCCATGGCCACGGTGTCGACCAGCGTCACCTTCTTGCCCGAGATGCGCAGCACGCTCACCGAGTTGTCGGCGCGGTTGGCCACCAGTGCCAGGTCGCCCGTGCGGTTGATCGACAGGCCCGAGGGCTGCTTGCCGACCTGGAGCGTGTCGAGCAGCTTGGGCGGCGTGGTGGTCAGGTCGATCACGAAGAGCCGGTTGTCGGGCACCTGCTTGCGCGCGCCGTTCTCCTCGACCACGTTGAGCGAGTTGGCGACCAGCGCCAGCGTCTCGCCGGGCGTGATCGCGAGGTTGGTCGGCGGGCCGGCGATGGTGTTGTCCAGCTGCAGCGTGCCGAGCACCTTGGGCGCCAGCGGATCGGTGCCGATGTCCAGCACCTGCACCGTGTCGTGCCCCATCGGGCCGAGGATCACCGCGCCGGCGTCGTTCCACGACTGCTTCTCGTCGTTGGCGACCAGCATCAGCTGGCGCTGGGGCACGGTGGGGGTGAGGTTCGTGCAGCCGGCGAGTGCCGTGATGGCAAGGGCCGCGAGCGCGGCGGGGCGGAACTTCATGGTGTGTGTCTCCGGTGTGGTGTTGTTGTGAGCGCGCATGGTAGCGAAGGGCGCCAAGGGCACGAAACCAAGGGCACGAAAGGTGGCCGGCACAATCGACGGCCCGAACCTCCCGAGGAAGGAAGACCCATGACCATCGAGATCCCGAAGGAAGCGCGCCAGCAGGCCATCACCTCCATCGAACGCTATTTCCGCGAGAACATGGAAGAGCCCATCGGCAACATCGCGGCCGGCGCGCTGCTCGGCTTCTTCCTCGAGGAGATCGGGCCGCTGGTCTACAACCGGGCGGTGGCCGAGGTGCAGGAGCGGCTGCAGTCGCGCATCTCGGAGATCGACCTCGAGGTGCACGAGGATGAATTCCAGTACTGGCGCAAGTACGACAAGCAGAAGAAGGGCCGCTAGCAAAGCCGGACGGCGTGGTGCCTGCGCATCGCGACTGGTTCAGAAATGCTTCAAAACGTTGCAGAATTCGAGGCCATGCACCTTCACCGCATCTCCCAACGCCGCGCACCGTCTCTTGCTCTGCGCGCCCTCGCGGCCTTGCCCCTCGTGCTCGCCGCATCCTTCGCCACCGCACAGCAGGACCCGTCGGGCTTTCCGCTCGACTCGGTCGGCTACCTGAACGAGGAGCTGCCCCGCATGGAGGCCGCCATCGCCGCCAAGGACCGCAGCTTCTTCCACGGCGCGATGGTCCGCACGGTGCAGTTCTCGGAGCGCTGGGGCTTCAAGAGCAAGGCCAATCCCGAGCTTGCCGCATACCCCATGTGCACGGCGGCGGTGATGGACTACGCTGTGGTCGGCATGTGCAGGCTAGCCCCTTCCGACGAGTGCGAACCGGGCCTGGCCTCGCGCTTCGACGCAAACGTGCAGCGCTGCCGGGAAGTGGCGGCAAGAAAGTAGCCGAACAACCGAAAGAGCCCCCGCCATGGACTACGCCGCCCGCTACAAGACCCTCGCCATCGAGCGCCGCGGAGCGAACGGCGCGGTGCTCGACATCCGGATGCTGGCGGCCAACGGCAAGCTGCCCACGGCGGGCCATGACGGCCATCGCGAACTCGCCGAAATCTGGCGCGACGTGTCGGCCGACGACAGCGTGCGCTGCGCGGTGCTGCGGGGCGAGGGGCTGGGCTTCTCGGGCGGCGGCGACCTGGCCATGGTGCAGGACATGACCACCGACGACGCGGTGCGCCAGCGCGTGTGGCGCGAGGCGCGCGACCTCGTCTACAACATCATCAACTGCGACAAGCCCATCGTGAGCGCCATGCACGGCCCGGCGGTGGGCGCGGGGCTGGTGGCGGGGCTGCTCGCCGACATCTCCATCGCCACGAAGAACGCGAAGATCGTCGACGGCCACACCCGCCTGGGCGTGGCGGCGGGCGACCATGCGGCCATCGTCTGGCCGCTCCTGTGCGGCATGGCCAAGGCCAAGTACCACCTGCTGCTGTGCGAGCCGGTGAGCGGCGAGGAGGCCGAGCGCATCGGCCTCGTGTCGCTCGCGGTGGAAGAGGCGGAGCTCTTGCCGCGCGCCTACGAGGTGGCCGACCGGCTCGCGGCCGGCAGCCAGAGCGCCATCCGCTTCACCAAGTACGCGCTGAACAACTGGCTGCGCCAGGCCGGTCCGACCTTCGACGCATCGCTGGCGCTCGAATTCATGGGCTTCGCGGGCGCCGACGTGCGCGAGGGCGTCGCCTCGCTGCGCGAGAAGCGGGCTCCCGACTTCGGCTGAGGCGAAGCCCGGCTCTCTGATTCGTCAGGCCTTGCGCAGTCCCTGCAGCGTCTGCAGCAGCACGACGCGCGTCTGCCCCAGGATCATTCCCTTCCACTCGTCGTTGTCGCAGTAGAAGCCGTCGCGCAGCCGCGTGCGGATCTCGCGCTTCTGCGCTTCCGGCGCCTCGGGGTGGCGGCGCAGCCAGGTGTCGGCGCGCAGGCGATCGAGCACTTCCAGGTCGGGCAGCGTGCCGAACTCGAGGCCCATCGGCGCGATCTTCGCGTTCGGGCATTCGTCGTATGCGGTCGAGATCACCGGGCCCGACACGTCGGCCGAGGCCGAGTCGCCGGCGAAGGGCGCGAACACGTCGGCGCCCCACCAGTCGTGGGCCCGTGCCAGGTCTTCGGGCGTGTTGCGGCCGGGGTAGATCTTCTCGCCGTGGCCGTAGGGGCCCAGGCCCGTGTGCACGTCGATCCAGCCGAGGTGCGTGGCAGAGGCGGCGTACTTGCGCAGGATCTTGCGGATGGTCCTGTTGCTCCACGAGGGCGCGGTGCCGCCGTAGAACAGGCCGTCGGGCGAGGTGTACTGGCCACGCGTCACGGCGGCGCGGAAGGCGCGCATGCCGTGCTTTGCCACGTAGGCTGCCACGGCCGCTTCGTCGGCGGGTGTCGGCGGCCAGGTCGCGGGCAGCACCAGCGGCTCGACATCGGCGTATTCGGCGTTCACCGGCAGCGGGGCGCCGAAGTCGATGTGGTTGCGGTTCAGGTCGATGTTGTCTTCGTTCGTGCGGTGCAGGTGCGAAAAGCCGTGCGGGTTGACCGCGTGCACCAGCAGCAGCGAGACGCCGGCCTGTTCCAGGCGCGAGAGCAGGTCCGCGTCGTTGAGCGTGGCGACCTGCGTGCCCGAGCCGCAGAAGCCTTCGGGGCCGTGCGTGCCGGAGCTCACGAGCAGCACCTTCTTCGCGTCGATGGCGCCGATCAGCGCGACGTCGGTGGCCAGTTCTTCGCCGAGTGCGCCGCGGTGCGCTTCCAGCACGAACGATTCGACGGCCGCGCCGCGCTGCGCGGCGGCTTCGAGGAACTTGGCGCGGGCCTCGACGTAGGTGCCCGAGAAGAACCGCGTTGCTGCGGTGGCTTGTGCTTGCATGAGGTGGGGACTCCTGTGCTTGGAATGATGGGGAAGATCGTCAGGCCGATGCGGCGTGGGCGTCCGCGGCGTCGATGTCGCGGCCCGTATGGTCGCGCAGCCAGATCAGGCCCAGCAGCGAGACCACCGTCATCGCCACCAGGTACCAGGCCGGCGCGAGCTTGCTGCCCGTGGCGTTGAGCAGCCAGGTGCTGATGAAGGGCGCGAAGCCGCCGAACAGCGCCACGCCCACGCTGTACACCAGCGACATGCCGCTGGCGCGCACGGCCTTCGGGAACATCTCGGGCAGCATCGTGATGCCGGGCACCGTCTGCACCACCAGGCCGAAGCTGAACACGCCGAGCACCACGAACAGCACCGTGGGCGTGGGCGAGGCGTTGAGCCAGAGGAAGCCCGGGTAGATCAGCACCGCCAGCGCGATGCGGCTCCACACGATCAGCGTCTTGCGGCCCACCACGTCCGACAGCTTGCCGACGAAGGGCGCGAAGGCGAACGAGATCAGCCCGGTGAGCGCTGCGCCGAAGAGCGCCACCGACGGCGTGAAGCCGAGCTCGCGCACGGCGTAGGTCGGCATGTAGAAGGTCACGACATACGCGGCCGTGGTGCCGCCTACCAGCGTGAGGATGGCGGCCAGCACCGTCTTGCCGTGCTGCGTGCAGACGATCTTCAGGCTGCTCTCGCGCGGCGCGGCGGCCTGCTCGGGCGAGACGTGCAGCGACTCCTCGAGGTGGCGGCGGATGTACATGCCCACCGGCGCGATCAGCATGCCGATGACGAAGGGCACGCGCCAGCCCCAGCTCTGCATCGATTCCGTCGACAGCGTGAAGGTCAGCAGGCCCACCACGACGGCGCCGAGCATCACGCCCAGGCCCTGGCTGGCGAACTGCCAGCTCGCCATGTAGCCGCGGTTGGCCGGCGTGGCGTGCTCCACCAGCAGCGTGGTCGATGCGCCGACCTCGCCGCCGGCCGAGAAGCCCTGGATGAGCCGTGCCAGCACGATGACGATCGGCGCCGCGACGCCGATGGAGGCATAGGTGGGCGTGAAGGCGATGAGCGCGCAGCCCAGCGCCATCAGGAAGATGGTGAGCGTCATGGCCTTCTTGCGGCCCGCGCGGTCGGCATACGCGCCGATGACGATGCCGCCCAGCGGTCGCATGATGAAGCCCACGCCGAAGCTGGCCACTGTCAGCAGTAGCTGGCCGTAGGAACTGAAGGTCGGGAAGAACAGCTTGCCGATCACGAGCGCCAGGAAGCCGTAGACGGTGAAGTCGAAGAACTCCAGCCCGTTGCCGATGGTGGTGGCCACGATGGTCTGGCGGCGGCGCGCGGGAGAAGAGGACGGCGCGGGCCGGGTGCTTGGGGTGCTCATGTGTCTCCAGTGTTGGCTTGCTTTTCGGAATGTCGGTCGAAGGTCTACGCCTTGGCCGCGCCGGATGCTAGAGATTCGCCGCTGTCATGAAAAGACAATAATTGGGCGTCGAAGATAACTTTTTGTTTTCATGAAACCCAACCAGCTGCATGCCTTCGTGGCCGTGGTCGAGCAGTTGAGCATCCGCGCCGCCGCGCGCGTGCTGGGCATCTCGCAGCCGGCCGTCACCAAGATCGTGCGCGAGCTGGAGCGCGAGGTCGGCGCGCCGCTGGTGGAGCGCAGCGTCAAGGGCGTGCAGCTCACCGAGTTCGGCAAGGCCTTCGCGCCGCGCGCACGGCTGCTGCTGGCCGACATGCAGCGCGCCCGCGACGAGATCGCGCAGATCCGCGACGGCCTCACCGGCAAGGTGGCGCTGGCCGTCAGCACCTCGTTTGCGCTCACGGTGCTGCCGGCCGCCTTCAAGGACTTCCACGCGCGCCTGCCGGCGGTCGACGTGCAGTTCAGCGAAACCGTGCTGCCCTGGATGCTGGCGCGCCTGCGCGAAGGCTCGCTCGACTTCGCGGTGGCGCACGTGGTGCCGGGCCGGCTCGACCCGCAGTTCGAGGCGATGGAGCTCTTTCCGGTGAAGCTGGTGGTGGGCATGCGCGAGCGCCATCCGCTGCGCGGCAGCCGCTCGATCCGCGAGCTCTACAAGGCCGAGTGGATTCTTCCGGGCGACGACCACTTCAGCGGCCGGGAGGCCGTGTCGCCGCTGCTGCCGCTGGGCTTGCCGCCGCCGGCGAGGGTGATACAGGGGCAGTCGGTCACGGTGGCGCTGGCGCTGGTCGGGCAGATGGACCTGGTCGGCCTGTTCGTCGAGCCGCTGGCCACGCTGACCTTCAAGCGCCACGGCATCCGCCGCGTGGAGATCGAGGAGGAGCTTCCGATGCTCAGCGTGAGCGTGATCAAGCGCCGCGGGCAACTGCTGACGCCGGCCGCGCAGCATTTCGTCGAATGCATCCAGCGGGCCTCTGCGGCGGCGATGGCCGGCTAAGGCGAAGGCGGAAAGTCGACGCCGGTCTCGCCGGACTTCCAGGGCGCGTACTTGTGCATCGCGCGCTCGAAGATCCCGGAGGCGGTCCAGCCCGAGAGCCAGGCCTGCAGGCGCGGCCACGGCTGCGAGTCGAACCATGCCCGATCGACCATCGCGAACTGGCGCACGAAGGGCATGACGGCGGCGTCGGCCAGTGTCGCGTGCGAGGCGGCCAGCTGCGGCGAGCGGGCCAGCCTGGCTTCCAGATCGCGCAGGAAGGCGGCACCGCGCTCGCGAGCGGTCTCGCCGCCGTCCGCGTGGCGCTCGGGGTACTTGTAGCGGTCGAGCTGGGGCTTGAACTCGTCGTCGCACGTCGCGACCAGCGCGAGCATGTCCTGCAGCGTGCCGTTGGCGGGCTGCAGCCAGCGCAGCGGGTCGTCGCGGCGCAGGGCCCACAGCATCACGTCGAGGCTCTGCTCCAGCACCGTGCCGTCTTCCGCGAGCAGCACGGGCACCGTGCCCTTGGGTGAGGCCGCGAGCATCTCGGCGGGCTTGTTGCGCAGCACCACCTCGCGCAGCTCGCAGCGCTGGCCGGCGGCGACCAGCGCGAGGCGGGCGCGCATCGCATAGGGGCAGCGACGGAACGAATAGAGAACGGGCAGGGCGGAAGGCATTCGATTCGGACAGGCGAGGCGGCCGATTTTCGGCCATGCCCGGGCGGGTTTTTCAACACAATCCGTACCCATGGCCGAACGCCTCTTCCTCCGGCTCGACGACGACCCCTTGCACGGGCCGGAATCGGGCGTGCCTGCCGGCACGCTGCGCGCGTTTCCGGTCGAGGCCGCGCTGCGCGGGCATGTCTCGCACGTCATGCTGTACCGAGAGAGCTTCGCCGACGGCCACGAGGTGCACGAGCGCGTCTTGCCTGACGGCGCCGTGCGGCTGGTCTTCAACTTCGGCGATGCGCCCTCCGTCGGTGACGAGCCGGGGCAGGCGGTGGAGGCCATCGGTGCCTCGACCACGCCGGTCGTGGTGCGCATGCGGCGGAAGGTGGAAGGCCTCTCCGTCACCCTCCGCCCCGGTGCCGCCGCCGCGCTGCTGGGGCTGCCGGCCGGGGAGATCGGCGGCACGGCCGTGCATCTCGATGCGCTCTGGCATGGCGAAGGCGCGGAACTGCTCGAACGCATGCTCGATGAGCAGGACGACGCGGCGCGGGTAGCGCTGCTGCAGGCCGTGCTGCAGTGCAGGCTTCGCGACGGCAATCCGGGGGGCAGTGCCGGCAACGCCGGTGCCATGCATGCCGCGCAGCTCATCGCCGACTCGGGCGGGCGGCGTCCGTTGCGCGAGGTGGCGGCTGCCGTCGGTGTCGGCGAACGGCGCCTGCAGCAGCTCTTCCATGCCCATGTGGGGCTCTCGCCGCGCGCCTGGAGCCGGCTCGCGCGCATGCACGGCTGCCTGCGGGCGCTGCGCCTGCAGTCCTCGCCCGCCTGGGCCGAGGTGGCGCTGGAGGGCGGCTTCTACGACCAGTCGCACCTGGTCAACGAGTTCCGCGCGCTGTGCGGCGTCACGCCGACCGAGTTCCTCGATCAGGCGGTTTCGGGTTCTTCCAATACGGCGGGTTGAGCGCTGGCTATCTTCATCCGCTCCGAGGCCAACGGATCAAAGGAACGAACAGGATGAACAATGAAGAAAACACGGCAGGCCGCCCGCTGAAGGACTGCGTGGCGGTTGTGACCGGCGCGAGCCGCGGCGCGGGACGCGGCATTGCAGTGGAGCTGGGCGCGGCGGGCGCCACCGTGTACGTCACCGGGCGCAGCACGCGCGAGCGGCCCGCCGACACCTACGGCCAGCTGCTGGCACTTTCCGACATGGCGACGGTGCCCGGCAGCATCGACGACACGGCGGACGAGGTCACGCGCATGGGCGGGCGCGGCATCGCGGTGCGCTGCGACCACACGAACGAGGAGGAGGTCGCCGCGCTCTTCGCCCGGGTGGAGCGCGAGGCCGGCCGCGTCGACCTGCTCGTGAACAACGCCTGGGGCGGCCACGAGACCTTCAACGGCGTGTTCGAGGCGCCGTTCTGGGAGCATCCGCTCGCCAACTGGGACTCGATGTTCGACCGCGGCGTGCGCAACCACCTCGTGGCCAGCCGCTGCGCCGCGCCGCTGATGGTGCGGCGGAAGAAGGGCCTGATCGTCACCACCACCTTCTGGGACCGCGGCCACTACCTGCGCGGCAGCCTCTTCTACGACCTGGCCAAGGCGTCGATGACGCGGCTGGCCTTCGGCATGGCGCAGGACCTGAAGCCGCATGGCGTGGCATCGGTGGCCGTCTCTCCCGGCTGGATGCGCACCGAGTTCGTGCTGGCCGGCCACAAGACCGACGAGGCGCACTGGCAGGAGCGGCCCGCGCTGTCGCGCACCGAGTCGCCGCGCTACCTGGGGCGGGCCGTCGCGGCACTGGCCGGCGACCCGAAGGTGATGGACAGGAGCGGCGAGGTGCTCCGGGTGGCCGACCTTGCGCGCGAGTACGGCTTCACCGACATCGACGGCCGGCAGGTCGCGGCCTTCGAGATGTAGCGCTACCGCAGCGCCCGCACGTCGATGCGAAAGCGCAGTTCCGGCGTGCCGCCGAGCCCGGGCAGCTTGACGAATTCCTCGACCAGCACGCCGCCGTTGGCACGGATCACCTGCTGCGAGGCGATGTTGCCCGGGTCGGTCGTGATGTCGACGTGGTCGAGGCCCCTGGCGCGCGCCTCGGGCAGCAGGGCGCGCAACGCGGCCTTGGCGTAGCCCCGGCCGCTCTTCCACGGCACCACGGCGTAGCCGATGTGGCCGAGGCAGTAGTCGGGCAGGGCGCTGGTGCCCGGCTGCCAGCGCAGCTGGATGCTGCCGCAGAACTCGCCGTCCCACATCCAGCGCCGGTAGCCCGGCAGGCGGGGCACGGTGTCGCCGTCGGGCAGCGCGACGGGCGGGCCCTTGGCCTCGGGGTCGACGAGGCTGGCCAGAAAGCTTTCGGGGTCGGCGTGGATCCGTGCAAGGTCTTCCCGGCCCGCCTCGGGCCGAAGGTTGTTGGGCGACCAGCCGCGCTCGAGCGTGGCGATGTAGCTGGAAAGATGTTCCCGCGAGGGCCAGACGAGTTGCATGGAGAGTCTTTTCCTTCAGTAGGAGCGCAGCGAGATGCCCCAGCGCTCGCCGGTCCTCACGACGATCCACAGGTTGACGTGCGTGCTGAGCACGGCGTCCGCCGCGTCGCGCCGCGTGTAGGTCACGACGAAATGGACCTTGTCGTTGCCCGCCAGCACCGGCTCCTTCTTCTCGTACTGCGTGCGCGCCCAGCCGGTGGCCTTCAGTGCCTCGAAGAAGCCGGGCGGGTGCTGGCCCGGGCCGACCCAGTCGAGCCGCTGCGCGCCCGACAGCATCACGTGCGGAAAGTGCAGCTCGGCGTCCATGCCGCGGGTGTCCGATGCGTTGAATGTGGCGGTGAAGCGGTCGAGGCAGGCCGAGGCGGCGTCGACCGCCGCGGCATGGGACTCGCCGGAAGGCGGCGGCGCGACGAAGGCGGAGAAATCGGAGCGGGCGGTCATGCCGCCGATGGTAGGCCAAGGCCCGGCATCGCAACAAATGCAACGCAGTTGCATTGGATTCATATAATGCAATCCTGTTGCATATATGGAGCCTCCTCCCATGGCCGACCGCCTCCCCGTCACCGTGCTCTCCGGCTTTCTCGGCGCCGGCAAGACGACGCTGCTGAACCACATCCTCCACAACCGCGAAGGCCGGCGCGTCGCCGTCATCGTCAACGACATGAGCGAGGTCAACATCGACGCCGCGCTGGTGCGCGACGGCGGCGCCGAGCTCTCACGCACGGACGAGAAGCTGGTGGAGATGAGCAACGGCTGCATCTGCTGCACCCTGCGCGAAGACCTGCTGCTCGAGGTCAGGCGCCTCGCGAAGGAAAAGCGCTTCGACCAGCTCGTGATCGAGTCCACCGGCATCTCGGAGCCGCTGCCGGTGGCCGAGACCTTCACTTTCGCGGGCGAGGACGGCAAGAGCCTGTCCGACGTGGCGCGGCTCGACACCATGGTGACGGTGGTCGACGCCTTCAACTTCCTGCGCGACTACGGCTCGCCCGACAGCCTCGGCCAGCGCGGACAGTCGCTCGGCGACGAGGACACCCGCACCGTGGTGGACCTGCTGATCGAGCAGATCGAGTTCTGCGACGTGCTGGTGGTGAACAAGACAGACCTCGTCTCGCCCGAGGAGCGCGAGCGGCTGATGGCGATATTGCGCAGCCTGAACCCGCGAGCGCGCATCGAGGTGTCTGAATTCGGCCGCGTCGCGCTCGACCGCGTGCTCGACACCGGCCTCTTCGACTTCGAGCAGGCCGAGCAGGCGCCCGGCTGGCTGGCCGAACTGCGCGGCGAGCACGTGCCCGAAAGCGAGGAATACGGCATCCGCAGCTTCGTCTACCGCTCGCGGCTGCCGTTTCACCCGATGCGCTTCTGGAAGCTGGTGCAGAGCGAATGGGAGGGTGTGGTGCGCTCCAAGGGCTTCTTCTGGCTCGCCAGCCGTGCCACGCGCGCAGGCTCGTGGTCGCAGGCCGGCGGCGCATGCCGCTACGGCGCGGCGGGTTTCTGGTGGGCGGCGGTGCCGCGCGAGCACTGGCCGACCGATCCGGATGCGCTGGAACTCATCCGCAAGAACTGGGACCCGGCCACCGGAGATGCCCGACAGGAGCTGGTGCTGATCGGCATCGGCATGGACGAGGACGCCCTGCGCGCCCAACTCGACGCCTGCCTGCTCACGGAAGACGAGATGCGCTTCGGCGCCTCGTGGTGGCAGAACTTCCCGGATCCGTTCCCGTCCTGGAACGTGTAGGCGCGGCTACCTTGCGCAGTCGCCGCAGGTGCCGTGAAGGGTGAGGGCGGTGTGGCGGGTGTCGATGCCCTGCTTGCGCAGCGCGCGGCCCAGCCGACCCATCACCTTCGGCAGCTCCGGGTCGGAGGGCAGCGCCAGCACCTTGTGGCACTGGTCGCATTCGAAGGTGTTGCCCGACTCGGCTTCCACGTGGCGCGAGAAGCGGTTGACGCGGTCGGCGCCCACGCGGCGGTCGCACAGGCCAGCCTCCACCAGGCGGTCGAGCACGCGATAGACCGTCACCCGGTCGGGCGCCTCGCCGGCGGTGGCGGTGTAGGCGGCGGCCACTTCCTCGTGCGTCAGGGGTTGCGAGCTGTGCTCGATGAGCTCGAGCACGGTCTGGGCGGCGCGCGTCACGCGCAGGCCGCTCTCGCGCAGCAGCGTTTCGCTGTCGAACGGGGCGGCGCGCGGGGGCTTCGGGTGCGAGGGCGTTGTCTTCATGCGGTCTTCTTGCGAAACGCCATTGTGTTGCATCCCGGGGCGCCATGGGTAGCGGGCGGCCGAATCGCCCGCCTGGCATGCCAGATAATCGCCGCCATCTCCGAGACAGACAGACCACCGGGCGGCACGAACAGCATGGACACAGAGCGGGACGGCGACGTACTCAGCCATGTGCTTGCGACGTACAGGTCCGAAAGGGCCGTGACCGCGCGCTTCTCGCTGTCCGCCCCATGGTCGCTGCACTCGAGCGGCGTCGCCGGCCCGCTGATCCGCATGTGCACCGGCGCGCCGTACTGGATCGCGGTGGACGGCGCCGAGCCGGTGCAGGTCGCGCCGCACGACATCGCGATGCTGCCGCAGGGCGGGGCGCACACCGTGTCGTCGGCGCCGGGGCTGGAGCCGATGCCGTTCCGCACGCTGATCGAGGCGCACTCGGTTGGCCGGCACGGCGACCATCCCATCGTTTTCTCGCACGGCGGGGGCGGCCCGGCCACCGAGCTCTTCTCGCTGCACCTGTGGATGCCCGCTCAGGGGCTGGGCTCGATCATCGGCAGCCTGCCGCCGCTGATCGTGCTGCGGCAGGCGCAGATTCCCACCACCGCCTCGCTCGCGCAAGCCATGGAATCGCTGGTGAACGAGACCGTCGCCCAGCGCCCGGGCTGGCAGCTGTCGGCGGCGCGCATGGCCGACCTGCTGCTGGTGCACATCCTCTGCGAGCACCTCTACGCCCAGCCGCAGGCGCAGGAGCACGGCGGCAGGTTCGGCAGCCTGCGCGGGCTGGACGACGAGAGCATCGCCCGCGCGATCTCGCTGATGCACGAGAAGCCGGGGCACCCGTGGTCGGTCGCCTCGCTGGCGCAGGCCAGCTACCTGTCGCGCACCGTCTTCAGCGAACGCTTCCGCGCGCTGGTGGGCGTGACGCCCATGCACTACCTGGGCTCCTACCGCATGACGCTGGCGGCCGAGAAGCTCAAGAACCGGCAGCTGAGCCTGCACCAGGTGGCCGAGGCGGTCGGCTACGAGTCGGAGAAGGCATTCTCGCGCGCCTTCCAGCGCTGGACGGGCATGACGCCCAGCGCGTACGCGCGCCGGGCCGAAGCGGACTGAATCCGCTTCCCCGTACGCCCGGTGCCCAAATCCGGCCTGCCGGAGGTTGAGGCCGCCGCGCACGCGCCGAACAATCGGCGCATGGCCACCACCCCACGCAAGAGAGTCGTTCCCGAAGTCCGCAACCCCGCGCTCGAGCTGTCGCTGGTGAAGCCCATCGCCACCGGCGACAACACGCAGCGCGCCACGACCGTGCGCGACACCGACGGCGAACCGCTGACCGCCTTCGAGGGCACCAGCAACCCCTACCTGGAGCACCAGCGCAACGACCTGCTGCTGAGCCTGCAGCACATGCGCAGCGAAGGCCACGACGAGATGGTCTTCATGTGCATCACGCACTGCAAGGAGCTCACCTTCAAGGCCATCCACTACGAGCTGGCCAACATGCAGGCGCGCGTGCGGGCCGACGACGTGGCCGGCGCGCTGCAGCTGGCGCCGCGCGTGAAGGCGCTGCTGGAATTCCTCGGCAAGACCTGGGACGTGCTCTCGACCATCACGCCGCACGAGTTCAACCAGTTCCGCAACACGCTGGGCATCGCCTCGGGGCAGCAGTCGTACATGTACCGGCACGTGGAGTTCATCCTCGGCAACAAGTCGGTGCCGCTGGCGCGGGCGCATGCCAACAACCCCGACGTGTGGCCCTGGATCGAGCGGGCTCTGAACTCGCCGAGCCTCTACGACGACGTGCTCGCGTTGCTGCACCGCCGCGACATCACTGTGCCGCCCGAGGCGCTGTCGCGCGACTGGTCCGCGCCCTACGTGACGAACCCCGGCGTGGAGGCTGCCTGGCTGTGGGTGTACGGCGACCCGACGCCCGAGAACGAGCTCTACCGCCTCGGCGAGGCGCTGATGGACATCGCCGACGTGTTCTCGCAGTACCGCTGGCGGCACTTCGTGTCGGTGGAGCGCATCCTGGGCTTCAAGCCCGGCACGGGCGGCTCGGCCGGCGTGGGATGGCTGCGCAGCGTGGTCGACCACCGCTTCTTTCCCGAGCTGTGGTCGGTGCGCACGCAGCTCTGAGGCTGCCTCTTTTTCTTTCTCCTGGAGTTCCTGTGTTCGATCGACTGCCGGCGTACGCCGACGACCCCATCCTCGGCCTGTTCGAGACCTACAAGGCCGACCCACGACCCGACAAGGTCAATCTCGGCATCGGCATCTACTGCGACGAAGCGGGGCAGGTGCCGGTGCTCGAATCGGTGCGGGCCGCGCGTGAAGCGGGCGCGGGGGCGCGAGGCCCCAGCGTCTACCTGCCGACCGAGGGAGGCGAGGCCTACCGCCATGCCGTACGCGAACTGGTCTTCGGCGGGAACGTCGGAAACGTCGTGGTGGTGCAGACCGTCGCGGGCACCGGCGCGCTGAAGGTCGGCGCCGATTTCCTGAAGGGCGTGCTGCCCGATGCAGCGATCTGGATGCCCGACCCGACCTGGGCCAACCACGCGGCCATCTTCGCCGGCGCGGGATTCCGCGTCGAAAGCTATCCGTACTACGCGAAGTCGACGGGGCGCTTCGACCTCGACGGTGCCGTCGCCGCGCTGCGGAAGCTGCAGGCCGGCAGCGTGGTGCTGCTGCACCCGTGCTGCCACAACCCGACCGGCGTCGATCCGTCGCAGGCCGAGTGGCGGGCACTGCTCGACGTGATCGAACAGCGCGGCCTGCTGCCTTTCTTCGACATGGCCTACCAGGGCTTCGCGCACTGCGTGGACGAGGACGCATGGGCGGTGCGCGAATGCGTGCGGCGCGGCATCGCCTGCCTCGTGGCGAGTTCGTTCTCGAAGATCTTCTCGCTGTACGGCGAGCGCGTGGGCGCGCTGGCCGTGCATGCGCCATCGGCGGACCAGGGGCGGCTGCTGGGGCAGCTCAAGCTGGCGATCCGGCGCAGCTATTCGTGCCCGCCGGCACAAGGGGCTGCGCTGGTCGAGGCCGTGCTTTCGAATGCAGCCTGGAACGCGCAGTGGCGCGCGGAGCTGAACGCCATGCGAGAGCGCATGCGCGCGATGCGCACGGGCCTGCACCGCATGCTGGGCGAGGCCCTGCCCGGGCGGGACTTCGGCTTTCTCGTCGAGCAGAACGGCATGTTCAGCTACTCGGGGCTGTCGGCCGGGCAGATCGCGGCGCTGCAGTCGCGCCACGGGGTCTACGTGGTGGGGTCGGGGCGCATCTGCGTCGCGGGGCTCAACGGGTCGAACATCGCCCGTGTCTGCGAAGCGCTGGCCGATGTGTGCGGTGGCGAGGTGACGCGATGATGCAGGCGGCACGGGTATTGATCGTCGGCGCGGGCATCGCGGGCTGCTCGGCCGCCATCGCGCTGGCCGACCGGGGCTTTCGCGTCACGCTGGTCGAGAAGCAGGGCGAGTGGCGTTTCCAGAGCTCGGGGATCTTCATCTACGGCAACGGGCTGGAGGCGCTGCGCCGGGTCGGGGTGCTGCCGGAGATCCTGCAGGCGGGCTTCGCCATCGAGGACGGCCGCAACGTCTACCTCGACCAGCACGGCGAGCCCATCGTCGACGTGTTCTATCCGCGCTCCAGCGGCGGCGCGGCGCCCATCGTGGGCATCAGGCGCGCGGAGATGCATCGCATCCTGGCAGCGCGGCTCGATGCGCTGGGCGTGGAGATCCGCCTGGCCACCACCGTGACGAAGATCGAATCGCCGGAAGGCAGCGATTGCGCGGAGGTCGTGTTCTCCGATGGCACGGCGCAGTGCTTCGATCTCGTCGTCGGCGCCGACGGCATCCGCTCGCAGCTGCGCGAGGCCGTCGCCGGCCCCATCGCGCCGCGCTACACCGGCTTCGGCGTCTGGCGCAGCGTGCACGAGCGGCCGCGCGAGCTGGACGCCAAGATCATGATGATGGGCATCGGCAAGCGACTGGGCATCATGCCGATCAGCGACGACAGGCTCTACATCTTCGGCACGGTGAGCGAGCCGGCCGGGCGCTGGTATCCGAAGGAGGACTGGCCCGCGCGTATGCGCGAGCGCTTCGCCGAGTTCGGCGGGCCCGCGCGGCAGTTCCTCGACCAGCTCGGCGCCGGGTCCGAGGTGCTCTACACGGCGGTCGAGGAAGTGCAGGCGCCGCTGCCCTGGCACGTGGGCCGCGTGCTGCTGATCGGCGACGCGGCGCATGCCTCCACGCCCTTCATGGGGCAGGGCGGGGCGATGGCGGTAGAAGACGCCGTGGTGCTGGCCGACATGCTGGCGCGCGACGGCATCGGCGAAGCCACGCTGCGGGCGTTCGGCGAGCGCCGGTTCCCGATGTGCCGCTTCGTGCAGGACGCTTCGCGCAGGGTCGGCGAGGCGGGCGCGCTGGAAGACGCGGAAAGCTGCGCCCGGCGCAACGCCGCCATGCGCGAGGGCGCGCAGCAGCAGGTCGATGCCTTCTATGGCCAGCTGGCCGGGTTCGCGGCGCCGCATATGCCGGAACCGGCCTAAGCATCTGACAAATGGGTCGTTCGCTTGCGGGCGAGGGCGCGACAGAATCGCGCCCTTTGTCCCCTGCAACCGAAAGTTCGTCATGCGCGCCCATTCCCCTTTGTCGAAGCTGCTGAAACCCGCCCTCGTGCTGCTGGCGTGTGCTTCGCTGGGCGTGACCGCGCAGGCACAGACGGCCGCGGCGGCCTATCCGTCGAAGCCGGTGCACATCACCGTGGCGAACACGCCCGGAAGCTCGCCCGACGTGCTGGCGCGCTACCTGGGGCAGCGGCTGTCGGAGCAATGGAAGCAGCCGGTGGTGGTCGACAACCGCGCCGGCGCGGCGGGCATCCTGGCAGCCGACGGGCTGGCCAAGGCGCAGCCCGACGGCTATTCGCTGCTGGTGGGGGCGGACGGCCCCATCACCATCCTTCCCAACATCCAGGCCGGTCTTCCCTATGACGCGCGGCGCGACCTGGTGCCGGTGGTGTCGCTCGGCCAGATCGACTTCGTGCTGGTCGCCAACCCGAAGACGGGTTTCCGCACGGTGGCCGACTTCGTGCACGCGGCGAAGGCCCGTCCGGGGCACATCAACTACGCATCGGCCGGCAACGGCAGCCCGCAGCAGCTCAGCATGGAGCTGCTCAAGCAGAAGGCGGGCATCTACGTCACCCACATCCCGTACCGCGGCGGCCCGCTGGGCATGCAGGACGTGATCGCGGGCCAGGTCGACGTGATGTTCATCGCGGTCGGGCCGGCACTGCCGCACATCCGCAGCGGCCGGCTGGTGGCGCTGGGCACCAGCGGCGAGAAGCGCCATGCGCTGCTGCCCGAGGTGCCGACCGTGGCCGAGAGCTACAGGGGCTACCGCTCGGGTACCTGGTTCGGCCTGTTCGCGCCGGCGCGCACGCCGCAGCCGGTGCTCGACGCCATCGCCTCGGAGGCCGGGCGCATCGTGCAGGCACCGGCCGCCCGCGCCGAGCTCGCGGCGCAGGGCATCGAGGCCACGGGCTATCCGCAGCGGCAGTTCCAGACGCAGGTGTCGGCCGAGTACGAGCGCTATGCGCAGATCGTCAAGGCCGTCGGCATCAAGGCCGAATAGCAACGTTTCGCCCCTCGAGGTAACGGCAGGGCCGCACATCGAAACGATGTGCAAGTCGGCCTACCGGCCGTTTCGGAGGCCCGGGCCGGGATGCGCTAAGGTCCGGGCATCCGAGTTCCCGAATACCTTCGCCCGACCATGTCCCGTCCTCCCATCGAGATCGAAACCGCCCCCAACCCCACCGCCACGGTGATCGTGATGCACGGCCTCGGCGCCGACGGCAACGATTTCGTGCCCATCGCCGGCGAGCTCGACCTCTCGGCCGTGGGGCCGGTGCGCTTCGTGTTCCCCAACGCGCCCGTCATGCCCGTGACCATCAACGGCGGCTACCAGATGCCTGCCTGGTACGACATCGTCGTGCCCGACCTCGAGGCTGAGGAAGACGAAGCCGGCCTGCGCCGCTCGCAGGCGACCGTCGAGGCCGTGATCGCAGGCGAGAAGGCCCGCGGCATCGCCGCCGACCGCATCGTGGTGGCCGGCTTCTCGCAAGGCTGCGCGATGGCCCTGATGACTGGCCTGCGCCACACCGAGCGGCTGGCCGGCATCGTCGGCCTCTCGGGTTACCTGCCGATCGCGGCCACCACCGCGGCCGAGCGGCATGCGGCCAACCACGAGACGCCCGTTTTCCTCGCCCACGGCCGGCAGGACCCGGTGGTCCCCTATGCGGCGGCCGTGCGCACGCGCGAGGCGCTCGGCGCGCTGGGCTATGCCGTCGAATGGCACGAATACACCATGGCGCACTCGGTGTGCATGGAAGAAGTCGCCGACCTGAACCGCTTCCTGCTGCGGGTGCTCGGCTGAACCTGAATCAACGCTCGCACGAAGGAGCCGCAAAATGATCCTCGTCATCGGACACGCGCTGGCCAAGCCGGACACCCTGCAGGCCATGCTCGCCATCAGCACCGAGCACGTGCTGCGTTCGCGCGCCGAGCCCGGCTGCATCTCGCACGAGGTGTCGACGGACGTGCAGGAGCCGCTGCGCCTGACCTTCGTGGAGCGCTGGAGCGACATGGACGCGCTGCAGGCGCACTTCCGGGTGGACGCCTCGCGCGCCTTCGCCAAGGCGCTCTCGGCCATGGCCGAGGGCACGCCGGAAATCCATGTGTACCGGTCGGAAGAGATCGACCTGTCGGCGGGCCGCTCCAGGGTCTGAGCGGGGCCCGGAATGCCGGCAGCTATCAAAAACATAGCGCGCAACAGGGTAGCCAGCCCCGGGATTCCCTGCACGAGCAGTGCCCGCTTGCCCGTGCTACCTTCCTGCCCCTCAGAAGATTGATGGGTCATAACAATATGAGCAACAGATTGCAGGAGAGGTTGGGTGCACTTTCAGCCGCACGACTGAAGGGCATGCGACGCGGAATCGAGAAGGAAAGCCTGCGCGCGCTGCCGGACGGCAAGCTCGCGCTCACGCCGCATCCGCTCGCGCTGGGCTCCGCGCTCACGCATCCGCACATCACCACCGACTTCAGCGAATCGCAGCTCGAACTCATCACGGGCGTGCACGCGGACGTCGATTCGGCCGTAGAGGAACTCACGCGGGTTCACCAGTTCACCTACCGCGTGCTCGACGGACTGGGCGACGAGCGCCTCTGGGTGTCGAGCATGCCCTGCGGCCTGCCCACCGACGAGACCATTCCGATCGGCCGCTACGGCTCCTCGAACGTGGGGCGCGCCAAGAGCGTCTACCGCATGGGCCTGAGCCACCGCTATGGTCGACGCATGCAGACCATCTCGGGCATTCACTACAACTGGTCGCTGCCCGACGTGTCGAGCGAACAGTATTTCGCGCTCATCCGCAACTTCCGCCGCCAGGCCTTCCTGCTGCTGTACCTGTTCGGCGCCTCGCCGGCGCTGTGTTCGAGCTTCGTGGCGGGCCGCCCGCACGAGCTGCGGCCGCTGGGCGACGGCAGCATGTTCATGCCGCACGGCACCTCGCTGCGCATGGGCCGCCTGGGCTACCAGAGCGACGCGCAGGCCTCGCTGGCCGTGAGCTACAACAGCCTCGAGGGCTACGGCGCCTCGCTGCAGGACGCACTCACGCGCCCGTGGCCGGCGTACGAGGCCATCGGCATCCGCAACCTCGGTGGCGACTACAACCAGCTCGGCACCAGCCTGCTGCAGATCGAGAACGAGTTCTACGGCACCATCCGCCCCAAGCGCGTGATCAACCCCGGCGAGCGCCCGCTGCATGCGCTGCGCGAGCGCGGCGTGGAGTACGTCGAAGTGCGCCTGATGGACCTCGACCCCTTCGAGACCGTCGGCATCAATGCGCAGACCATGCGCTTCATCGACGTGTTCCTGCTGCACTGCCTGCTGAGCGACAGCCCCGACGACACGCCGCAGGAAATCGCCGACCTCGCGCAGAACCAGCACCTCACCGCCGCGCGCGGCCGCGAGCCGGGCCTGAAGCTGCGGCGCAACGGCGCCGAGGTGACGCTGGCCGACTGGGGCCTGGAGCTGGTCGAGCAGTGCCTGCCCATCGCCGCCGCGCTCGACGCGGCGCAGGGCAGCGGCACGGCGCATGCCGACGCGGTGCGCGCCGCCAGGGCCGCGCTGCAGGACCCCGACAGCCTGCCTTCGGCGCGCGTTCTCGCGGCCATCGAGAAGGAGCACGGCAACTCCTTCATCGGCTTCGTGCGTGCCCGCTCCGAGCAGACCCGCGCCACGCTGCTGGGCCTGCCGTTCTCGGCGGCGCAGCAGGCGGAGTTCGAGCAGATGACGGCCGAGTCCATCCAGGAGCAGAAGCGCATCGAGGCGGCCGACACCATGCCCTTCGAGATCTACCGCGAGCAGTACGTCTCGCCCGCGCGCCTGGGCATGCCGCGCAGCCGCGCGGCGGTTGCTGCCTGATTCCTTTCCTGACGCGCTGGCGACTGGGGCAGTCGCGCGCGGGCTGCCTCGCGGCCGCTTTCTGGGGTAAAACGCCACGCTGCCGACCGCCGGGGAAGCCAACCCCGGCACGGCAACGAACAACGGCAACTCCCATGGAAGGCGACACAGAGACATGAGCAACGGCAGCAGCAACCTCGATTTCAAGGGCCGCGTGGCCATCGTGACCGGCGCGGGCGGCGGCCTGGGCCGCCAGCATGCGCTGGCACTGGCGGCGCGCGGCGCGAAGGTGGTGGTCAACGACCTGGGCGGCGCGCGCGACGGCTCCGGTGGTTCGGTGAGTGCCGCGCAGGCGGTGGTCGACGAGATCAAGGCTGCCGGCGGCGAGGCCATTGCCAACGGCGCCTCGGTCACCGACTTCGAGGCGGTGCAAGCCATGGTCAAGGAAGCGGTCGATACCTGGGGCCGCGTCGACATCCTCGTCAACAACGCCGGCATCCTGCGCGACAAGAGCTTCGCCAAGATGGACCTCGCCGACTTCAAGCTGGTGGTCGACGTGCACCTGATGGGCGCCGTGAACTGCACCAAGGCCGTCTGGGCGCTCATGAACGAGCAGAAGTACGGCCGCATCGTGATGACCACCTCGTCCACCGGCCTGTACGGCAACTTCGGCCAGAGCAACTACGGCGCCGCCAAGCTTGCGCTGGTGGGCCTGATGCAGACGCTGAGCATCGAGGGTGCGAAGAACGACATCCGCGTGAACTGCCTGGCGCCCACCGCGGCCACGCGCATGACCGAGGACCTGTTCCCCAAGGAAATGCTCGAGGCCTTCCGCCCCGAGGCCGTGGTGCCGGCGATGCTGGTGCTGGCCGCGCAGGACGCGCCCAACCGCACCGTCCTCTGCGCGGGTGCCGGCACCTTCGAGGCCGCGCACATCACGCTGACGCAGGGTGCCTGGCTGGGCATCGAGGCCGACACGCCCGAGCAGCTGGCGGCGCGCCTGTCGGAGGTGACCGACCGCGAAGGCGAGGCGGTGCCGCAAAGCGGCGCTGCACAGGGCGCCAACGAAGTCGCCAAGGGCATGGCTAACGCGAAGCGGGGCTGACCGCCGAACCAGCCCGGCACCGTGTTCATGGCGCGCTTGACCTAGAGCGCACTCGAGCATTTCCAATGAATCCACCGGGTATCCGGTTCATTCAACAAGAGGAAATCAAGCCATGAACACGATCGAGAACAAGGCCCTGGTCCAGCACATCCACGACGAGCTGGACAAGGGCAACGCCCGGGCCTTCGTCGACAGCCTCGCCGACGACGCGAGCTGGAAGCTCGAGGGCAGCACCGCGTGGTCTCGCACCTACCGGGGCAAGAAGGCGATCCGCGAGGAGCTGCTCGACCCGCTCTTCGCCCAGTTCGCCGCGCCCTACAGGAGCAGGACCGAACGCGTCATCGCCGAGGGCGACCGGGTGGTGGTGCTCTTCAGCGGCGACGTGCCCACCAAGGCCGGCAAGCGCTACAACAACCGCTATTGCTACGTCTACCGACTCGAAGGAGGCAAGGTGAAAGAGCTGACCGAGTACTTCGACACCGCGCTGGTGCAGGAGGCGCTGCTGCCTCCGGCCGTCGTCCATGCCGGCTGAAAGAGGGACTCCCTTCCACATCGGCGAGCTGGCCGCGCGCACCGGCCGCACCGTGCACGCCATCCGCTGGTACGAGACGCAGGGCCTCGTGCCCGGCGTGGCGCGCGACGAGGGCGGCCGGCGGCTGTACGTCGAGCTTCACGTGGGCTGGCTCGACCTGATGGAGCGGCTGCGCCGCACCGGCATGTCGATCGCCGAGATGCGCGAATACACCGCGCTCGCGCTGCAGGGCAAGGTCACGCTGCGCGAGCGGCGCGACATGCTCGCGGCGCACCGCGAGCGCGTGAACCAGACCATCGCCGAGTGGAAGAGGGCGCTGTCGCTCGTCGATCGCAAGATCGACTTCTACGACGAGTGGATGACCAGCGGCCACCGCCCGCCGCTCATTGCCGCGGAGCCCTCCGCCGTCCCCGCCAGGCGCGGGCGTGGCACTACTCGGCGATGAAGTTCGGATCGGTGCGGATCGAGCCCCGGTCCCGGTGGTTGTGAAGCCGCCCCAGCGTGTTCTCGATCAGGCGCTTCAGCTTGTCCGACGCGCCCCGGAAGGCCTCGTCGAGGCTGGCCGCGTGCTGCGTCACCGCGAGCGGTTGGTGGTGCGCCAGGCGCGCCTCCATCACGCAGCACTTGTCGCCGCTGCCGGCCTTGTCGTGGTTCTCGTCGCTCAGGTGTACCTCGACGCGCGTCACGTCGTCGACGAAACGGCTCAGGTTCTGCTTGATCTCCGCATCGGCCCAACGCTCCAGCGCGTCCTTGTTGGTGATGCCGTTGCTCGTGTTGACCTGTATCTGCATTCAGTGTCCCCGCTGGATGGATGAACGAAAGCCCACTGTGCGCCATGAGGCGCCGGAGGGTGCGTAGGTCTATTCCCTACCCGCGCGCCGGGCAGGGTCTGCGATGGCGCGGACCGGCTCAGCTCTGGATGTAGGTGGTCAGCTGCTCGATGGTGGCTTCCTGGTCCGCGATGATGTCGTCCATCAGGTCCTGGATGGAGATCATGCCGACCACCTTGTCGCCGTCGACCACCGGCAGGTGGCGGAACTTGCGCTGACTCATGAGCGCCATGCAGGCGCGCGTGCGGGTCTGGGGGGTGACGGTCATCACGTCGGGCGTCATGATCTCGCGCACCTTCACTTCCTTCGAGTTCTTGCCCTGCAGCGCGACCTTGCGGGTGTAGTCGCGCTCGGAGAGGAAGCCCACCAGCCTTTCGCCGTCCATCACCATCAGCGCGCCCACCTCGAAGCGCGCCAGGATGGAAAGCGCGTCGAACACGCTGGTGTCGGGGGAGGTGCGCCATGCCGCGGAATCATGGCGCTTGAGCAGTTCGGAGACGGGTTTCATCGTTGGCAACTCCATCAAAGGGTTTCGATTCGACCGACGCTCGGGCGCCGCACTCGGTCAAATCATAGGGGCGATGAATGACCGCGCGGCGCAAAAAACTCTAAGGGAATGCGCGTGTGTGCAAGACACGCGCAATGCGCGAGAACTTAAGGCTGCGCAGCCGATGTCGCGAGGAACACGCGGCTCAGCGCCACGGCGTCGCCCACCACCGCCTTCACGAGACCCTTCTCGTCGAACTGCACCTGGAACTCCGACCAGCTGTCGCGCCAGTAGCGCCACACGGGTGCGTCGAGGCTGGGGTTCTCGCTGGCCACCGGGTAGGCGATGGCCATCAGCACCTGCTCGCGCGTCATGCCGGTCATCACCTTGCCGGCGAGGATGGCGTCGCGCACCGGAGCGGGGAAGGTCGCGAGCTTCTGCTTCGGGTCCTGGGTCACGACGTAGCGCTGCGCGAAGGTGGGCAGCGGGATGTTGCGGCTGTAGTCGTTCTTGATGCGCTGCTGCTTGCCGCCGAGCTCCACGCCGAACCAGCGGAAGTCGTAGGACGTGACGCGTGCCGGCGTGCCCACCGGCACGATGCTCGTGCCTTGCTCGTCGTAGTTGATGTCGCTGATCGAGTCGCCGTAGGTGCGCATGTTGCAGCACAGGAAGCCGCTGACCAGCGGACCGGGCGGCGGGGAGGGCCGCTGGGCGTGGGCGACGGTGACGAACGCGGGCACGACGGTGGCTGCCAGCAGGGCGGCAGCGGCAAGGCGCTTGAACATGGATTTCCCTCGGAGTTGTTGGAGTAACTGCCGCACCGGTGCCGGTTGGCAGCGAAGGGATTCTAGGAGCGAACAACCCGAAAGCGAAGGCAGAATGCCCGCCTGCAGCTATGGAAAGCGTAGCAACAAGCTCCCGTTCAGGTTCCCGGTTCACAATGCGCACCGGCCCCCGCGGGCCGCCCCATTCACAGGCAGAGACAGCGCGAAAGAAAGAAGAGCCCACGATGGCGATCCAGTGGTTCCCCGGTCACATGTATTCGACCCAGAAGGCCATCACCGAGCGGGTGAAGGACATCGACGTGGTCATCGAGCTGCTCGACGCGCGGCTGCCCGGCTCCAGCGCCAATCCGATGCTGGCCGAGCTCACGGCCGGCCGGCCCACGCTGAAGGTACTCAACAAGCAGGACCTGGCCGACCCCGAGCGCACCGCACTCTGGCTGGCGTACTACAACGCGCTGCCGGCCACCCGCGCCATTCCCCTCGACGCGAGCCAGACCACCCCGGCCCAGCAGATCGTGAAGGCCTGCCACGAGCTCTCGCCCAACCGCGGCGGCCTGGCCAAGCCGATGCGGGTGCTGATCTGCGGCATTCCCAACGTGGGCAAGTCCACCCTCATCAACACGCTCACCGGCAGCCGCAAGGCCAAGACCGGCGACGAGGCCGGCATCACCAAGCTGGAGCAGCGCATCACGCTGGCCGACGACTTCTACCTGTGGGACACGCCCGGCATGCTGTGGCCGCGCATCATCGTGCCCAGGAGCGGCTACAACCTCGCGGCCAGCGGCGCGGTGGGGCGCAACGCCTTCGACGAGGAAGAGGTGGCGCTGGAGCTGCTCGGCTACCTCAAGTCGAACTACGCGGCCGGCATCGCCGCGCGCTTCAAGCTCGTGGAACTCGACGCCGAGACCATGGCCGGCATGAAGGACGAAGCGCTGCTCGACACCATCGGCCGCAAGCGCGGCGCGCTGCTGGGCAAGGGCCGCGTCAACCTGCAGAAGGCGGCGGAGATCGTGATGCACGAGTTCCGCGCCGGCAACCTCGGGCGAATCACGCTCGAGACGCCCGAGGAGTTCGCCGTGTGGCTGGCCGACGGCCAGCGCGCGGACGCCGAACGCGCCGCGAAGAAGGCCGCGCGCAAGCAGAAGGGCAAGCCGAAGCCCGAGGCCGCGTCCGGGCAGGACGCCTGAGGCAGCCGGAGATGCCTGCCGAGCCCGATGACGCCTCGGCCTCGCGCTCGGCGCCCTGCTCGCAGGGCGGCGGTTCAATCCAGCGCGAACAGTGCGGCAGCTGCCTCGTCGAGCGCCGCGACCCGGCGCGAGTCTGAGCGCGGGCCGGCCGCCTGCAGCGCACGCTGATACATCGCCAGCCGCGTGGCCGACACCGGCCTGCACAGCGGCCTCCCGCGCGTCTGCGCAATGCCGCGTCCGGGCACCACGTAGCGCCCCGGGTTGAGTCGCGCGAAGCGGATGTACGCCTGCAGCGTGGGCAGGACGTCGGCGTGCAGGGCGTTCATGCGCTTTTCAGCGTCCTTGCCGATCTGCGCGAGGCCCTTCGCGTCCTTCGTGATCGGCAGGCCCAGGATGTCGGCCATGTCGATCTCGAAGTGCGTGAAGTCGCCGTAGGGGCGCTTGCAGTCGATCACGAAGCTGTTCCAGTTGGCGTGCTGCAGCAGGCGGATGTGCTCGGCCGTCACGTCGAAGGCCGTGCGCTGCTCGAAGGGCGGCTCGAAGGCGTAGTGCCCGGCCACGAAGTTCGCGTGCAGGAAGAAGGCGGCCGCCACGTTCACGAAGCGGTCGAAGACCGGCGAGCTGCCGCCGTCGAGCACGTCGCCGAACTGCTCGAGCGTCATGTCGGGCGGCACGATGGCGGGCGCGCCGGATTCGCAGCCGACCCACTCGGCATGGCTGCGGCGGAACCAGTCGATGTCCGCCTGCGTGATCTCTATGCTGCCCGGCTGGGGCGGCGGCGCTGCCGGGGCGGCCGCGGGCGCGTCCTGCGATTGCCCGCAGCCCGACGCGGCCAGCAGGGCGGTGGCGGCGCATGCGGCAGAAAGTACCAGCGCATCCCGCCGATGGAACCATCTCACGTTGTTCTCTCCACTGAAAAAGCTGTCTATCTCTGTCTGTTCGGCGAAAGAGGATGCCATGCGGGCCTGACATCTGCCTGAGGGCGGCCGGGGCCGGTGTAGGCTTGCCGCCATCGACATCGCAAGGAGCGCAAGGAGCGACATGACCGAAGCAGCGCAAGGCCGGGACGCCGACGACGACGAAGATCTCTCGCCGGGCTGGGACGCCATCACGGCCGCGCTGGAGCGCGTCTACCCGGGCCAGGAGCCGAAGCACTACGCCACGGTCATCAAGTGGATGCTCGGCGGGCCCGACCCGCTCGACGGCGTGAGCGTGTGGAAGCGCATGGAGCCGGTGCCGCACTGGCACTACCTGAGCTACGGGCTCAGCGAGCTCTACGCCAAGGAATCGAACGATGCCGACACCAGCGGCTACGGCTTCGAGTTGACCTTCCGCCTGGCCTGCGAGCCGGACGACGAAGACCCGCCCGCATGGGCCGTCAACTTCCTGCAGAACCTCGCGCGCTACGTGTTCAAGAGCGGCAATGTGTTCGACGACGGACACTGGATGACCGCCAACGGCCCTATCGCGCTCGAGCAAGAGACGCTGATCCGCTCGATGGGTTTCGTGTTCGACCCCGAGCTGCCGGCCATCGACACGCCGAACGGCCGCATGAGCTTCATCCAGGTCGTCGGCCTCACGGAAGACGAGGAACGCGCCGGCAAGCAATGGGATACGCGCAAGCTGCTCGAAGCGCTGCTGCCCGCGATGCCGCTGTGGGTGACCGACCTCGCCAGGCCCTCGCTGCTCGACGACGCCGAAGTTCGCCGGCGCGTGGAGGAGGGCGCGGCGCGCGACGGGTCGTCCAGCGGTTTTCTCTTCACCGAAGTGCTCGGCTGGGAGAGCAGCAAGCGGCTGCTGCGCTCGTCCGTCACCGAGATCACCCTCGGCGCGCGGCAGGTCGACGAGCTGGTCGCGCTGCTGCCGCTGCGGCTGACTTTCGGGCGCGACTTCCACTTCGCGAGCCGCGAGAAGGCACTGGTCTTCGAGCATGGCGAGACCGACAGCGTTTCCGAGGAAGACGACAGGCTCGTGATGCGGCTTAGCGACGCCACCGTGCGCGAGCTGGCCCGCACGCTGAAGCCGGTCGCCGGTACCTACGAGGTACGGGGTTTTGGCGCCGTGCGCTGGAAGGTGCAGAAGACGACAATCAGGGACCCGCAGGGGAACGTGGTCCGCACCATCGGCTGACCGGTCGCCCGCAAAGCCAGCCCCGAAGCCAGCTCCAGAATCCAGATGCAACGTCTCACGCGTCAACGCAACGCCGTTTTCTCCGCCTTCAGCGACGCAGGCCGCGTCCTCACCGCTCCCCAGATCCTGGCGCATGCGCGCGAGATCGTCCCCGAGATCAGCCTCTCGACCGTCTACCGCCAGGTCTCGCTGCTGCTGGCGGACGGCGAGATCGCCAAGGTCGAGCTGCCCGGCGAGCCCGCCCGCTACGAGGTGGCGTGCAAGCCCGAGGCGCATGGAAAGCCTGGCCACGGCGCCAAGCACGCCGACCACCACCATCACTACTTCCATTGCTCCAGTTGCGGGCAGGTGTACCTGCTGCACTCGTGCCCCGGGCCGATGGACGACCTGGTACCGAAGGGCTTCCAGGTGAAGAGCCACGAAGTGACGCTGCACGGTGTGTGCGCGTCGTGCGCCGGCGCGTCAACGTCCGACAAGGGGCGCGCAGGCAAGGCGCACTGACCGGCCGCTTTCATCCGGCTTTCGATTTATTGAGAATGAATTCTCAATAACGTATAGTCGCGGGTCCGAATCCTCTGGTTCCGATCCCGACCATGCAAGTCCTGTCCTCGCTCAAAGAAGCAAAGAAACGCCACCGCGACTGCCAGGTGGTGACGCGGCGCGGCCGCACCTACGTCATCTGCAAGTCCAACCCGCGTTTCAAGGCCCGCCAGGGCGGCGCGAAGAACAGGCACAAGCGCTGAGCGCATGCGCCGTGCGGCGCCCCGGCTGAATCGCCGGCGCCGCGGGCTTCCCAATCACTGAACGACCGCTTCGGCGCGCATGCGCCGGCGCGCGGCTGCGCTCGTCGTTTTTTTCTTCTCATACCGGGTCCCTTCCATGCTCCGAGCCATCGGCCTCACCAAGCAGTACGGCGCGCACACCGCGCTCGACCGCCTCGACCTCGACATCCGCGCCGGCGACATCTACTGCCTGCTGGGCGCGAACGGCGCCGGCAAGACCACGACCATCAACCTGTTCCTGAACTTCGTCGAGCCGAGTTCCGGCACGGTCGAGATCAACGGCATCGACGTCGTGCGCCACCCGGTGGCGACCAAGCAGCACGTGGCCTACATCCCCGAGCAGGTCACGCTGTACGGCCCGCTCTCGGGGCTGGAGAACCTGCGCTTCTTCGCCGGCCTGGCGCTGGGCCGCGAGCTGCCGCGCGAGCGGCTGCTGGAGTTGATGACGCAGGTGGGGCTCGACCATGCCGCGGCCGACAAGCGCGTGTCCGCGTATTCGAAGGGCATGCGCCAGAAGGTGTGGATCGCCGTGGCGCTGGCCAAGCAGGCCAAGGCGCTGCTGCTCGACGAGCCCACCTCGGGGCTCGATCCCCAGGCCGCCAGCGAGTTCTCGGGCCTGTTGCGCAGCGCGGCCGACAGCGGCGTGGCCGTGCTCACCACCACGCACGACCTGTTCCATGCGCAGCAGACCGCCACGCGCGTCGGGATCATGAAGCGCGGCCGCCTCGTCGAGAGCCTGGACGGCGAGGCGCAGATCGCGAAGACCGATCTGCAGTCCCTTTACTTGCAGCACATGAGGGCCTGACATGCTGACGAGCTGGATCGCACGCCGCGAATTCCTCGAGCGCCTGCGCGACGGGCGCCTCTACTGGGCCGGCGGACTGGTCGCCGTGCTGCTGCTCACCGCGCTGGCCGTGGGCTGGGCGCACCAGCGCGCAGCGCAGGCCGAGCAGCGCGCCGCGCAGGCCATGGACTACCGCGACTGGCTGCGGCAGGACCGCCGCCATCCGCACGACGCCGCGCACCAGGGCATGCATGCCTTCAAGCCCGAGGCGGCGCTGTCGATGATCGACGCGGGCATCAATCCCTTCATCGGCAGCACCGTGTGGCTGCAGGCGCACCGCCAGAGCGAGGTGAAGTTCAACGCCGCGCAGGACGCGACCGGCCTGCAGCGCTTCGGCAATCTCTCGGTCGGCTGGATCCTGCAGGTGCTCGGGCCCCTGCTGGTGATCGTGCTGGGCTTCAACGCCTTCGCGGGCGAGCGCGAGCAGGGCATCCTGCGGCAGACGCTGAGCCTGGGCGTGCCGCCGCTGCGGCTCTTGGGTGGCAAGGCGCTCGCGCTGGCCGGCTCGCTGGCCGCGCTGCTGGTGCCGGCCGCGCTTATCGCCGCTGTCGCGGTGGCCGTTGGTGCGGGAGATGGCGAGCGGCTGGACGCGCTGCTCAGGCTGGGCGCCTGGTCGCTCGGCTATGCCGTGTACCTGGGCATCTTCGTGTTCGTTGTGCTCGGCGTGTCGGCCCTCTCGTCGACCTCGCGCATGGCGATCACGCTGCTGCTGGCGCTGTGGATCGCGCAGGCGGTGATGGCGCCGCGCGTGCTGTCGGAGCTGTCGCGCGCGTGGTTTCCGAGCCCGACGCGGCTGGAGTTCAACCAGGCGCTGGGGGCCGAGCTCAAGACCGTGTCCAACGAGGTGTGGCAGAAGAACTTCGGCTCCACCGAGCGCTGGGGCCGCGACGTGCCGCTGAGCAAGTGGGGCATCGCGCTGCGCCTGGACGACCAGGCCTCCTACCCCGTGTACGACCGCCACTACGGTCGCCTGTGGGACACCTGGGAGCGGCAGCAGGCGGTGCAGGAATGGAGCGGCCTGCTGCTGCCCATCCTCGCCGTGCGCAGCTTCTCGATGGGCATGGCGGGCACCGACTTCGCGCACCACCGCAGCTTCACCACCGCAGCAGAGCTGCATCGCCGCCGCATCCAGGACCTGATGAGCGAAGACCTCGTGGCGCATGCCGATCCGCTGGGCGACCGCCATTTCGCCTACCAGGCCGCGCCTGACCTGTGGGCGACCGTGCCGCCGTTCGACTACCACCTGCCGCACGCCGGCTGGGCACTGCGGCACCAGGTGCGCAGCTTCGCGGTGCTGTGCGCCGGCCTGCTGCTGGCGGCGGCCTTTGCCGCCTTCGCCGCCTCGCGCCAGCGCGCGCTCTGAGGTGCCCGAGGCATGACGACGACCATGACCAATTCCATCATCGATCCTCCGCAGGGCCGCCGGCTCCTGGCCGTGATGCGCCAGGAGTGCCGCCTGATGCTCGCCGAACGCACCCTGTGGGCCGTCGGCGCGCTGTTCCTGCTGCTCGTGGCCTATGCCCTCGGCAACGGGCTGCTGCAGACCTCGAGCCGAGACCGGGCGCAGGCGGCCGTCGCGCTGGCCGACCGCGACGCCCGCGCGGCGCAGCGCGTGCTGCTGGAGAACATCCTCGCCGGCAGCGCGCAGCCTACGCCCTTCGAGAACCCGGCCGACCCGTCGCGCATGGCCAGCGGCTACGGCGGCCATCACGCGATCCTGCCGACCGCGCCGCTGGGGCCGGTCGCGCTGGGGCAGAGCGACCTGTTCCCGAGCCAGTTCAAGGTCACCGGCCAGAGCCGCGTGGTGTTCATGAACCCCAGCGACATCGAGAGCCCGTGGCACCTGCTGAGCGGGCACTTCGACCTGGCCTTCGTCATCGTCTACCTGCTGCCGCTGCTGATCTTCGCGCTGGGCTACAACCTGCTGTCGGCCGAGCGCGAGAACGGCACGCTGCGCTTGCTGCTGTCGCAACCGCTGCGACTGCGCACGCTGCTCGCGGGCAAGCTCACGGTGCGCGCGGCGGTGCTGCTGGCTCCCGCCGTGCTGCTTCCGGTGGCTGTGCTGCTGGTGGCGCGGCAGGCGGGCCTGGCCGGCTCGCCGGGCGCCACGCTGTGGTGGTGGGCGCTGCTGGTTGGGGCGTACGCGCTCTTCTGGTTCGCGCTGGTGGTGGCGGTGAATGCCTTCGGCGCTTCGTCGGCGACGAACGCGATGGTGCTGGTCATCGCCTGGGTGCTGCTGGTGCTGGTGGCGCCGGTGCTGCTGAACCTGGCCGTGACGCAGGCCAGCCCCGCGCCTTCGCGCACCGAGCTGGCCACGCGCCAGCGCATCGTGACCGCCGAGGCGATGAAGCGCCACGCCGACCTGATGAGCACCGACTACCAGCACGTCGGCCGCGGCGCGATCCTCGTGCCGCGCGACGGCAAGATCGAGATCGCCGGCCGGCTGCTGGGCAACTACCTGATCGAGAAGGAAGTCGACGAGGCCATCAGGCCCGAGCTCGATCGCTTCGACGCGCAGCAGGCCGGGCAGCAGGCGCTGCTGGGCCGCTTCAGCGCGGTGTCGCCGGCGGCCGTGGCCTACGAGGGCATGACCGCGCTGGCCGGCACTGGCACGCGTCGGCAGGCGCGCTTCGAAGCGCAGACCGTCGCCTACCACGAGGCATGGAAGCGCTTCTTCTTCCCCCGTATCGACGCGCGCGATGCGCTCTCGCCCTCCGACTTCGATCGCATTCCCGCATTCGCCTGGCAGGAAGAGCCCGCCAGCCTCGTGCGCGGACAGGCCGCGCTTGCCGTGCTGCAGCTGCTGGTGCCGAGCCTGCTGCTGTTCGGCCTGGCCGCGTGGCGCCTGCGCCGCTTCTCGGTCGCGTAGCCGCGCCCCGGTTTTCTTTCCTCATTGCAATTCAGAGCAAGCAATCCAATGACCATGTTCATCCGCACGGCCATGGCGGCGGCCGCCGTCAGCGCATTCCAGGCTTCGTACGCGCAGGAGGGCGCGGAGCTCGGCACCGTCACCGTCGAGGGCAGCCGCGAGGCCAACAGCCTGCATCTGGGCGAATCGAGCGGCACCGCCTCGCGCCTGGGGCTTTCGGTGCGCGAGACGCCGGCCTCGGTCGAGATCCTCACGCAGGACGCCATCCAGCAGCGCGGCGCGCGCACCTTCAGCGAGGCGCTGCGCGGCATGACGGGTCTCACCGGCGGCGGTCCGCCGTCGTCGCCGACCACGCTGTCCACGCGCGGCTTCACCAGCCTGCAATACCTTTACGACGGCGTGCGCAGCTCCGGCGCGGGCGTGACCAACCGCGTGCAGGACACCTGGAACTACGAGCGCATCGAGGTGCTGAAGGGCCCGGCCTCGGTGATCGACGGCGAGGGCGCCATCGGCGGCGTCGTCAACTTCGTGACCAAGCGGCCCGACCGCAGCAATCCGAACAAGGAGGCGTTGCTTTCGTACGGCAGCTACGGCTCCACCCGCGCTGCCTTCGGCTTCGGCGGCGCGTTGGGCGACGCGAGCGCCTACCGGCTGGACTACAGCCGCAACGACACGAAGGTCGGCACCATCGCCCGCAACGGCGAGCGCATCGACCACTTCACCAGCGGCCTGATGGTCGACTTCGGCGGCTCGGTGAAACTGGACCTTTCCTTCGACTACCTGCGCGACGACAACCAGGCCTACTGGGGCACGCCGCTGGTGCCGGCGAGCTTCGCCACGCAGCCGACGAACGTGGTCAGCACGCCCGACGGCCGCGTGATCGACCGGCGCCTGGCACGCAGCAACTACAACGTGCCCGACGATGAGAACTCGTCCGAGACCTACTGGCTGCGCGCGCGCCTCACGGGCCAGCTCGACGGCGGCTGGTCGTGGCGCAACGAGTTCTCGGCCAACAAGGCGAACCGGGTGTTCCGCAACTCCGAGAGCGCGGTGTTCGTGACGCCCGCCAACATCGCGCGCGACCAGACACTGATCACGCACGACCAGGACTTCTGGCTGAACCGCTTCGACGCCACCCACAAGGGCACGCTGGGCGGCATGGACAACCGCTTCGTCGTCGGCGGCGAATACAGCGAGACGCGCTTCGGCAGCCAGCGCCGCTTCTCCGACAGCAGCGCCGCCACCGGCAGCCTGCTGCGCGTGCCGGTGTTCGACCCGTACCTCGCGCCGTTCAATGAGAACCCCGCGCTCAGCACGGGCGCGGGCAACCGCACGAACACGAGCGCGAACGTGAAGGTGAGCTCGGTCTTCGTGGAGGACGCCCTGAAGCCGCTGCGTAACCTCACGCTGGTGGGCGGCCTGCGCCATGACCGCTCCGAGGTCGAGCGCGGCATCGCCGACCTGAACCTGGGCAGCTACACGCGCTTCGGCGCCAGCTACCGCTCGACCTCGGGCCGCATCGGCGCGGTGTACGACATCACGCCGCAGTCGAGCGTGTATGCGCAGTACACCAACGCCACGCTGCCGGTGAACTCGCTGTTCCTGCTCTCGGCTTCCAACGCGGCTTTTCCGATGTCGCGCGGCAAGCAGGCCGAGGTGGGCTTCAAGCAGAACATTCCCGAGGCGAACCTGGAATGGACGGCGGCCGCCTACAAGATCGCGCTCGACAACGTGCTCTCGCGCGACCCCAACGACGCTCGCAACACCGTGAACAACGGGCGCCAGTCCTCGCGCGGCATCGAGCTCTCGACCGTGTGGCGGCCGACGCGCGAATGGACGCTGGCCGGCAACCTCGCCGCACTCGACGCGCGCTACGACACGCTGATCGAGGCCGGCGGCGTCTCGCGCTTGGGCAAGACGCCGCCCAACGTGCCCGAGCGGGTGGCCAACCTGTTCGCCACCTACCGGCCCGACGGGTCGAAGTTCGAGTACTTCGCCTCGCTCAACCACACGGGCCGCATGTACACCGACAACGCCAACCAGATCCGCATCAACGGTTTCACCACGCTCGATGCGGCGGTGAACTACCGCTTGCAGAACGTGCTGCTGAGCTTCCGCGTGCGCAACCTGACCGACAAGCTCTACGCCACCTGGGCCGGCCGCGCGACCAGCCAGGTGCTGCTGGCGCCGCGGCGTACCTTCGAGCTGTCGGCCAAGTTCGACTTCTGAGCTTCTGAAAGTGCCCGCTCAGCGCATCTGCAGGCGCGCGTCCTTCGGATAGCCGATGGTGTAGTCGGCCGTCACCCGCGCGGTCTGGCCGGCCGCCAGGTCGAGCTGCCACATGGCCAGGCCGGGCTGCTTGTTCCAGGCCAGCTCGGCGGGCTGCGGCGAGAACTCCGAAGCCACGCGCACCTTCTCGTCGACCGACACCGGGGCGGCCTCGAGCACCTGCACCGTGACCGGCGTGCGGTGGCGGTTCTCGACCACGTAGGCGCGCTGCACCTTGCGCTCGGCGCGCGAGCCGGCGAAGCCGCCGGTGCCCTGGTTGTCGCGTTCAGGCTCGGCCTGCACGCGAACCAGTTCGTCGCGGCCGAAGGAGAGCGTCAGGCGCGCATCGCTCGGCGCGTTCCACCGGCCGTTGCCCACGAAGGCGCCGTCGCGGTAGAGCTGCATGGGGCCGGCGGGCCACACGCCGGCGGGCTGGTCGAGTTCGGCGACGAGGAAGGCGCTGGCGTCCACGCGCGGGCTGGTGCGGGCGGCGAGCTTGGCCGTGTCTTCGTGCTGGCCCAGCGCCATGGTCACGCGCTGGCCGTTGGAGGGCACGTCGATGGCCTGCGGCACCGAAAACTCGGTGGCGAAGCTGTTGTCGAACACGCTCACGTCGAACAGCGGCTCCGCCCGGCGCTCGCGGCTGTCCATGGACTTGCTGGCCATGATGGGCGATGGCGCCATGGCCGCTGCAGGCGCGGCGGGGTAGGCCATCTCGGCCGCCGGACGCGGCGGCGGCTCGATGCCGATGCGCCATGCCGTGGGCAGGCGGCCGGTGGTCTCGCGGCGCGGCTGGCCGGTGGAAAGCACCAGCTTCACGCCGCGCCAGTCCTCGCCGGTGGCCTGCGCCACCAGGGCCTGGCGCTCGATGCGCACCTTGCGCGTGGTGGTGTCGAGCAGCGCGCGGTAGGTGGGCGTCCAGCCCGGGCCGTTGACCTGGTAGCTGAGCTTCACGTCGGCATCGGCGCCCGCGGCCAGCGTCACAGTCACGGCCGTCACCTGGCCGCCGTTGCCCTGGGTGCGCGTGCGCTCGGCCAGCAACGGGTTGAGCTGGCGGTCGATCTCGGCCTGCCTGCGCTGGATCTGGTGCTGCTTGAGCAGCGAATCCTGCCCCGTGCGGCGCATCGCCTCGGTCATCGCGGCCAGGTTGCGCGCGTCCATCGGTGCGCGAGCGCCTGAAGTGGCATCGCCGCCGCCTGCCAGTCCCTTGAGGTAGCCGGTGACCATGCCGAGCGCGTCGGTCTCCGCCTGCAGGGCGGCCTTCTGGTCTTCCAGCTCGCGGATGCGGCCGTCGAGCGGGCTGGTCGAGCATCGTGCGGAGAGTTCGCGCTGCTCGCTGAGCACCGAGGTCTCGCCGATGCGCACCGAGGCATCGGCCGACACCTGCAGGCTCTGCACGTCCAGGCCCGCCGGCAGGCAGGCGAAGGTGACCGAGCGCGCGCCGGCCGCGACGCGGGCCACGCGATCCACGGTGGCGCTGCCCGGGTAGACCTTGACCTGCGTGATGCGCGAGTCGGCCGCCGGGGCCTGCGGCGTTGCCGCCTGCCCCTGGGCGCTGAGGCTCAGGACCAGCAGGACGGCGGCGCCGGCAGTGGCGCGGAGGAGGGCGGAAGTCGATGCTTTCATGGGGTGCCTTTGGAGCGGAAGTGATGAATGACCCCAGCTCATACGGACGGCCCCGGCGATCGGGGTTAAGGCATCGTCAAGAAAATTTCACGCAGCCCGGCGGCGCTGTCGCCAATGCAACCGCCGCGGCGTTTCCGGTCGCACGCGCGACGGCGGATGCCGGGCGTGCTTCATAGAGTGGCCGCATCGTCTTTCCACCAACCCAGGACAAGGACACACAGCCATGCTCGACACCATCCAGGCCATCAACAAGACCGCCGCCTTCAACCGCTGGGCCGGCTTCGAAGTCACGAGCGCCGCCAACGGCGAAGCGGAACTGCGCATGAACTGGCGCGAGGAGGACATGGGCCAGTACGCCGGCTTCCTGCATGCCGGAATGATCGGCGCGATGCTCGACACCGTGAGCGGCTACGCGGCCGCCACCGTGGCGGGCCGCGTGCTGGCATCGCATTTCTCGGTGAACTGCATCTCGCCCGCCATCGGCCGCGCGTTCGTGGCGCGCGGGCGGGTCGTGAAGGCGGGGCGCAAGCAGGTGTTCGCGGTGGCCGAGCTCTATGCGCAGGGTGACGGCGAGGGTGCCGATGCGCTCAAGCTCGTGGCGACGGGGAACGCAATCCTTGTTCCGGTCGAAGAGCCTGCTTCGGCGCCGAAGAAGCCAGCGGCCGCCGCCTGAGCTTCAGCCCGAAGAGCGGACGCAGCAGGTTGGTGCGGCGGATCAGCCCGTCCGTCAGCAGCCAGCAGCCGAGCAGCGTCAGCGCCACCAGCAGCGCGGGCTCGATCACCAGGCCGAGCGCGAGCGGCGCCAGCAGGCTCACGCCGACGATGATCAGCGTCTGGTGCAGCACGTACCACGGGTACACCGACTCGTTGGCCCAGCGCAGCCAGGGCCACGGGCGGTTCAGGTATCGGTGGCCGTGGCCGAGGATGGTCGCGACGGCCAGCCAGAGGTAGAGCATGCGCAGCGTGTCCATCAGCAGGCCGGAGGGCGGGGCCTTCACGCCTGCGCGCAGCGCGATGAAGGTGGCGATCACGGCGACCGCCAGCGCGAGCGACACGCGGCGCAGCCGCTCGAGCTCCTTCCACACGCCGGTGTCCACGCCCATCCAGTAGCCGTAGAGGAACATCGTGAAGTAGAGGCTGTGCAGGTGGAAGTCGCGCACCAGGTTGTGCGTGGCCGGAAAGCGCGAGGCCAGCAGCATCGTGAACACCAGCAGCGGCACGACCGGCAACAGCAGCAGCTTCCAGCCGCGCAGGCCGTTGAAGGTGCGGCGCACCCATTGGCCGGCGGCGGATTTCCACAGCGGCAGCGTCAGCGCAACCAGCGCCGTGTAGGTGAAAAGGTAGGGCAGGTACCAGAGGTGGTTCCAGGTGATGCCGAACTCCGCGCCGTCGAAGGCCTGCTTCGGCCAGGGCTGGGCCATCGACAGGTAGCGCAGCAGGAAGGCGCCGAAGCCCGGCGCGACCAGCCCGTTGGCCACGCCCTGCGCGTAGGCCTGGTAGGGAACGATCACGGCCATGCCGAAGACCAGCGGCAGCATCAGCCGCAGGCCCCGGCTGCGCAGCAGTCCCCATGTGCCCTGGCCCCGGCTCAGGAAGCCGAGCGACACGCCCGAGATCAAAAAGACCAGGTCCATGCGCCACAGGTTCAGGACGCGCATCGGCCATTGCAGCCACTCGGCCGCGTGCGGGCTCTTGAGGTGCCAGGGCCAGTCGGCCACGTAGTGCATGCCCACGTGATAGAGGATGACGAAGAGGAAGGCCAGCGCGCGCAGGGCGTCGATGTCGTGGCGGCGGTGGTCGGGCGGGGCGGGGTCGGCGGTCATGGGCGGTTCCTCGAAGCGGGAAGGCCGCCATGCTCGATCCGGCCGCCTCCGCACGGCGTGGCCAGGGGACGGATCGCCCCGGCTTTGTGACGAGCGGTGGCCGGCGGGGACGAAATCCGGGACGAAAAAGCCAGCCCTGGGGCCCGTTTTCGCGAGAATTCCCCGCATGGGAGACCCCCGCAAGAATCTGTACGAGCGCTATGCACCGATCCGCCGCCCGCTGGAGGTGGCTTTCTGGATCGTGCTGATGAGCCTTCAGGCCGTGTTCAGCACGATGGTGGCGATCGTCGACATGCGCATCCGGGCTGTGCCCCGGCCCAACTGGGAGGTCGCGACCTGGGAAGGGTCGAGCCACCTGGTGTTGCTGCTGCTGGTGCCGGTGCTGGCGGCCGTCGAGCGCCGGCTGTCGCCGCTGGCGCGCACCCATCTGCCGCGCTTCCTGGGCTTGCACCTGGTGGCGAGCGTGGTGTTCAGCGTAGCCCACGTGGTTGGAATGTTCGGGCTGCGGGCGCTGGTCTATGCCATGGCGGGGGAACGCTACGACTTCTGGGGCTGGGCCGGCCAGTGGAGCTACGAGTACCTGAAGGACGTGCGGGTGTACGTGAGCATCGTCTTCGGCATCTGGGCCTACCGGCTGTTCCTGCTGCGCCTGCAGGGCGAGGCGCGGGTGCTCGACGCGCCGGAGGAGGGCGTGGCGATGCCGCCTCCAGCCCCAGCTCCGGCTTTGGCGGAACCGGAGGGTTTCGAACCCCCGGTGCCGGAAACACCCCAGCCGCCGCCATCACCACCACCGCCGCCCGCGCGCCCCGAGCGCTTCCTGGTGCGCAAGCTGCGCCGCGAATTTCTCATCGCCGCCACCGACATCGACTGGCTCCAGGCCGAGGGCAACTACGTCGGCCTGCACGTCAACGGCCACGACTACCTGCTGCGCTCCACGCTGACTGACTTCCTGACCCAGCTCGACCCCACGCTCTTCGCGCGCGTGCACCGCAGCCATGCGGTGAACCTGGGGCGCATCAAGGAAATCGAGCCGCTGGACGGCGGCGACGCCCGGCTGCACATGCATGACGGCACCACCGTGCCGTGCAGCCGGCGCTACCGGGACGCCCTGCGCACGGGCATCGGCGCGGCCTGATCCGGTGCGCGATGGGCTGTGAGTGGCCCGTTATTGGTTCATTTCGCACCATCAAAGAGCTTTTTGGCACCATTTTTGCTTCATTGACCGGCCGCGCTGGTTGATTCGGGTGCGGCGCACCAATTCAAACCAAAAATCCGCAAGAAGCTCCAATGGACGCACTCAAACAGGGCGCAGATGCGCTGTTCATCCTTCTCGGCGCCATCATGGTCCTGGCCATGCACGCCGGCTTTGCCTTTCTCGAACTGGGCACCGTGCGCAAGAAGAACCAGGTCAATGCGCTGGTGAAGATCCTGGTCGACTTCTCGGTCTCGACCATCGTGTATTTCCTGGTGGGCTACGGCGTGGCCTACGGCACGCATTTCTTCGTGAGCGCCACCGAACTGTCGGCAAAGAGCGGCTACGAGCTCGTGAAGTTCTTCTTCCTGCTGACCTTCGCCGCGGCCATTCCGGCCATCATCTCGGGCGGCATCGCCGAGCGCGCCAAGTTCTGGCCGCAGCTGATCGCCACGGCGGTGATCGTCGGCTTCGTCTATCCGCTCTTCGAGGGCATCGCCTGGAACAAGCACTTCGGCATCCAGGAATGGATCGCCTCGCTCACCGGCCACGAGTTCCACGACTTCGCGGGCTCGGTGGTGGTGCACGCGGTGGGCGGCTGGCTGGCGCTGCCGGCGGTGCTGCTGCTGGGCGCGCGGCGCAACCGCTACCGCGGCGACGGCTCGCTGAGCGCGCATCCGCCGTCGAACATTCCCTTCCTGGCCCTCGGCGCCTGGGTGCTGTGCGTGGGCTGGTTCGGCTTCAACGTGATGAGCGCGCAGAGCATCGACAAGATCTCGGGCCTGGTGGCCGTCAACTCGCTGATGGCGATGGTTGGCGGCACGCTGGTGGCGCTGGCCATGGGCAAGAACGACCCCGGCTTCGTCTACAACGGCCCGCTCGCCGGCCTCGTGGCGGTGTGCGCCGGCTCCGACCTGATGCACCCGCTGGGCGCGCTGGTGGTGGGCGGCGTGGCGGGCGGCATCTTCGTCAAGCTGTTCACGCTTACGCAGAACAAATGGAAGATCGACGACGTGCTGGGCGTGTGGCCGTTGCACGGCCTGTGCGGCACCTGGGGCGGCATCGCGGCCGGCATCTTCGGCACGCAGGCGCTGGGCGGCATCGGCGGCGTGAACGTGTGGGCGCAGCTCATCGGCACCGTCATGGGTGTGGCCTGGGCGGCGCTGGCCGGTGCGGCGGTGTACGGCGCACTGAAGGCGGTGGCGGGACTGCGGCTGTCGCAGGAGGAGGAATACGACGGCGCGGACCTGTCGATCCATCACATCTCGGCCACGCCGGAGCGTGAGGTCAACTGGTAGGCAGGCGCCCAGCAGGGCCGGCCTGCCTCGGCTATTCTCGGCGCCCCTTCAAACCACCGAGGAGCCGAACCATGACAACAACACCCGCTCGCTGGCTGCGCCAGGGCATCGCCGCGCTGGCCGGCAGCCTGCTGATGCTTTCGTTCTCTTCCACGGCGCTGGCTGGCGCGCCGCAGGTCAAGACCCAGGCGCCGGGCTTCTACCGCATGATGCTCGGCGACTTCGAGGTGACGGCGCTCTTCGACGGCACCCTCGACCTCGAACCCAAGAAGCTGCTCACCAACACCACCCAGGCACAGGTCGGCAAGCTGCTCGACCGGGGCTTCGAGAAGGACGCCGTGCCCACCTCGGTGAACGGCTACCTCATCAACACCGGCAGCAAGCTGGTGCTGGTCGACACCGGCGCCGGCGGCCTCTTCGGCCCCACGCTCGGCAACCTGCAGGCCAACCTCAAGGCCGCGGGCTACCAGCCCGACCAGGTCGACGACGTGCTCATCACCCACATGCACGGCGACCACGTCGGCGGCCTCGTGCAGGACGGCAAGCTGGTCTTTCCCAACGCCACCATCCACGCCGGACAGGAAGACGCCGACTTCTGGCTGAACAAGGCCAACCTGGAGAAGGCCTCGGCCGAGATGAAGGGCTTCTTCCAGGGCGCGATGGCCTCGCTGAACCCGTACGTGGAAGCCGGCAAGTTCAAGGGCATGAAGGGCGGCACCGAGCTGGCACCCGGCATCAGGGCCGTGCCGGCCCACGGCCACACGCCCGGCCACAACATCTACGTCGTCGAGTCCAAGGGCCAGAAGCTGGTGCTGTGGGGCGACCTGATGCACGTGGCCGCGGTGCAGTTCGCGCAGCCGCAGATCACCATCTCCTTCGACGTCGACTCGAAGCCGGCGGCGTCCGAGCGCAAGAAGGCGTACGCCGATGCGGCCAAGGGCCGCTACCTGGTGGGCAGCGCGCACCTGCCGTTCCCGGGGCTGGGCCACGTGCGGGCCGAGGGCAAGGGCTACGTCTGGGGGCCGGTGGACTACCAGCAGATTCGATAGCCGGCCCGGGGTGAAGGTTGAGCGTCGCGCGCCGGTGTTGCCGCGCGGGCGGGCGCGAACGCGCGCCCTGTAGCAAACTTGCCGGTCGCTTCGCTTCAACCATTCGCCCCATGACCCAAGCTCCCCCCGCCCTCGAAGTCCTTCCCCGCGACCTCTCCGCCTACCGCAAGGGCAACGTGGGCGTCGACTACGTGCATCGCTTCGAGTCCGGCAAGCCCGGCCCGCACGTGCTGATCAACGCGCTCACGCACGGCAACGAGATCTGCGGCATGACGGCCGCCACGCACCTGCTCGACAACGACGTGCGCCCGAAGATCGGCACGCTCACCGTGAGCTTCGCCAACGTGGCCGCGTACGAATCCTTCAACGAGGCGCTGCCCTTCGACAGCCGGCAGCTCGTGCACAACCTCAACCGCATCTGGTCGCCCGAATGGCTCGACGGCACCGAGGACAGCCCCGAACTCAGCCGCGCGCGCATCCTGCGCCCGGTGGTCGAGGCGGCCGACCACATCCTCGACATCCACTCGACCAGCCAGCCCGTCGTGCCTTTCTGGGTGTACCCGGGCTTCGAGCGCAACGCCAAGGTCGCGCTGGCCATCGGCCGCCCCTCGGTGCACCTCGTGATGCCCGATGGCCTGGGCTCGGGCACGCCGCTCATCCAGTACGGAAGCCACGGCGGCCCCGACGGCAAGGGCGTGGCGATGGTGGTCGAGTGCGGCCAGCACTTCCTGCGCTCGGCCTCCGATCTGGCCACCGCCGTCACCTACGACTTCCTCGCCTACTTCGGCCTCGTCGACAAGGACCCGGCCACCCCGCCGGCCGAGCCGCAGCGGCGTTTCCAGCTGCTGCAGACCTTCGTCATCAGGTCGCCCGACTTCGCCTTCGTGCGCCCGCTGATCGGCTTCGAGACTTTCGCCAAGGGCGAGCTGATCGCGACCAATGGCGACGAAGAGATTCGCGCGCTGTGCGACGACTGCACGATCTTCATGCCGGCGCAGCGCGCGATCGTGGGGCGCGAGGCGGTTTACCTGACCAAGCCGATCTGAGGCTGGACGCTTAGCAGATCAGCAGGTGCCGCGGCTCGTTCGCGGTGCTGTAGTCCGCATGCCAGTAGTGCGGGTCGTTGCAGAGGCTGAAGACGGCCTCCGCATTGGCATGGCGCCCGTCGAATCGTCTTGCCAGCGTGACGTGCACCGACCCGGGGTCGGGCCAGTCGACGTTGGCGTCGCGCACGCGGTTGCCCGCCGAGACTTCGGCCGCGACGATGGCCTGCAGGGCAGGGTGCAGGCGCTCGTTGAGCAGGGCGAGGATGCTGCGTCGCTCGCCGGACTGGATCGACGTGTCGAGGCAGGCTTCGGTGAAGACGGTGCGGGCAGTCATCGTCGAACTCGGGCTGACGGCCTCAGGCCGCAATGAACAACGCCGGATCCACCATCGCCCGGTTCAGCATCACAGACCAATGCAGGTGCGGCCCCGTCACCCGCCCGGTCGCGCCCACGGCGGCCAGTTGCTCGCCGGTCTTCATCACGTCGCCGACCTTCACGTCGATGCGGCTCAGGTGGCAATACATGGTCAGCAGGCCGCCGCCGTGGTCGAGCCAGACGGTGCCGCCGTTGAAGAAATAGTCGCCCGTGTCGATCACCTTGCCGGGCAGCGGCGCGAGCACCGGCGTGCCGGTGCCGGCGGCGATGTCCATGCCGCTGTGCGGATTGCGCGACTGGCCGTTGAACACGCGGCGCAGACCGAAGGAGCTCGAGCGGCGGCCGGGCACCGGCACGCGCATCTTCAGCACGGTGTCGGGGCGCATGTCGGTGAGGGTGGCCATCACGCCGGTGAGGTGGTCGCGCTCCTTGACATAGCGCGCCTCGTCCTCGGGCGACAGGTCGACGGTGCGCGGGGCCACCGTGAGGCGCTGTTCGCGGTATTGCTTCGGGGCGACCGTGTAGGCGATCTGGCGCTCGGGCTTGCCTTCGGCGCGCACCGTGATGCTGGCCTCGCCGGGTTCGGCGGCGAGGGGAATGCCGGTCAGCGCGGTCCATTCGATGGCGTCGCCGAGCACCAGCAGGGGGATGTCGCCCGCGAAGGCCTGGGGCCGCTTCGCCGACGGGCCCAGCGACAGGCGGGCCACGCCGCCCGGCACCTGCGATGCGCGCGGCCATACCTCGGGGGCGGGCGCGGGTTGCTTCTTCGATGCCTTGGCTTTGGCAGTGGCGCTGGCGTGCGCGGCGGGCAGCGCGGCAAGCAGGCCGATGGTGCCGAGCATGACGCTGCGTCGATCGAGGTTCGTGGGAGCGGGGAAGGAAGAGTGCGTTTGCTTCATGAGAGGAAGACGTGAATGGTTCGGATGAAGGCCGTGCGGTCTGTCTGTTGCGGCGCTATTCGCGCCAGGTTCCGGGCGCCAGTCCGTCGAGCGTGTGGGGCCCGATCGCGGCGCGGATCAGCCGCAGCGTGGGCAGCCCGACAGCCGCAGTCATGCGCCGAACCTGGCGGTTGCGGCCTTCGCGGATGGCGAGTTCGATCCAGGCGGTGGGAATGCTCTTGCGCTCGCGGATGGGCGGCTGGCGCTCCCACACCTCGGGCGGCGGGTCGAGCAGCCGCGCCCGCGCGGGAAGAGTGGGGCCGTCGTTGAGCTGCACGCCGTTGCGCAGCGAGTCGAGCGCCTCTTCGCCGGGCTCGCCTTCGACCTGCACCCAGTAGATCTTCTCCATCTTGAAGCGCGGATCGGCGATGCGGGCCTGCAGCTTGCCGTCGTCCGTGAGCAGGAGAAGCCCCTCGCTGTCGGCGTCGAGCCGGCCGGCGACGTAGACGCCCGGAATGTCGATGAACTCCTTCAGGCCGCGCCAGCGGCCCTCGGGCGTGAACTGGCTGAGCACGCCGTAAGGCTTGTTGAAGCGGATCAGCCGGGAGGAAGAAGATGAACGAGAAGAAGGGCTCGGACGATTCATGTGCCGACAGGATAGCCCGGGTCTGTCCTGCAACCTCCGGGGGCTGCGGCGGCTCCAATCGACTGGTTCATGACACAGGGGAATCCGGTATGACGACGATGCGAAGCTCCATCCAACTCGCGTGCACGGCGGCCGTGGCCGGCCTGCTGCTGGCGGCATGCAACAGCCCGGGCATCCGCGTGGGCGGCGCGCCCGAGGCCAGCGTGAAGAACTGCGTGACCGCGGCCGCGCGCGAACTCAGGGTGCCGCCGGGTGGCATCGTCGCCGACAAGGGCACGACGCCGCGCGACGGTGTCTACACGATCAACCTGAAGGTCGGGCCGCAGGGACGATCCGCCGTGTGCACCACCGACGAGAACAGCGCGGTGATCGGGGTGGTCTACAAGCGGCCCGAATAGAGACAGAGGGACAGCGGGTGGGGCTTACTTGCCCCAGCTGTCCCGCATGCCGGCCGCGCGGTTGAACACCGGCTTGCCGACGATGCCGCTGGCCTTCGCGTCGAGCACGAAGTAGCCGTGCCGCTCGAACTGGATGCCGACGCCGGGCTCCGCCTTGGCCAGCGAGGGCTCGACGAAGGCCGAGCACACTTCCAGGCTCTGCTTGTTCAGCTCTTCCAGCAGTTCGCCGCTGCCCGGGTGGGCTTCGGCGAACAGGCGCTCGTAGAGCCGCACTTCGGCCTGCACCGCGTCGGCGGCGGCCACCCAGGTGATGTTGCCCTTCACCTTGATCGCGTCGGCGCCGGGCGTGCCGCTCTTGGTGTCGGGCACCAGCCTGGCCTGCACTTCGACGAGCTTGCCGTCGGCGTCCTTGGTGCCGCCGATGCATTCGATGACGTGGCCGTACTTCAGCCGCACCTTGTTGCCGGGGAACAGGCGGAAGAAGCCCTTGGGCTGCACTTCCTCGTAGTCGGTGCGCTCGATCCAGACTTCGCGGCCGAGCTTGAACTCGCGGTGGCCCATCTCGGGGTGGTGCGGATGGACGGGGGCCGAGCACGAGTCGAGCGCGTCGTCACCACCCATCAGCTCGCCCCAGTTGGTGATGACCAGCTTGACCGGGTCGAGCACGGCCATCGCGCGCGGTGCGACGGGATCGAGGGTGTCGCGCAGCGCGGCTTCTAGGCTGGCGTAGTCGATCCAGCCGCCCGACTTGGTGGTGCCGCTGCGTTCGCAGAACAGGCGCAGCGCCTCGGGCGTGTAGCCGCGGCGGCGCAGGCCGGCGATGGTGGGCATGCGGGGGTCGTCCCAGCCGTCGACGTATTTCTCTTCGACCAGCTGGCGCAGCTTGCGCTTGCTGGTGAGCACGTGGGTCACGTTGAGGCGTGCGAATTCGTACTGACGCGGGTGCGGGCTGGCGATGAGGCCGCCCTCGGCGAGGCGGTCGAGCAGCCAGTCGTAGAAGGGGCGCTGGTCTTCGAACTCCAGCGTGCAGATGCTGTGGGTGATCTGCTCCAGCGCGTCCTCGATGGGGTGCGCGTAGGTGTACATCGGGTAGATGCACCACTTGTCGCCCGTGTTGTGGTGGTGGGCCCGGCGCACGCGGTACAGCGCGGGGTCGCGCATGTTGATGTTGGTGCTGGCCATGTCGATCTTCGCGCGCAGGATGGCGGCGCCGTCGGCTACCTGGCCGTCGCGCATGGCACGGAAGCGCGCGAGGTTTTCCTCGGGCGTGCGGGTGCGGAAGGGGCTGTCGGTGCCGGGCGTGTTGAAGTCGCCGCGGTTCGCGCGCACTTCATCGGCGGTCTGCTCGTCGACGTAGGCCAGGCCGGCGCCGATGAGGTATTCGGCGGCTTCGTACATGAAGTCGAAGTAGTTGCTGGCGAAGTATTCGTGCGGCTGCAGCGTGCCGGGGGCGCTGGGGCGGTCGGCCAGGTAGGTTTCGTAGCCGAGCCACTTCACCGCATCGCGGATGGAGTCGACGTATTCCTGGTCTTCCTTTTCGGGGTTGGTGTCGTCGAAGCGCAGGTGGCTGACGCCGCCGTATTCCTTGGCCAGCTCGAAGTTGAGCCAGATGCTCTTGGCGTGGCCGATGTGCAGGTAGCCGTTGGGCTCGGGCGGAAAGCGCATGCGCACCTTGGCCGGATCGGTCATGCCCTGCGCATGATGAGCGGCGTTGCCGGGCGATCCGCCCCACTTGCGGCCAGAATAGGCACCCTGTGCGAGGTCGTTCTCGATCACGTGGCGCAGGAAATTGCTCGGAGCGGCGGTCGTTTTGGTACCGTTTTTGTCGGTCGGGGAGGTCATCGTTGCATTTTAGGGGTCACCCCTTATGGGTTACCTTTGGCAACTTTCTTCACAATGCCGAGTGCACCCTCTTTGCATTTGCCGCGTTCAATACATCACATGGGCGGTTCAGACCCGAACGCAGCCCGACCAAACAAGGAGTGCAGGATCATGAGCTTCACACGTTCAACCTTTTTCAAGTGGGCCGCCGCAGGCGCCGTGGCAGCCGGTGCATTGTTCGCCGCCACTTCGGCCAGCGCCCGCAGCGACGTGAGCTGGTCGATCGGCGTCGGCGTTCCAGGCGTGGCAGTGGGCGTGGGCAGCCCGGCCTACTACCCGGCCCCGGTCTACGTGCCGCCGGCCCCCGTCTATTACGCACCGCCGCCGCCGGTCTACTACCGCCCGCCGCCGGTGTATTACCGTCCGGCCCCGGTCTACTACGGCCCGCCGGCCTACTACGGCCCGCGCTACTACGGTCGCGGCTACTACCGCGGTCATGGCCACGGCCACTGGCGCTAAAACGCAACAGCATTCGTGACTGAATGAAAAAAGCCGGCCCCGAAAGGGCCGGCTTTTTCTTTGGGCGCTCGCCCGCCCGATTTCACATGGCGCGAAAAAGATGGGCGTACAGCCGGCTGACCGGAATCTTCTCGGCCCGCCCGCGCAGCATCAGGTGCAGCTTGCCGGCCTCGTCGCGGTGCACCGATTCGATGGCCGAGCTGCGCACCACCACCGCCCGGTGCACCTGCCAGAAGGTGTCGGCGTCGAGCTGGGGCAGCAGTTGCTTTAGCGGCGTGCGGATCAGGTATTCGTGCGTGGCGGTCAGCACGCGCAGGTATTTGTCGGCGGCCTCGAAATACAGCACTTCGTCGATCGGCACCATGCGCACGGTGCTGCCGCCGGCGTCGCTCGCGGCGATCATGCGCAGCGGAGCGGGCGTGGCCGAGGCCGCTCCGGCTCCTGCCGCGCCCAGCACCTGGCGCCACTGGGCGAGCGTCTGCTCCAGCGCCGCGTCGGCCAGGGCCGGCGTGGAGGGCGCCGGCTGCCTGGCTGTCAGCGCCTGCTGCAGCCGGCCGACAGTCTTGCGCAGGCGCTCGGGCTGCACCGGCTTGAGCACGTAGTCGATGGCCTGGGCCTCGAAGGCGCGGGCGGCGTATTCGTCGTAGGCCGTCACGAACACCAGTTGCGGCATGGGCGCTTCGTCGGCAGGCCAGCAGTCGGCCAGTTCGGCGGCGGCGCCGAGGCCGTCGAGGCCGGGCATGCGGATATCGAAGAAAAGCACCTGGGGCAGCAGCCGCAGGGCCTCGCGCACGGCGCTACGGCCGTCGCCTGCCGTGGCGACGATCTGCAGCTCGGGCCATGCGGAGGCCAGTTCGGCCTTGAGGGCCTGCGCGAGCAGGGGCTCGTCTTCTGCGATGAGGGCGGTAGGGTTGGTCATCTTGTCGTTGTTTTGTGGGGTGTTCGCATTCAGGTGGGCGCCGGGAAGCTCAGCGTGGTGCTGGTGCCGCCGGAAGGCGAGGGCTCGATGCTCATGCGGCCCTGCGCGCCGTAGACGGTGGCGAGCCGCTCGCGCACCTGCTCCAGCCCGAAGCCGCTGCCTTCCGAGGGCGGCGCCGCGCCGAGGCCCACGCCGGTGTCGTTCACCTCGATCACCAGCTGGCCGGCTTCCTTACGCGCACGCACGACGATCTCTCCGCCTTCCACCTTCGGCTCCAGGCCGTGGCGGATGCTGTTCTCCACCAGCGGCTGCAGCAGCAGTGGCGGCACCGGCGCGTCGCGCAGCTCCTGCGGCAGGTCGAGCGTGTAGCGCAGGCGCGCACCCATGCGCACCGACATCAGCTCCAGGTAGTCGCCCAGCCGCTCGAATTCGGCCGACAGCGGATGCGAGAGCGCGCGCGAGCCGCTCAGCGTCATGCGCAGGTAGCTGTTGAGTCGGTCGAGCATGGCCACGGCGCGCGGCGGGTCGACGGTGATCAGCACCCGCAGGTTGGCCAGCGTGTTGAAGAGCATGTGCGGCTCCAGCTGCGTCTCGAGCAGCTTGAGCCGCGCCTCGGTGGCGTTGCGCTGGGCCAGCTCGATCTGGCTCTGCATGTGCTTGCTCTTGCCGAGGCTGTAGAAGAAGAAGCACATGCCGACGGTCGCGATGATGGTGATCGTGACGCCGGTGGCCAGCTTGTGGCCCCTGATGTCGAGGAAGTCGAACCGGGGAGCTCCGAACACGGCGTCGCCGATGAGGTTGCCGACGAAGAAGCCGACGGCCACGCCCAGCGCGATCAGCATGAAGCCCCAGGGCCAGTTCGGCCAGTGGGTTTCACTGGCCCCGCTGAGCAGGAGCCGCCCCGTGTCGATGAACAGCCAACTGACCATCCCGATCGCCAGCGAATAGACCAGATGACCGGCCCAGTTCTCGCCGCCGGTGATGGTCATTGCGATGGCGATGAGGCAGCAGAAGACGGCGGTGATCAGGCCATGCCGCAGCATGTCCCGGATGTTTTCCGCGCGGAAGCGGCCTGGCGGCGTAGAACTCATCCCCGGTCCCGGCCCCCCAGCGCGCGGCGTTCGCGCTCCACCAGCCGGTCGTAGAAGCCACCGCCGGGAGCGATGAACCAGACCACGGCGCCATGGATCAGCAGGCCCAGGCCCCAGCCCATGAGCGGGTACATGGCCCAGCTGCGGCCGTTGGCGGCCGAGATGGTGACGAGGCCGACGTTGACCAGCACGTAGACGAAGGCGTGGATGTACCAGCCCATCTTGGCGCCGGCGCGGCGGCGGGCGAGGCGCTCGATGTCGGAGCGGGAGGAATCGGAGGATGCGTAGGAAGTCATGACAGCTCCTTGTATTGGACAGGAAGGAAATCGGTGGCGACGGCAGGCTGCCCCGCCGGCACCGCCTGCAGGGCCGCGCGCTGGCGCAGCTCCTCGGTGGTGTCGCCGGGGCCGTCGGGCTTCCAGCCCGGCGGCTTCACGAGGTAGCCGACGAAGGCGCGTACCGAGCGGGCCGAGGCGAGGTCGCGAAAGAGCGCGCGCCACTGGCCGAACTCGATCTCCAGGATGTTGTGCGTGGTGACCGGGTTGACCAGCCCGTAGCGGCAGGGCAGGTCGGCGCGCTCGGGAATGTAGGTGCCGAACAGGCGGTCGAACACGATCAGCACGCCGCCGTAGTTGCCGTCCAGGTATTCCAGGTTCGAGGCGTGGTGCACGCGGTGGGCCGAGGGGGTGTTCAGCACCCATTCCAGCGGGCCGAGGCGCGGGATCCAGGTCGCGTGAATCCAGAACTGGTACAGCAGGTTCAGCGTGAGCATCAGCAGGATCACCCGGGGCGGCATGCCAAGCAGCGGCGCCAGCATGAAGAAGGCCAGGGTGCCGGTGAGGCGGCCGGTCCAGCCGAAGCGGTAGGCGGCCGACAGGTTCAGCTGGTTCGGCGAGTGGTGGATGGCGTGGGTGCACCAGAACCAGCGCACCCGGTGCGCCGCGCGGTGGTACCAGTAGTAGCAGAACTCCTGGCCGATGAAGCAGGCGGCCCAGCCGGTCCAGTGGTCCATCGGCAGGGTGAAGAGGCGGTGGGCGTAGAACCAGTCCATCGCGCCGGTCCAGAAGGCCAGCGGCAGCAGCCAGCGCAGGGGGTATTCGCGCACCAGGAAGTCGAACACCGAGACGCCGGCGGCCTTCCAGTCGTAGCTGCGCCAGCCGTTGCGCCACGACAGCACCAGCGCCTCGGCGATGGAGGCGACGAGCACCACCGTGACGGAGATCTTGAGGATCAGCAAGAGCGCGTTCATGGCGGCGGTCCGGGAAGTCGTGGCTCGGGAATATTAGGCGGCGCGGGCGGCGGCCGACATAGCGTCAGTGCGGATGGCCAGCTTCCACAGCCGTACGGCGCGGGCCACGAAGACACCGGTGAACGCGCCGTAGAGCGCGGGCACCACGAGGGCGAGGACGGGCTGGTGGCGCATTTCGGGGTGCATGGCCAGCGTGGCGCCGACCACGTACTTGGTCAGGAAGATGCCCATCATGAGCATGAGCGGCACCGGGCTGCCGGCCACCTGGAACTGGCGCGCGGCCGCGTCGTAGCGGGTGGCGGCGTGCAGCGGGCGCTGCAGCACCAGCGCCGCCATCACGGCCGCGGCGGCGGCCCAGCCGAGCAGGGCGCCGAAGGAGTCGCCGAAGACCGAAACCACGCCGTAGACCGACAGGCCGCCCATGGCGACGGGCATCAGCGTCACGCGGGTCAGGCTCACCTCGTTGGTGAGCAGTTGCCGGGCGCCGAGCCACAGCAGCAGGAAGAACACGGCGAAGACCCACTTGGGCGTGTGAAGGATGATCTGCATCAGCATGGCGGCACTCCGTGGAAGGTGAAGGAATCCTGAAAGGGGACTGGAATCGATGGAGCAGACTGTGCCGGCGCCCGCCCGCAGCCGCCATCGGCGTGCGACGGAATGCATGCACGCGGCGCGAATTCCAGCCCGGCGGCGCGAATTGCGCAGGCCTGATGAACAGCTTTACCGCCCCTTTACGGGGCAGCAAAGAGCGGGGCTACCATTCCGCGCTGTACTACGCTGGTTCGCTTTCCGCACCTTTCGCACGCACCGTCCATGGAACAAGAAAAACCGACCGAGCCGCTGCCTTCCACCGTGTCTCCGACACATCCGACAGTGCGCAGGCGCCGCTGGGTGGGCGGCCTGCTGACCCTGCTGCTGCTCGTGGTGCTCGGCGGCAGCGCCTGGTACCTGATCCAGCGCTCGAAGACGCCCGCGGCCGGTCCCGGGGGCTTCCCCGGCGGAGGCCGGCAGGGCGGTCCCGGAGGTCCGGGCGGCCCTGGCGGTCCCGGGGGCCCCGGACGCGGCGGCGGCGGAGCGGCTTCCAGCACCGTCGGCATCGCCACGGCCCGACAGGCCGACATTCCGGTGCAACTGGAGGCGCTGGGCACCGTCACGCCGCTGGCCAACGTGGTCGTCCAGCCGCAGGTGTCGGGCGTGCTCACCTCCGTGCTCTTCCAGGAAGGGCAGATGGTCAAGAAGGGCGACGTGCTGGCCACCATCGACCCGCAGCCTTTCCAGAATGCGCTGGACCAGGCCTCCGGCGCCCGGCAGCGCGACGAGGCGCAGCTCGCGGCGGCGCGCGTCACGCTGCAGCGCTACCAGACCCTGCTGGGGCAGGACTCCATCGCCCGGCAGGACGTGGACACCCAGGCCGCGCTGGTCAAGCAGCTCGAGGGCACGGTGGCCATCGACCGCGCCAACGAGAACACCGCGAAGCTCAACCTCGCCTGGAGCCGCATCACCGCGCCGGCCAGCGGCCGCATCGGCCTGCGGCCGGTGGACGCGGGCAACTACATCTCCACGGGCACCACCAACGGCGTGGCGACCATCACGCAGATCGCGCCCATCGACGTCGAATTCGCCATTCCGCAGGACCGCGTGCCCGAGGTGCAGGAGCGCCTGGGCCAGGGCGCGAAGCTCGACGCCACCGCCTTCGACCGCACGCGCACGCGGCGGCTGGCGAACGGCACCTTCTCCACGCTCGACAACATGGTCGACACCGCCACCGGCACCGTGAAGGCCAAGGCCCGTTTCGCCAATGCCGACAACGCGCTGTTCCCGAACCAGTTCGTCAACCTGCGGCTGCTGCTGCGCACCGTGAACAGCGCGGTGGTCGTGCCCGTCACGGCGCTGCGCCACGGGCCCAACGGCGACTACGTATACGTGCTGAACGACGACAGCACGGTGTCCCAGCGTCCGGTGACGCGCGGCGAATCGAGCGTGGACAACGTGGCGATCATGTCCGGCCTGAAGGCCGGCGAGCAGGTCGTGACCGAAGGCGGCGACCGGCTGAAGGACGGCGCGCGGGTGCAGACCCAGGTCGACCGGCCGGCCGGCGCGGCGTCGGCACCCGCCGGCGGTGCGCGCGGCGGGCGCCGGCACGGTGGCGCCGGCGGTGCCAACGGTACGGCGGGGTCGAAGGGCGAGGCACCGGGCCAGGCCCCGGCGGCTCCCGCGGCAGCTGGCGCAGCACCCGCTGCCCCGGCTGCTCCGTCGGCGGCAACGGCTCCTGCCGCCCCGGCGGCGCCGGCGGCTCAGGCCCCGGCCGAACCAGCCCCGGCCCCCGCAAAGCTCCCGACCGCCGAGCAGCGCCAGCGCATGCTCGATTCGGCCAAGGACAACCCCGAACAACTCGAACGCCGCAAGCGCTTCCTGGAAGCGCTGGACCGTGGCGACCCGGCGGCACTGGAGCGCTGGCAGCGCATGTCCGAAGGCCGCGGCGAAGGCGGACAGGGCAGGCGCGGCCCATGACGAGCGGCGCTGAACGCAATCGCGCGGAGGCTTCCCGGTGAGTCCGTCACGTCCGTTCATCCTCCGGCCGGTGGCGACCTCGCTGCTGATGGTCGCCATCGTGCTGGCCGGCCTGGTGGCGTTCCGCTTCCTGCCGCTGTCGGCATTGCCGCAGGTCGACTACCCGACCATCCAGGTCCAGACGCTCTACCCGGGGGGCAGCCCAGAGGTCATGAGCAACACCGTCACCGCGCCGCTGGAACGCCAGTTCGGCCAGATGTCGGGGCTCGACCGCATGAGCTCGACCAGCGCGGCCGGTGTGTCGATCATCACGCTGCAGTTCTCGCTGGGCCTCACGCTCGACGTGGCCGAGCAGGAAGTGCAGGCCGCCATCAACGCCGGCGGCTCGCTGCTGCCGGCCGACCTGCCGGCGCCGCCCGTGTACGCCAAGGTCAACCCGGCCGACGCGCCGGTGCTCACGCTTTCCATCACCTCCGACACGCTGCCGCTCACCGACGTGCAGAACCTGGTCAACACCCGGCTCGCGCAGAAGATCAGCCAGGTCTCGGGCGTGGGGCTGGTGTCGCTCAGCGGCGGGCAGCGCCCGGCGATGCGCATCCAGGCCAACACCCAGGCGCTGGCGGCCAACGGCATCGGGCTGGACACGCTGCGTACGGCCATCTCGGCGGCCAACTCGAACGGCGCCAAGGGCAGCTTCGACGGACCGAAGCGCGCCTACACGATCAATTCGAACGACCAGCTGATGACGGTCGACGACTACAAGAACCTGATCGTCTCGTACAAGAACGGCGCGCCGATCCGCATGGTCGACGTGGCGCAGGTGGTCAACAGCGCCGAGAACAACCAGCTCGCCGCCTGGGCCGGCAACAAGGCCGACGGCACCAACAAGCTGTCGCCCGCGATCATCATGAACGTGCAGCGCCAGCCCGGCGCCAACGTGATCGCCACCGTCGACGCCATCAAGAAGCAGCTGCCCGAGCTGCAGGCCGGCCTGCCCGCCGGGCTGAAGATCGAGGTGCTGAGCGACCGCACGGCCGGCATCCGCGCCTCGGTGGAGCACGTCGAGATGGAACTGGTGCTGGCCGTGGTGCTCGTGGTGCTGGTGATCTTCGCCTTCCTGGGCAGCCTGCGCGCCACCGTCATCGCCAGTGTCGCGGTGCCCATCTCGCTGATCGGCACCTTCGGGCTGATGTACCTGCTGGGCTACAGCCTCAACAACCTGAGCCTGATGGCGCTGACCATCGCCACCGGCTTCGTGGTGGACGACGCGATCGTGATGATCGAGAACATCGCGCGCTACATCGAGGAGGGCGAGAAGCCCCTGCAGGCAGCGTTCAAGGGCGCGACGCAGATCGGCTTCACCATCATCTCGCTGACCGTGTCGCTCATTGCGGTGCTGATTCCGCTGCTCTTCATGGGCGACGTGGTGGGCCGCCTGTTCCGCGAGTTCGCGGTGACGCTGGCCATCACCATCCTGATCTCGGCCGTGGTGTCGCTCACGCTGGTGCCGATGATGTCGGCGCGCTGGCTCAAGCACGAGCAGAAGAAGCAGGTTTCCGACAAGGGCTTCGGCGCCCGCGCCCAGCGCTTCTTCAGCGGCGTGATGGTGCGCTACGACCGCTCGCTGCACTGGGTGATCGATCACCAGGCGCTCACGCTGCTGGTCGCGCTGCTGACGCTGGTGCTGACGGTGGTGCTCTACCTCTCGATTCCGAAGGGCCTGTTCCCCACGCAGGACACCGGCCAGCTCCAGGCCCGCGTGCAGGCCGCGCAGGACGTGTCCTTCGACCGCATGTCGCAGCTGCAGCTGCAGGCGGCGCAGGCCATCCTGGAAGACCCGGCGGTCGAGAACCTCAGTTCCTTCGTCGGCGTGGACGCCGCCAACAACACCATGCTGCACACCGGCAGCATGCTCATCAACCTGACGAAAAGCCGCGACAGCCAGCAGGAAGTGATGGACCGCCTGCGCGAGCGCGTGCGGCAGGTGGCGGGCGTCACGCTCTACCTGCAGCCCACGCAGGACCTGACCATCGACGCCGAGACCGGCCCCACCGAGTACCGCATGTCGCTCGAAGGCGTCGACAGCGCGGCCGTCACCGAGTGGATGAAGAAGCTCGTGGCGAAGCTGCAGGAGTCGGGCAAGGTGCGCAACGTGAGCAGCGACGCCGGCGCGCAGGGCCTCGCGGCCTTCGTGAACGTGAACCGCGACACCGCGGCGCGGCTGTCGATCACGGCGAGCACCGTGGACGATGCGCTCTACAGCGCCTTCGGCCAGCGCATCGTCTCGACCATCTTCACCGAGACGAACCAGTACCGAGTGATCCTGGAGGCGCAGCCCGGCATGGTGAACACGCCCCAGACGCTGGGCCAGCTCAGCTTGATCGCCGGATCGGGCACGGCCACGCCGCTGTCGGCCATCGCCCAGATCTCGGAGCAGCAGGCGCCGCTGCAGATCACGCACGTGGCGCAGTACCCGGCGAGCACGCTGAACTTCGACACCGCGCCCGGCGTCTCGCTCGGCGCGTCGGTCGATGCGATTCGCGCCGCCGCGAAGGAGATCGGCTTGCCGAGCAGCCTGACGATGACTTTCCTCGGGGCCTCCGGCGCCTATGAAAAGTCGCTGTCGAACCAGCTGTGGCTGATTCTTGCGGCCGTGGTCTGCGTGTACATCGTGCTGGGGGTGCTGTACGAGAGCTATGTGCATCCGCTGACGATCCTGTCCACGCTGCCGTCGGCGGGGGTGGGGGCGCTGCTGGCGCTGATGATCACCGGCAACGACCTGGGGGTGATCGGGATCATCGGGATCATCCTGCTGATCGGCATCGTGAAGAAGAACGCGATCATGATGATCGACTTCGCCATCGATGCTGAGAGGACTCAGGGGAAGTCTCCTCGGGAGGCTATTCATCAGGCTGCTTTGTTGCGGTTTCGGCCTATCTTGATGACTACCCTGGCGGCGCTGTTTGCTGCTGTGCCGCTGATGCTGAGTTTTGGGGATGGGGCTGAATTGCGGCGTCCTCTTGGGTTGGCGATTTTTGGGGGGTTGATCGTCAGTCAGCTGCTTACTCTGTTCACTACGCCTGTTATTTATCTGGCGTTTGATCGACTGGGTGGGGGGAGTTCGCGGCGGGTTGTTATTGAGGAGGAGGCGGTTTGAGTTGTATTGCCTCCTGTGGCTGGTTTGCTTTTCGAGGCCGGGTCTCGCCCCGGCGGGCGACCTACTTTTCTTTGCTTCGCCAAAGAAAAGTAGGCAAAAGAAAGGCGACCCTACTGTCTGTGTCCCTTCGCTTCGCTACGGGCAACCTGCGGTGCTCGGCGCAGGAGGGGGTCCGCAGAACTCGCTTCGCTCAAACAGCTGCGGCCCTGATCCCTCCTGCGCCTGCGCTCCTCGGCACAGCCAGAAGGGAGTGGGACGCGCCATCGCTGCGCTCGGCTACCGAACAGCCGCTGCAGGCCTTCGCTTCGCGCGGCGGCGCATTGAGGCCCCGCGGCTTCGCCAAACCCGACTCCCCATTCCAAGCACAGCAAGCGCGAAGCGCTTGCTGTGCCTTGGTGGCCGAGCAACGCGACGGCCCGCAGGTTTTCAATCCCCTCTGGCTGCGCCGAGGAGCGCAGCGTTTCGCGGATAAGGGCCGCAGCTGTTTGAGCGAAGCGAGTTCTGCGGACCCCGCGAAACGCGAGCACCGCAGGTTGCCCCGTAGCGAAGTGAAGGGGTCGCAGACAGTGGGGTCGCCTTTCTTTTGCCTACTTTTCTTTGGCGAAGCAAAGAAAAGTAGGTCGCCTGCCGGGGCGAGACCCGGCCTCCGCCCTCCGCAAGGAGCGCAGCGGGAGCAGCAGCAATGAACCTGTCGCTCCCCTTCGTCCGCCGCCCCATAGGCACAGTCCTGCTAACCATCGGAGTAGCACTAGCCGGCATAGCCGCCTTCTTCGTCCTGCCAGTCTCCCCCCTACCGCAGGTCGACTACCCAGTCATCTCGGTAAGAGCCTCCATCCCCGGAGCCAGCCCCGAAACGATGGCCACCAGCGTAGCCACCCCGCTGGAGCGCCACCTGGGAACAATCGCCGGCGTCAACGAAATGACGTCCACCAGCTCGGTAGGCTCCGCCCGGGTCACCCTGCAGTTCGACCTCAGCCGCAACATCGACGGCGCGGCAAGAGAAGTGCAGGCCGCCATCAACGCGAGCCGAGTCGACCTGCCTGCCACGCTGAGAAGCAACCCGACCTACCGCAAGGCCAACCCGGCGGCTTCGCCGGTCATCATCCTGGCCCTCACGTCGAAGACGAAGACGCCGGGCCAGATCTACGACGCCGTCTCGAACATCGTCAGCCAGCGCCTTTCGCAGGTCGACGGCGTGGGCGACGTGGAGATCGGCGGGGGCTCGCTGCCGGCCGTGCGCATCGAGCTGCTGCCGTTCGCGCTCAGCCGCTACGGCATCAGCACCGACGACGTGCGCGCCGCCATCCAGGCTTCGAACGCCAACCGGCCGAAGGGGCTGGTGCAGGGCGACGGGCGCAAGCTGCAGATCTATACGCAGACGCCGGCCCTGCGCGCGAGCGACTACGCGCCGATGGTGATCGCCTGGCGCAACGGCGCGGCGGTGCGGCTGCAGGACGTGGCGGAGGTGCTCGACGGCGTGGAGGACACGCGCACGCTGGGCCTGTTCAACGGCGAGCCGGCGATCATCGTGCTGATCACGCGGCAGCCCTCGGCCAACATCATCGAGACCGTGGACAGCGTGCGCGCGCTGCTGCCCGAGCTGCAGGCGCAGCTGCCGCCTGACGTGACGCTGCAGGTGGCGTCTGACAGCACCAACTCCATCCGCGGCTCGCTGCGGGAGGTGGAGCTCACGCTGGTCATTTCCGTCATCCTGGTGGTGCTGGTGGTCAGCCTGTTCCTGCGCAGCGTGCGCGCGACCATCGTGCCCGCGGTGGCGACGGTGGCGGCGCTGCTGGGCACCTTCGGGGTGATGTACCTGCTGGGCTTCAGCCTCAACAACCTGAGCCTGATGGCGCTCACGGTGGCCACCGGCTTCGTGGTGGACGACGCCATCGTGGTGCTGGAGAACACCAGCCGGCACATCGAGTCGGGCATGACGCGCATGAAGGCGGCGCTGCTGGGTGCGAAGGAGGTGGGCTTCACCGTGCTGTCGATCAGCGTGTCGCTGGTGGCGGTGTTCATTCCGCTGCTGTTCATGGGCGGGCAGGTGGGGCGGCTGTTCCGCGAGTTCGCGGTGACGCTGTCGGCGGCGGTGCTGATCTCGCTGGTCATCTCGCTGACCACCACGCCCATGATGTGCGCCTGGATGCTCAAGCCCGGCGGCGAGCGAGACAAGAACAAGCCGCAGGGCCCTGTATCCCGAGTATTGGGCCGCATCGCCGCGCGCAGCTACGACTGGGTGCTCAAGCGCTACGAGCACAGCCTCGACTGGGCGCTCGACAGCAAGGCGCTGGTGATGATCATCCTGGTGGCGGTGGTCGGGCTCAACGTGTATCTGTTCAGCGCCGTGCCCAAGGGCTTCTTCCCGCAGCAGGACAGCGGTCAGCTCAACGGCGGGCTGCGCGCCGACCAGAGCATCTCGTCGCAGGCGCTGGCCGAGAAGCTGCGGCAGGTGGTCGACATCATCCGCAAGGACGAGGCGGTCGACACCGTGGTGGGCTTCACCGGCGCGGGCCGGGCGGGAGGCGGCTTCATGTTCGTCAACCTGAAGCCGGCCAGCCAGCGCAAGGACAGCGGCCTGGCCGTGATCGCGCGGCTGCGACCCCAGCTCAACCAGGTAACCGGCCTGCGGGTGTTCCTGGGCACGGTGCAGGACGTGCGCTCGGGCGGGCGTTCGAGCAACTCCACCTACCAGTACACGCTCAAGAGCGACAGCCTCGCCGACCTGCGCACCTGGGCGGTGAAGCTGGCCGACGAGCTGAAGATGCAGCCGGTGCTGACCGACATCGACACCGACCAGGACCAGAACGGGGTGGAGACGGTGGCCAAGGTCGACCCCGACAGCGCACGCCGGCTCGGCCTGACTTCCACGGCCATCGACAACGCGCTGTACAACGCCTTCGGCCAGCGGCAGGTGGCGACCATCTACACCGAGCTGAACCAGTACCACGTGGTGATGGAATGGGCGCCGCGCTACACGCGCGGGCCGAACGCGCTGAGCGACGTGTACGTGCCGGCCACCAAGACATCGGTGGTGGCGGGGCAGACCGTGACCACGCAGGTGGCGGCGAGCACGACGACGGGTTCTTCCGCGTCGTCTTCATCCTCGTCATCGTCTTCTTCGTCGTCATCCAGCACGGCCAGCAGCAGCTCCGTGCCGGTGTCGGCCAACCCGGCGCTGCGCAATGCCTCGTCGGGCAACGTGCTGAGCAACACGGCCACCGCGCTCGTGCCGCTGTCGGCGGTCGCGAAGTTCGAGGAGCAGTCGGTTGCCACCTCGGTGAGCCACGAAGACGGCGAGCTGGCCACCACCATCTCGTTCAACCTCGCCGAAGGCGCCAACCTTGGCGACGCGCGCGAGGCCATCGCCAAGGCCGAGGCCAACATCGCCATGCCCACCAACGTGCGCGGCTCCTTCGCAGGCACCGCGCTGAGCGCGCAGCAGTCGCAGGGCCAGCAGGCGATGCTGATCCTGGCGGCGCTGATCGTGATCTACATCGTGCTGGGCATCCTGTACGAGAGCCTGGTGCACCCGATCACCGTGCTGTCGACGCTGCCCTCGGCCGGCGTGGGCGCGGTGCTGGCGCTGCTGATGTTCCGCATGGAGTTTTCCATCATCGCGCTGATCGGCGTGTTCCTGCTGATCGGCATCGTGAAGAAGAACGCCATCCTGATCATCGACTTCGCGCTCGAAGCCGAGCGCTCGCGCGGGCTCACGCCGCTCGAAGCCGTGCGCGAGGCCTGCCTGCTGCGCTTCCGCCCGATCCTGATGACCACGCTGGCGGCCGCGCTGGGCGCGCTGCCGCTGGCCATCGGCTTCGGCGAGGGCGCCGAGCTGCGCCGGCCGCTGGGCGTGGCCATCATCGGCGGGCTGATCGCTAGCCAGCTGCTGACGCTGCTGACGACGCCGGTGGTCTACCTGCTGCTCGACAAGCTGCGCCGTCGCGGCAAGCATGAGCACGAGCTGAGCAAAGTCGCGCCGCAAGCCTGAGAACAACATCGCCATGAACGCATCGTTTTCCCTTTCCTCCCTTCGCGCGAGCCGCTTTCCGCTCTCGGCGCTTGCCTTGGCTGCCGTGCTCGCGGGCTGCGCCGTCGGCCCGCGCTATGAGCAGCCGACCACCGCGGCGTCCGTCAACTGGAAGGAGCAGAAGGCGGCCGAAGGCTGGCTGCCTGCCGCGCCGGCCGATGCGCTCGACCGCGGCGAGTGGTGGAAGCTGTTCGGCGACGCCAAGCTCGACGAGCTGGCCGGCCGCGTGCAGGTGTCGAACCAGAACATCGCCGCGGCGGTGGCCAACTACTCGCAGGCCCAGGCGCTGGTGCGCGGCGAGCGGGCGGCGCTGTTCCCGTCGGTGTCGCTCGACGGCAGCGGCAAGCGCTCGGGTACCGTGGGCGGCAGCAGCACGTCGAGCCCGACCAACGCCTTCTCGGCCACGCTGGGCGCCAGCTGGACGCCGGACGTGTGGGGCCGCCTGCGCGAAGCCGTGAGCAGCGCGCAGGCGAACGCCCAGGCGAGCGAGGCCGACCTGGCCGCCGCGCGCCTGTCGGCCATCGGCGACCTGGCCACCAACTACTTCTCGCTGCGCGAGGCCGACGCCGAGATCGTGCTGCTCGACGAAACCATCCAGGGCTACCAGCGGGCCTTCGAGATCACGAGCAACCGCTATGCGGCGGGCATTGCCGCGCAGACCGACGTGCTGCAGGCGCAGACGCAGCTCGTCAACGCCAAGGCCGAGCGCGTGGGCCTGCAGCGCACCCGTGCCACCTACGAGCATGCGATTGCCGCGCTGCTGGGCGTGGCTCCGGCCGACTTCAGCCTGCCGGCCGCGCAATGGACTCCCACGGTGCCCGGCGTGCCGCTGGGCGTGCCTTCGACGCTGCTGCAGCGTCGGCCCGACATCGCCGCCGCCGAGCGCTCGGTGGCTGCGGCCAATGCGCAGATCGGCATTGCGCGCGCGGCCTACTTCCCGAACATCAGCCTCACGGCTTCGGTGGGCAGCAACGCCAGCCGCGTGAAGGACCTGTTCAGTTCCGCCAACTCGCTGTGGTCGCTGGGCTTCTCGGTGGCGCAGGTGGTGTTCGACGCGGGCGCCATCGCCGCCAACGTCGACTCGGCCAAGGCGGCCTACGAGTCGAGCGTGGCGCGCTACCGCCAGACCGTGCTCACGGCCTTCCAGGCGGTGGAAGACCAGCTCACCGCGAGCGCGACGCTGGCCGAGCAGGAGGGCTTTCGCCGGGAGGCATCGGCCGCGGCCGACAAGACCGAGCAGCAGCTGCTGAACCGATATCGCGCCGCGCAGGTGAGCTACACCGACGTGGTCACCGCGCAGGCGGCCGCGCTGAGTGCGCGGCGCACGCTGGTGCAGCTGCAGGTCAGCCGCCAGACCACGGCCATCGCGCTGATCCAGGCGATGGGCGGGGGCTGGCAGGCGGAGTGGATGGGCGGCGGCAGCGCCGGCGCGGAGCCGGCAGCACCTCGACCCGCCGCTCCCCGCACGCAGTGAGCGGCTGATCGAAGTAGAGGCCCGGCATCGGCGCGAGCGCCTTGCCGGACCTGGCCGCGCTATCGGCAGCGCGTGCCGGTTGTCAGGTCAATGCGCCGGGCGGTCGATGGTGTGGCCCAGGTAGTCCTTGTCGGTCACGAGCACCCACAGCGCAAGCACCAGGATCACCGCGGCGACCAGCACCGCATTGACCATTGCCGTTTCATTGCTGCGGAAGCCGAGTACCCAGGGCGACACCGCGAGCCAGGCCGCCAGCCCGACCTCGGTCCATTCTTCCCACTGTCGTGGCACGAAGGTCGCACCCAGCGCCACCGCGCCGAGCACTATGCCGGTCGCCACCATCGTCCACATGGCGGGTGTCATGCCCGAAAAGCCCAGAACCCAGGGCGAGACGATCAGCCAGGCGCCGGCTACGGCGTTGACGGGGTCTTGCCAATGCTTCACTTGCTTCATGGTCATAGCCTCCTGTCGCGACAAGTCGCCGCGACAGCGGTTGGACTTCGGGTTCCGTGGAAGGGTTCCGTGGGGGAGGGCGGGGCTCCCGGCGACGGCGGCGCGGGCTTAGCATCCGGTCTCGACGTCACCCTCCCGGGAGATCTCCCATGCGCTCATGCAGGTACTGGATCGCGGGTTTCCTGATCGCACTGGTCGTGCAGGCCCATGCGCAGACCACGCAGAAGGTGGTCGACATTCCCACCAGGCCCGGCGTGACGCAGCGGATGCTCGTGCTGTCGCCGCCGGAAGCGAGGGCCGCGGTGGTGCTGCTCGCGGGCGGGCACGGCGGGCTGCAGATCTTTCCCAACGGCTCGTTCAACTGGGGCGCCGGGAATTTCCTCGTTCGCACGCGGCAGCTGTTTGCGGACCGGGGGCTGATGGTCGCGGTGGTCGATGCACCGTCCGACCGGCAGAGCCCGCCCTTCCTGAGCGGCTTTCGCCAGAGGCCGGAGCACGCGGCCGACATCAAGGCGGTCATTGCTTGGATGCGCGAGCAATCGAAGGTGCCCGTGTGGCTGGTGGGCACCAGCCGGGGCACGCAGTCCGCGGCCTACGTCGCCACGGAGCTGGCGGGCCCTGAAGGACCGGACGGCATCGTCCTGAGCTCGACCATCCTCACCGACAACAGGGGACGGCCCGTTCCGGCGATGCCGCTGGAGAAGATCCGCGTTCCCGTTCTCGTCGTGCATCACGAGCAGGATGGCTGCGCGCTCTGCGCCTTCTCCAACGTGCCAGCCCTCATGGAGAAGCTCGGCAACTCGCCGAGGAAGGAACTGCTGAGCTTCAAGGGCGGGGAGAACCGGGGCGATCCGTGCGAGGCCATGGCGTATCACGGCTTCAACGGGCTCGAAGGCGAAGTCGTTGCGCAGATCGCCGCCTGGATTCTTGCCAGGTAGGCCGCTTGAGGCCGCTTGCACGCCGTCGGAAGGCGTTTCTATAATTGAGTATGTACTCAATCAATAAAGGCCGCCGCTAGCCATGGCCAGACCCCGGAGCGAAGACAAGCGCAACGCGATCCTCGACGCGGCCATCGCCGAGTTTGCTGTTCGCGGTGCATGGAGCACGCCCACCTCGGCCGTCTCGCGCGCCGCGGGCGTGGCCGAGGGCACGCTGTTCACCTACTTCGCGAGCAAGGAAGTGCTGGTCAACGAGCTCTACCGCCAGCTGAAGACCGAGCTGGCCGAAGTCATGCTCGCCGACTGGCCCGAGGAGGCCGACCCCAAGACCAAGTACCGCCACGTCTGGGACCGCTACGTGTACTGGGGCGTCGACAACCCGGAGAAATTCAAGGTGATGTCGCAGCTCAAGGTGTCCGACCAGGTGAGCGACGAAAGCCGCGCGGCCGGCATGGCGCCGTTCCTGCGGCTCGAGGTGCTCTCGACGGACTGCATCAAAAAGAAGCTGATCCGCGACCAGCCGCTGCCATTCCTCGGCGCGATGTTCGGCGCGATGGCCGAGACCAGCATGGCCTTCGTCGCGCAGGCAAGCGACAAGAAGGCCGGTGCCGCCTATTGCGAGGCCGGCTTCGAGACTTTCTGGCGCGGCATCGCCGAAAGCTGACCCGGCGCGCCGGAGCTAAAAAAGATTTCCCCACGAAAGAACCACGTCATGCCCAAGCTCAAACGCCGTCATTTCGTTCTCGGCACGGTAGGGGCCGTCGGCGCCCTCGTCGTCGGCTGGTCTGCCACGCCGGCCGCCCCGCGGCTCGTGCCCGCCCAACCGTTGTCCACCGCCCCGGGGCAGGTCGCGCTCAATGGCTGGGTCAAGGTGGGCAGCGACAACACGGTCACGCTGATGATGTCGCAGTCGGAAATGGGGCAGGGCACGCACACCGGCCTGTCGATGCTGCTCGCCGAGGAGATGGGCGCCTCGCTCGAGCAGATCCGCCACGAGACGGCCGGCTCCGACGCCATCTACAACAACCAGGCGGCGATCCTCGACGCGCTGCCTTTCCGGCCCGGCGACGAGGGCGCGATGAAGCGCTCCACGCAGCACGTGGTGGGCAAGCTGCTGCGCGCGATCCCGGGGCTTTCGGGCACGGGCGGTTCCTCGAGCATCACCGACCAGTGGATGCCGCTGCGCGAGGCGGGCGCATCGGCGCGCGTCATGCTGGTGGGCGCCGCGGCCGCGCTGTGGCAGGTGCCGGCGGCCGAATGCCGCGCCGAGGCGGGGCGCGTGCTGCACCAGGCGAGCGGCAGGAGCGCCAGCTTCGGCGAACTGGCCCCGAAGGCCGCTCAGCAGCCGCTGCCGGCGCAGGTGGCGCTGAAGAAGGCGGCCGACTTCAAGCTCATCGGCCAACCCGCGCGGCGTGTCGACGGCGCGGCCAAGCTCGACGGCTCCGCCATCTTCGGCCTCGACGTGTTGCCGCCGGGCCTGCTGTACGCGAGCATCGCGATGTGCCCGACCACCGGAGGCCGCGTGGCGAGCTTCGACGCCACCGCCGCGCAGAAGCTGCCCGGCGTGCGCAAGGTGATGGCGCTCGATCCGGTCGGCGCCACCCTCATCGGCACCGGCGCCACGCCGGGCGGCGTGGCCGTGATCGCCGATACGCCGTACCACGCGATGCGCGCGGTGAAGGCGCTCCAGATCGAATGGGACCACGGCCTGGCCGCCAGTCTTTCGAGCGCGGAAATGGTCGAGCGCCTGTCGCAGACGCTGCGCGCCAAGCCCGGCAACGCCCGGCTCGACGACGGCGACGTGGCCGCGGCGCTTCGCTCGGCGGCGAAGACCATCGAGGCCGAGTACCGCGTGCCCTTCCTGGCCCACGCCACCATGGAGCCGATGAACTGCACCGTGCAGTTCAAGGACGGCGCGGCAACTGTCTGGGCGCCGACGCAGGCGCCGGGCTTCACGCGCGGCGCGGTGGCCAAGGCGCTGGGCATCGATACCGCCAAGGTCGACCTGCATGTGACCTACCTCGGCGGCGGCTTCGGCCGGCGCTACAGCACCGACTTCGTCACGCAGGCCGCCACGCTGGCGCGCGAGACCGGGGGCGCGCCGGTGCAGCTCTTCTGGTCGCGCGAGGAGGACATGGCGCACGACTTCTACCGGCCGGCCTATGTCGCGCGCTGCAGGGCGGGCTTCGACGCCGCCGGCGCGCTGGTCGCCTGGCAGACCACCACGGCCGGCTCGAGCATGGGCGCGCCCTCGCTCATGGACACCGCCACCGACGGCGCCTGGAACACGGCCTACGCCTTTCCCAATGCGCGCGTGGCCCACGAGCCGGTGGAATCGGCCATGCCAACGGGCGTGTGGCGCTCGGTCGCGCATTCGCAGAACGCCTTCTTCGTGGAAAGCTTCATCGACGAATGCGCGGCCGCCGCCGGCAAGGACCCGGTGGCCTTCCGCGCCGCGCTGCTATCGAAAGACGAGCGCCACATGCGCGTGCTGAAACGCGTGGCCGAGCTGTCCGGCTGGGGCCAGCCGCCCGCGGCAGGGCCCGACGGGGCGAAGCGGGCGCGAGGCCTCGCGATCCATCGTTCCTTCGGCAGCATCGTCGCCCAGGTGGCCGAGGTGTCTGTCTCGCCCGAGAAGCAGCTGCGCGTGCACCGCGTGGTCTGCGTCATCGACTGCGGCGTGGCCGTCAACCCGAACCTGGTCCGCCAGCAGATGGAAGGCGCCATCGTCTACGGCCTCTCGGCCGCGCTGCACGGCGAGATCACGGTCGAGAAGGGCCAGGTGCAGCAGAGCAACTTCCACGACTACATGCCGCTGCGCATGAACGAGTGCCCCGTCATCGAGGTCGACATCGTCGCCGGCAGCGAGGAGCCCGGCGGCGTGGGCGAGCCCGGCACGCCGCCCATCGCGCCGGCGGTGGCCAACGCCGTCTTCGCGCTCACCGGCCAGCGCCTGCGCAGCCTGCCGCTGCGCCTTGTCTGATTCCCGACATTCGTACCTTTTACGCAAGAGAGACGCCATGACCACCACGATCACCGTCAACGGCAAGACCACCACCGTCGATGCCGAGCCCGACACGCCCCTGCTGTGGGTGCTGCGCGGCGAAATGAAGCTCGTCGGCACCAAGTTCGGCTGCGGCAAGGCCCTGTGCGGCGCCTGCACCGTGCACCTCGACGGCGAGGCGGTGCGCTCCTGCGTCACGCCGGTCGAGGCCGTGGGGGCCCGCGAGGTCACCACCATCGAGGGGCTGAAGGGCAAGGAAGCCGACGCCCTGCGCCAGGCCTGGGCCGAGGTCGACGTGGTGCAGTGCGGCTACTGCCAGAGCGGCCAGCTGATGTCGGCCTGCGCGCTGCTCAGGAAGACGCCGAAGCCCAGCGACGAGGACGTCTCCAGCGCCATGAGCGGCAACATCTGCCGCTGCGGGACCTACCCGCGGATCCGGGCCGCGATCCATCTCGCGGCCGGGTCGGTGGCTGGCTGACGGCAGGGCCTTCTGCAGGGCCCGGGAGGGGCCCGAAAGCCGGAAAGGGGCGGGCTAACGCTTTCGGCTACATGTATGTTTACAAAAATTAAGAAAATTTCCGTAATCATCGAAAAAGTCGCGAAATAAAATTTTTACGGAAACAGGGGATATGAAGCTTTTGTACGCCGCCGTACCATCCGCGCGGCCCGCTTCCGGCCGCCCCCAGTTCCCGATTTTCGATGACTCCCCCAGACCCTTCCCGGACACGAGCGTTGACCGTGGCCGAAACGCTGCGCGACCGAATCTTCGACGGCGAGATCGCGCCCGGCTCCCACTTGATGGAGATCACGCTGGCCAATGAGCTCGGCGTGTCGCGCACGCCCGTGCGCGGCGCCATGGCGCGGCTGGCCGACGAGGGGTTGCTGGTCTACCTGCCCAACAAGGGCTTCCAGGTGCGCCGTTTCAACGCCAAGGACGTCTTCGACGCCTTCAGCGTGCGCGCCACCCTGGAAGGCATGTGCTGCCGCCTGATTAGCGAGCGCGGCCTGGACGGCACGGCCCTGTCGCAGCTGACGGCCATGCTCGACGAGCAGCACGAACTCCTGCACCACACCGGGGAGTGGAGCGAAGGCCGGGCGGCGCGGTGGCAGGACCTGAACCTGGCCTTCCACCGCAAGCTGCTGGCCCTGGCGGACAACCGCTGGCTGACCGAGGCGGTGCAGCGGGCCAGCCAGCTGCCGCTCATCTTCGACAGCAAGCTGCGGCCCCACAACCGCGATGCCTCGATGCTGCTGCACCGGCACGAACAGGCCCTGCAGGCGCTGGCGGAGCACTGCCGCATCGTCGAATCGCTGGGCCGGCAGGAAGCCTCCGAATCCGAAGCCTTCATGCGCGACCACATCAACACCAGGCGCGACATGCTGGTGCTCTACCTGAACCAGAAGAACCCCACCCGCACCCGGGCGCTGGTCTGACCCCATCGCTTCCTATCCGCCGCGCACCGCCGGCGCCGTGAGGTAGGCCCCCGACTCGAACAGCTGCGCCTCGGCCTGGTCGATGCGGCGGATCACCGGCTTGCCCGCGCGGCTGGCCAGCAGCTCGACCAGCGCTTCCGTCACCGCCACCCCGGCGGCGACCGAGGGGAAGAACGAGGGGCTGTGGATCGTGAACAGCAGCGTCTCGTCCGCCAGCAGCGACAGCGGCGAAGCCTCGCTGTCGGTGATGGCGACGATGCGGCAGCCCGCCGCCTTGGCGGCCTGCGTCACCTGCAGCGCCTCGCGGGAGTAGGGCGCGAAGCTCGCCACCACCAGCGCATCGCCCTTGGCGAAGGCGCGCTGCTGCATTTCCAGCGAACCGCCCTGGCCGTCGACCAGGTGCACGCTGGAGCGGAAGAGCCGGTACACGTAGACGAAGGAAAAGGCGATCGGAAAGCAGGCCCGGAAGCCGGCGGCGTGCACGGCCGGCGCCTTCTCGATCAGCGCGCAGGCCTTCTGCAGCGCCTGTCCGCTCTGCTGGTGCGTGGCCTCGAGATTGCGGCGCTGCACCTCGAACATCTCGCCGGTCAGCGTCTGGTCGCTCGCCCGGCCGACGAGCTGCTTGGCGCGCCCGCCATAGGTCTCGGAGCCCAGCCCCATGTCGGCGGCGAAGGCCTCCTTGAGCTGCGGCCAGCCCTCGAAGCCCATGTGCTGCGCGAAACGCACGAGGGTGGCGGGCGTGCTCTGCGAGCGCGTGCCCACGTTGCGCATCGAGCCCGTGACCACCTCGTTGGGGTGGTCGAGCACGTAGCGCGCCACCTGCTGCAGGGCAGGGCTCAGTTCGTTGAAACGCTGGCGGATCTGTTCCTTCGCGCCCATGGTCGTGTCTCTTTCGGCTGTTGTTGGAACAAATGTACCGGAGGCGGCCCGCCGCAGCTGTTGCCGTAACAGTTGACGGAACAAATGTTCCAAACAATAATTCAATGGAAACGTTAGTTCCATCCAGCATTCAACAGAACCCGACCCAACCCAACCCGAGCCCCGGATCGCCAGCCGCCATGACGCACGTCTTCCACCGCCACCTCCGCCAGACCCCGCCCGTCGCCGTGAGCTCCCACGGCATGTTCATCCGCGACGCCGAGGGCCGCGAATACCTCGACGCCTCGGGCGGCGCGGCCGTGTCGTCGCTGGGCCACGCGCACCCGGAGGTGATGGCCGCCATGCACGCCCAGATCGACAAGCTGGCCTACGCCCACACCAGCTTCTTCACGAGCGAAGTGGCAGAGCAGCTGGCCGACGAGCTGATCGGCTCCGCCCCCGAGGGCATGAGCCATGTCTACCTGGTGAGCGGCGGCTCCGAGGCGGTGGAATCGGCGCTGAAGATGGCGCGGCAGTACTTCGTGGAAATCGGCCAGCCGCAGCGCACCCACTTCATCGCGCGCCGTCAGAGCTACCACGGCAACACGCTGGGCGCGCTCGCCGTGGGCGGCAACGCCTGGCGGCGCGAACCCTTCGCGCCCATCCTCGTGCCCGCCACGCACGTATCGCCCTGCTACCCGTACCGCGAGCAGCGCGTCGACGAGAGCGCGGAGCAGTACGGCCTGCGCCTCGCGGCCGAACTGGAGGCTGCCATCCTCGCGCAGGGCGCCGACCGCGTGATCGCCTTCGTGGCCGAGACCGTCGGCGGCGCCACCGCCGGCGTGCTCACGCCGGTGCCGGGCTACTTCAAGGCCGTGCGCGCGGTGTGCGACAAGTACGGCGTGCTGCTGATCCTCGACGAGGTGATGTGCGGCATGGGCCGCACCGGCTCGCTGCACGCCTGCGAGCAGGAGGGCGTGGTGCCCGACCTCATGACCGTCGCCAAGGGCCTGGGCGGCGGCTACCAGCCGGTGGGCGCGGTGCTGGCGCAGCGCCGCATCGTCGAGGCGATGTCCAAGGGCAGCGGCTTCTTCCAGCACGGCCACACCTACCTCGGCCACCCCATGGCCTGCGCCGCCGCGCTCGCGGTGCAGCAGGTGATCCGCCGCGACGGGCTGGTCGCCAAGGTGCGGGAAGACGGCATCGCCTTCGGCGCGATGCTGGCCGAGGCGCTGGGCGCGCATCCGCACGTGGGCGATATCCGCGGCCGAGGCTTCTTCTGGGGCATCGAGCTGGTGGCCGACCGCGCGAGCAAGACGCCGTTCGATCCGGCGCTGAAGGTCAACGCCACCGTCAAGAAGGACGCCATGTCGCGCGGCCTGCTGTGCTACCCCTTCGGCGGCACGGTCGACGGCCGCCAGGGCGACCACGTGCTGCTGGCGCCGCCCTTCATCGCCACGCGGCAGGACCTGCAGGAGATCGCCGCACGCCTCGCGGCCTCCATCGACGCGGTCACGCGCGCGGCAGCGACCGCAGCGGCGCGCTGAGCGCTACCACTTTCCCGTTCGTTTTTTCTTCAACCATCGTTCCGAGGAGCGTTCCATGCCCAAGCTTCGTCCGCTGTTTCCCTTCGTCGCTGCGCTCGCGGCAGTCTTCACCGCCCTCGTGCCGCTCACGGCCGCGCAGGCCCAGGAAAACGACACGCTCGCCAAGATCAAGGCCAGCGGCTCCATCACCTTCGGCTACCGCGAATCGTCCTTCGGCTTCTCGTACCTCGACGGCAACCTCAAGCCCGTGGGCTACAGCATCGAGATCTGCAACCGCATCGTCGAGGCGGTGAAGAGCGAACTGAAGATCCCGGCCGTCGAGATCAAGTACCAGGCCGTCACCTCGGCCAACCGCATTCCGTTGGTGCAGAACGGCACGGTCGACATCGAGTGCGGCTCCACCACCAACCTCGTCGAGCGGCAGAAGCTGGTGGCGTTCTCGCCGGACATCTTCCGCTACAACGTGCGCATGCTGGTGAAGGCCGATTCGGGCATCAAGAGCATTGCCGACCTGCAGGGCAAGACGGTGGCCACCACCAGCGGCACCACCTCGTTCCGCCTGCTGCGCGAAGCCGACCGCGGCCGCAACCTGGAGGTGAACAGCCTCGCGGGCAAGGACCACAGCGATTCCTTCCTGCTGGTGGAAAGCGGCCGCGCCCAGGCCTTCGTGCTCGACGACATCCTGCTGGCCGGCCAGATCGCGAATGCGCGCAACCCCAAGGACTTCATCATCACCGGCGAGAGCCTGCGCACCGAGAACCAGTCGCTGATGTTCCGCAAGGACGACCCGGCCTTCAAGGCGCTGGTCGACCGCGTGGTCTCGGGCATGATGAAGTCGGGCGAGATGGAGAAGCTCTATGCCAAGTGGTTCATGTCGCCGATCCCGCCCAAGGGCATCAACATCAACTACCCGCTGAATGCCGAGACGAAGGACGCCTTCGCGAATCCTTCCTCCAAGGGCATCTGAACTCTTGCCTTGAATCCATGACCCGCATTGCCCTGATCCACGCGCTCTCGCATTCCGTCGCGCCCATCAACGAAGCCTTCGCGCGCGACTGGCCGGCGGCCGTGCGCATGAACCTGCTCGACGACAGCCTATCGGCCGACCTGGCGCGCAACGGCAAGGGGCTCGACGACGTCATGCACGAGCGCTTCCAGCGCCTCGCGCAGTACGCGGTCGACACGGGCGCGCAGGGCATCCTCTTCACCTGCTCGGCCTTCGGTCCGTGCATCGAGGCGGTGGCGCGGCGGCATGCGGGCATTCCGGTGCTCAAGCCGAACGAGGCCATGATCGACGAGGCGGTGCAGGGGCAGGGCAGGCTGGGCCTGATCGCCACCTTCGCGCCCACGCTGGCATCGATGCCGCCGGAGTTTCCTTCGAACGTCGCGCTCGAAACCGCGCTGACCGAAGGCGCGCTCGACGCCCTGAACGCAGGCGATACCCAGCGGCACGACGCGCTGATCGCCGCTCAGGCTGTCGCGCTGAAGGAGCGAGGCTGCACGCGCATCGCGCTGGCGCAATTCAGCATGGCGCGGGCACGCGAGGCCTGCGAGGCCGCCAGCGGCCTGCCGGTGCTCACCACGGTCGACAGCGCGGTGCGCGCGCTGCGCCGGCGCACCGGGGCTGGCTCAGCGTAGGCGCGAGCCTTCGATCACCGAGAACAGCGCCGTCATCGCGATCTGGGCCGCGTCGCTGCGCCCCAGGTTGCGGACCAGGCCGGTCTCGCGGTCGGTCGCTTCCAGCCCCTGCGACAGGCGCCGGTAGATGTCCGCCGAGGGCATGCACGCCGAAGTGCCCAGCGCGTCGCAGTACGTGTCGGCGAGCACGCCCGCGAGCTGCTCGCTCTGCTCGTTCGAGAGCTTCATCGGGTCGCCCGCGAACACGACGGCGATGCAGTGCATCAGGTAGGCCTGCGTCTCGAGCGAGAACGACTGCTGCCGCACGTAGCACTCCATGGCTGCCCAGAAGAGCGGCTCGGAGGTGCGGCGCCAGCTCTCGAGCACCTTGCGCGCCTTGGCCACCAGGTCGGCATGCGTGTCGCCGGGCTCGGTGGGCCGCAGCGCCAGCCCCTGCAGGGTGAGCGCGGCCTCGGAGCCGGCTGCGCCGAGGATGAAGCTCCAGAACTTCCAGCGGGCGTACCACTTCTTGTCGTGCGCGGGGTCCAGCGGCTCGAGCAGCCAGAAATCGATGCTCTGCACGGCGTCGCCGCGCTGCTCGGCCACGTGGCCGTCGCCCAGGTCCAGCGTTGCCATGCCCGACTGCATGCGGTCGGCCGCGATGTGCCCCTGCGCGACGATGCCCGCGCTGGAGCCCGCGCGGTCGATGTCGAGCAGCCGCTGCATCAGCTGCTGCAGTTCGTGGGCCGATGCGCCCGTGGCCTCGACCACGCGCCGCATCGAGGCGCGCTGCTCGCGTTCGAGGTCCTGGGCGTTCTTGCGGCGGTCCTCGCCGTGGTCGTCGAAAGTCGACGCGTGTTCTTCCAGCCTGTCGCCGCGCGTGAACGTTCGCATTACCGATAACTCCTTCGGGCATCTCTGACACACCCTGAGACGTCACTGTGTGTCAATGGATGGGGCCTGAACATCACCGAAACAGGGGATGCTGAGCCGAGGCTGACCTGTCCCCTCGTGATAATGACTGCACTTGAAAAGGAGTACGCGTGGATATTGTTTTGCTGGCCAAGGCCGCCGTCATGGGCATCGTCGAGGGTCTCACCGAATTTCTCCCCATCTCTTCGACCGGCCACCTGATCCTTGCGGGCTCCCTGCTCGGCGGCTTCGGCGACAACCGGGGCAAGGTCTTCGAGATCGCCATCCAGACCGGCGCGATCTTCGCGGTGATCCTGGTCTACTGGCAGAAGATCCGATCCACCGTCGTGGCGCTGCCGCGACAGCCGAAGGCGCAGCGCCTGGCGCTCAACATCTTCATCGGCTTCCTGCCCGCCGTAGTGCTGGGCCTGTTGTTCGGCAAGGTCATCAAGGAGCACCTGTTCATTCCGACCGTGGTGGCCAGCACCTTCATCATCGGCGGCTTCATCATCCTCTGGGCCGAGAAGCGCCCACCCGGATCGGTGCGCGTCGAGCATGTCGACGACATGACGCCGTGGGACGCGCTCAAGGTCGGCCTGGTGCAGTGCTTCGCGATGATCCCGGGCACCAGCCGCAGCGGCTCGACCATCATCGGCGGCATGCTGCTGGGCCTCTCGCGCCAGGCGGCCACCGATTTCTCGTTCTTCCTCGCCATTCCGACGCTGATCGGCGCGGGCCTCTACAGCATCTACAAGGAGCGCGCGGCGCTGTCGATGGCCGACGTGCCGCTGTTCGCGGTGGGTCTGGTGTTCTCGTTCATCAGCGCCTGGCTGTGCGTGCGCTGGCTGCTGAAGTACATCAGCAGCCACAGCTTCATTCCCTTCGCCTGGTACCGCATCGCCTTCGGCATCCTGGTGCTGGCCACTGCCTGGACCGGCACGGTCGTCTGGGCCGAGTGATCCGGCCCTGAAACTTCAGTCCGTCGAGTCCGCGGCGCCCAGCAGGGCGCTCGCGGCCTTCGCTTCCCGCCGCACGGCCGCCGCAATGGGGCCGTCGATGGCCGGATCGAAGCCGCCGGTGGCACCCAGCGCGGTGATCACGGCGCAGACCCTCCCCGCATAGTCGTAGACCGGCGCCGCCACGGCGCTGATGCCGCGCAGGTAGGTGTCCTTCACACTGGCGCAGCGCGCCTGCCGCACCTCGCGGCGCAGCTGGCCGATCGGGTCTTTCGCGTCGAGCTGCGCGCGCATTTCCGGCGTGGCCTCGCCCAGCTCCTGCTCGGCCAGCGCGAGCACGCGCGATTCGTCGAGCAGGCCCAGGAAGGCGCGGCCGGTGGCCGACCACAGCATCGACATCACCGAGCCGGCGCGCACGTTCACCGTGACCGGCAGGCCGGGCTCCTCGAAGCGCACGATGGTCGGGCCCTTGTTTCCCATCACCGCCACGAAGCAGGTCACCTCCAGCGATTCGCGCAGCCGGATCAGGCAGGGCTCGGCCGCGCGGATCGGGTCGGCCTGCCGCATGGCAGCCAGGCCGATCTGGATCGCCTCCGTGCCCAGGTAGTAGTGCTGCGAGGCGGCGTCCTGCAGCACGAGGCCCGCTTCCATCAGGCTGGCGAGGTAGCGGTGCACCTTCGCCGGGCTCTCCACGACGTGCGCCGACAGCGCGGTCAGGCTACTGCGCCCGCCCAGGTGCGCCAGCCCCTTGAGCACGGACATGCCGGTTTCGGCGGATTGCACGCGCTGGCGGCGCTCGCGGGCGGGGGAGGAATCGGATGGCGAGGGCTGGGTCATGACGCTCGGATGTTAGGTGCTCGGTCGATGTGGCCGGGTAAACCCGCGATCCATGAATTACGCAATGCGTATGATAATTACGCAATACACAAAATCCAGTACGGAGACTCCCTCATGAAGAAGCAATTCGTCCGCTGCCTCGCGGCTCTTTCGCTGGCTGCCGTCGCCGCCGGCGCCGGCGCCCAGCAGGCCTTTCCCGCCAAGCCGATCCGCTGGATCGTTCCCTACGCGGCCGGCGGCGGCTCCGATTTCCTGGCGCGCACGGTCGCGCAGACGCTGTCCACCCAGGTCGCGCAGCCGGTGCTGGTGGACAACAAGCCCGGCGGCAACACCGCGCTGGCCGCCGCCGAGACCGCACGCGCGCCGGCCGACGGCTACACGGTGCTGTCGGCCGACAACGGCACGCTGGTGTTCAACCCCGCGCTCTACAAGTCGCTGAGCTACAGCCCCACCAAGGACCTCGCGCCCGTCACGCTGATGGGGAAGTTCCCGATGATCCTGGTCGTCGGCGCCAACTCTGGCTTCAACTCTGCCAAGGACTTCATCGCCCAGGCCCGCGCCAAGCCGGGCGGCATCAACTACGCCTCGGCCGGTGCGGGCAGCCCGCACCACCTGGCGATGGAGCTGCTGAAGGTGGAAGCCAAGCTCTTCATGGTCCACGTGCCGTATCGCGGCGCGGCGCCCGCGCTGGCCGACGTGGTCGGCGGGCAGCTGCCGGCCATGATGGTCGACCTGGCCGCCGGCTCCGGCTTCATCAAGGGCGGCAAGGTGAAGGCCCTGGCGGTCGCCAACCCGACCCGCCTGCCGCAGCTGCCCGACGTGCCCACCTTCGCCGAGCTCGGCTACAGGAACGTCGAGGCCGCCGCATTGGTCGGCGTGGTGGTGCCCTCGGCCACGCCCGCCGACGTGGTGAACACGCTCAACCGCCAGCTCGTGGCCGCCATCAACGAGCCCTCGGTGCGCACGCGCATGGTCGACTTCGGCGTCGAGCCGGTGGGCAACACGCCCGCGCAGTACGCCGCGCTGCTCAAGAGCGAGACCGAGCGCTGGCACAAGCTGATCCGCGACCTGAAGATCACCCTCGACTGAACCTGCCCGCCATGTCCGATACCGCCACGTCCCCACGTACCTCCGGCTGTCCCGTCGCGCACGGCCCGCTGTCTTCCGAGCGCACGCCCACCGGCTGCCCGGTGAGCCAGCGCGCCGCCGGCTTCGATCCCTTCGAGGACGGCTACCAGCAGGATCCGCCCGAGTACGTGCGCTGGGCGCGCGAGCAGGAGCCCATCTTCTTCAGCCCGAAGCTGGGCTACTGGGTGCTCACGCGCTACGAGGACATCAAGGCGGTGTTCCGCGACAACATCACCTTCAGCCCGTCGATCGCGCTGGAGAAGATCACGCCCACCGGCGAGGAGGCCAACGCGGTGCTGGCCTCGTACGGCTTCGCGCTCAACCGCACGCTGGTGAACGAGGACGAGCCCGCCCACATGCCGCGCCGCCGCGCGCTGATGGACCCCTTCACGCCCGAGGCGCTGAAGCACCACGAGCCCATGGTGCGCGAGCTGGCGCGCGAGTACGTCGACCGCTTCATCGACGACGGCCGCGCCGACCTCGTCGACCAGATGCTGTGGGAGATCCCGCTCACCGTGGCGCTGCACTTCCTCGGCGTGCCCGAGGAAGACATGGACACGCTGCGCAAGTACTCCATCGCGCACACCGTCAACACCTGGGGCCGCCCCAGGCCCGAGGAGCAGGTGGCGGTGGCGCACGCGGTCGGCAACTTCTGGCAGTACGCCGGCAAGGTGCTCGACAAGATGCGGCAGGACCCCGACGCGCCCGGCTGGATGCAGTACGGCATCCGCAAGCAGATGCAGCACCCCGAGGTCGTGACCGACTCGTACCTGCACTCGATGATGATGGCCGGCATCGTCGCCGCCCACGAGACCACCGCCAACGCCACGGCCAACGCGGTGAAGCTGCTGCTGCAGCACCCGCAGGTGTGGCGCGAGCTGTGCGAGGACCCCGGGCTCATTCCCAACGCGGTGGAAGAGTGCCTGCGCCACAACGGCTCGGTGGCCGCGTGGCGCCGCATGGTCACGAAAGACACTCAGGTCGGCGGCGTCGACCTGCCGGCCGGCTCGCGCCTTCTGATCGTCACCTCGTCGGCCAACCACGACGAAGGGCATTTCTCCGATGCCGACCTGTTCGACATCCGCCGCGACAACGCCAGCGACCATCTCACCTTCGGCTACGGCTCGCACCAGTGCATGGGCAAGAACCTGGCGCGCATGGAGATGCAGATCTTCCTCGAGGAGTTCACGCGCCGGCTGCCGCACATGCGCCTTTCCGAACAGCGCTTCACCTACGTGCCGAACACCTCGTTCCGCGGGCCCGAGCACCTGTGGGTGGAATGGGATCCGGCGGCGAACCCCGAGCGCGCGAATGTGGGCCTGCGCGACGTGCGCGTGCCGGTGCGCATCGGCGAGCCCTCGGCGCATTCCATCGCGCGGCCGGTGGTGGTGCAGAGCGTGACGCCGGTGGCCGACGGCATCGTCAAGCTGCGCCTCGTCTCGCCCGACGGCAAGGCATTGCCCCGCTGGACTGCCGGCGCGCACATCGACGTGGAATGCGGAACGCCGGAGCTGTCGCGCCAGTACTCGCTGTGCGGCGACCCCGACGACACGGGCGCGTTCGAGATCGCCGTGCTGCACGAGCCGGACGGACGCGGTGGCTCCGCGTGGGTGCACGCGAACGTGAAGGAGGGCGACCGGCTGCGCATCCGCGGCCCGCGCAACCACTTCAGGCTCGACGAGTCGCTGAAGAAGGCGATCTTCATCGCCGGCGGCATCGGCATCACGCCGGTGAGCGCGATGGCGAGGCGCGCCAAGGCGCTGGGCATGGACTACGAGCTGCACTACAGCGGCCGGAGCCGCGCGAGCATGGCCTTCGTAGACGAGCTGGCCGCGCTGCATGGCGATCGCCTGCACGTGCATGCCGCCGACGAGGGCCGGCGCAACGACCTGCGGGCGCTGCTCGCGCAGCCGGTGCAAGGCGCGCAGGTCTACGCCTGCGGCCCGCTGCGCATGCTCGAGGCGCTGGAAGACTGCTGCGCCGCCTGGCCCGAGGGCGCGCTGCGCGTGGAGCATTTCGAGTCCACGCTGGCCACGCTCGATCCGTCGAAGGAACACGCCTTCGAGGTGGAGCTGAAGGATTCGGGCCTCGTCCTCACCGTGCCGCCCGACCAGACCCTGCTGACCGCGCTGCGCGCCGCGAACGTCGACGTGCAGAGCGATTGCGAAGAAGGCCTGTGCGGCTCCTGCGAGGTGCGCGTGCTCTCCGGCAAGGTCGATCACCGCGACGTGGTGCTCACGCGGGTGGAGCGCGATGCCAACACCAAGATGATGTCCTGCTGCTCGCGCGCCTGCGAGGGGCGGCTGGTGCTGGAGCTTTGAAGTCTCAGCCGGCCAGCGGCATGCGCAGCGCCACACTGGTTTCGCCAGGGCGGGACTGCAGATGCAGTTCGGCGCCGAGGCGGCGCGCCCGCGTGCGCAGGCTGCGCAGTCCGGCGCCGGCCGTCTGGTCCTCGACGGCGAAGCCGCGCCCGTCATCGCGCACGCTGAGCTGAAGCTCGGCGCCCGCGCGCGCCACCGTCACGTTCACGCGCCGGCTCGCGCTGTGCTTGAGCACGTTGGTCAGCGCCTCCTGCAGGAAGCGCATCAGGTCCAGGCTCTGCGAGGGCGGCAGCTCCAGGGTTTCGATGCCGGACACCTGCCAGCGGCAGTCGATGCCGTTGGCATCGAGCAGCTCCGAGCTGCGGTGGCGCAATGGCACCAGCAGTTCGCCGAGCGCGCGGGCGCCGTCGTCGCGGCCGGTGGCATCGATGATGAGCCGCAGGTCGTCGCGCAGGCGCTTGAGCATGGCGAGCAGCTCGGGCGCGCTGAGGTTCTCGGGCTTGCGCTCCAGCGTCGCGATGCTGCCCACCAGCATGCCGCCCAGGCCGTCGTGCAGGTCGCTCACCAGGTTCACGCGCTCGCCGATGCGCGCGTGCGCGAGTTCCAGCGCATGCTGCTGCGCAAGCGTGGCCGCCAGCTCGGCCTTGGCCGCGTTCACTTCCTCGATCAGCTCGGTGTTGAAGTTCTCGATGCGGCGCAGGCTCTGCGCGAAGCGCGCGGCCTGCGTCAGTGCCATGCCCAGCAGCAGCACGTACGACGACATGTTGGTGTAGTAGATGTTGCTGTCGATCACCTGCGTGAACACCAGCAGGTCGTGCGCGCCCGTTACCGCCGAGAGCGCCATGAAGGGCGCGATGGAGCGCACCGGGCTGCCGCGATGGCGCCAGCCGTACACGAGGGCGCAGCTGTTCACCACGATGACCGTGAGGCCGCCCACCAGCGTCCAGATGGCGCGGTGCACCGCCAGCGATGGTTCGGGCGCCAGCCACAGGTCGAGCACACCGGCCAATGCCACCAGCGCGGCCGCGCCTTCGAGCCGGGGAAGGCGGCGCCCGCAGTAGCGCAGCACGAACAGCAGGTATGACACGCTGAACACCAGCAGCAGCGAAGTGTTGAGCGCCTGCCAGTGGTGGTTGGAGCCGAACGGCCAGGGGCTGGTCGCGATCTGGTTGTAGGCGAACAGCAGCCACAGCACCGACATCACGGCGAACCAGCCGTAGGCCGTCTCGCGCCGGCGCAGCCACCACCAGGCCGCGAAGAAGGCCGAGACCGCCGCGCTGACCGCGAGGCCCAGCACCTGCAGGTCGCGCCGCACCAGCCGTTCGCGTTCGAAACGCGACTGAATCGCCGCCGGCTCGCCGATCTCGACCGGCCCCAGCCCCGCCTGGTAGGGTGCCAGCCCCGACACGCGCACCAGCAGCGTGTTGGTGCCGGGGTTGAGCAGCGGCGGCGCCAGCAGCCAGTAGCGCGGCGTGTTCCAGGCGCGCGTGAGCGGCTCGACCAGGCTTTCGTCGCGCGAGATCGTCGTGCCGTTGAGCGAGACCTCGCCGGCCATGTTCAGGTAGTTCAGCAGCAGGCCGGCTTCATGCACCTGTTCGGGCTGCTTCCACGTGAGGCGATACCAGACCACGCCATCGAAGCCGGGCCAGCGCGTGGCCCAGCTGTCGGGCAGGGTCACGGGCGTCCAGCCTGCGGCGGGCGGGGCTGTGTCGTTCCAGCCGGCGCCGCGCACGGCCTCCACGCGCAGTTCGGGCGCGGCCGTCGCGGTTGCCCGTGCGAGGGCCGGGCAGGCCGCGAGAAGAAGCAGAACGATCGCGCCGGTCAGCGCAGCAAGCCATGCCTTCGCGCTTCGAAGACGGCTTCGGTGCGCGAGCTGACGGCGAGCTTGCGGTAGATGTTCTTGGTGTGGCATTCCACGGTCAGTCTGGAGATCGAGAGCGACTCGGCCATGTCGCGGTTGCTCAGCCCCTGCGACACGAGCTCGAGTATCTTGCGCTCGCGGCGCGTCAGCGCGGCCGGTGCGTCGGCCGCCGCCGCGTCGCCTGCCGGCGGCGCGGGCGCGTCGGCCGGCGGCTGGTGCGTGGCCAGCCAGCCGAGGATGTGGCGCGCGATGCTCGGATCGATGGGCGCGCCGCCCTGTTCGATGCTGCGCAGCGCGATGCCCAGCTCGATGTCGTCGCGCTCCTTCAGCAGGTAGCCGATGGCACCGGCGCGCAGTGCCGCGAAGATGATCTCCTCGGTACGCCAGGCCGAGATCACCACCGCCGGGATGGCCGGCCGGTTCGCCTGCAGCCAGCCGATGAGTTCCACACCGCTGCCGTCGGGCAGGCCGATGTCCACGAGCACCACGCCGTAGTCGTGCCCGTCGAGCAGTTGCCGGGCGCCGGCGACGCTGTCGGTCACCGCGATGCGGCTCTCGTCGCAGCCGAGCGACGACAGCACGTGGCGCAGGCGCTCCTGCATGGCCGGCTCGTCCTCGACGATCAGCGTGGGGCTCAGTGAAACGGGTTCGGCGTCTTCGACGGGGAGAGAGGACATGCGGCGGATTCTTCGGCCAGGCTGACGCGGCGAGTGGAGCGTATCTACTTATTTTCCCGTTTTGCTGCCAACTACTGCCGCGCCGGCCTGCACATGATCAGGTAGGCCGAATTCGTGACCGGCTCCAGGTGCTCCGCCGCGCCCCTGAAGCCCAGCCGCTCGTAGAAGGCCACGCTGCGCGGCGTGAAGGTCTCCAGGAAGCAGGGCACGCCCGCCGCGTCGGCCTCGGCCAGCGTGGGCGCCAGCAGCCGCGCGCCCAGTCCGCGCCCCTGCGCGGCCGGCGAGATGCCGAGGATCGACAGGTACCAGGCTTCGGGCGGCACCGCGGCCGGCGAGCGCGCAGCCATGAAATCGACGATGCGGCGGTAGTTGTCGTGGCCGCGCGGGCCCAGTGCGCCGGCGAGGTATTCGCCCTTCGCCGCCGATTCGGTTGCATCGACCGCATCGGCGCGAGGCAGCAGCCAGGCGGCCGCGCCGAGCCGGGCATCCCCGGCCGTGAGGTAGCGGCCGGTGCGCGATGCCTCGCCCAGCGAGTAGGCGAAGTAGTCGGCGAGCACCGCCTTGCGGGCCGGCATGTCGTGCTCGAAATCGACGGAGATCGCCAGGTAGAACGGATCGACGATCAGGGCGTCGGCCAGCGCGGGCGCTGACGGGAAGTCGGGCTGCATGCGGAATCGGCAAGGTTCGGGAGTGACCCGGGCGATTCTAGGGAGCCCGCTCGAGCACGGCCTCAGTCCAGCGTGATGCCCCCGCTCAGGTTGAGCACTGCGCCGGTCATCGCGGCGGCGCCCGCGGAGGCCGCGAACAACGCGGCGGCCGCCATCTGGTCCAGCGAAGGCAGCCGCTCCACCAGCAGGCCGGGCGGCTTGGCCGCGAGCATCTGCTCGACCGTGAGCCCCATGCTCTCCGCAGCCGGCCGGAAAACCTCGCGGGCGTGCGAGCCGGCCGTCACAGCCTCGGGAATGGCGTGCGAGCGGATGCACACGGTGCGGATGTTGAAGGCCGCCAGCTCGCCCGCCATGTGGCGCGAGAGCGCCTCAACGCCTGCGCAGGCGACCGCGTGGCCCAGGTAGCCCGGGCCCGGCAGGCGCGAGGCGGGCGTCGACACCGAAAGAATCACGCCGCCGCCGCGCTTCGCCATGTGCGGTGCCACGGCCTTGGCCGTGAGAAAGCAGGCGCGGGTGTAGGCCTGCACGGGAAGAAAGAAGTCTTCCAGCGCCAGCGCCGCGAGCGGCGTGCCCTGCACGTGCATGACGCCGATGGCGTTGAGCGCGATGTCGATGCCGCCGGCGCGCCCGGCAACTTCTGCGGCATGGCGCAGCATGGCCTGCTCGTCGAGCGCATCGACCACGGCAGCCTCGGCACGCCCGCCCTCGGCCTCGATGGCCCGCGCCGCCGCGTCTAGCCTGGCGCGGTCGCGCCCCGTGATGAACACCCTGGCGCCCTCGCGCGCAAAGGCGCGGGCCACCGCGCCTCCGATGGCACCGCTGCCACCGTGAACCACCACGCACTTGTCCTTGAATGTCTGAGGCATCGTCTTCTCCTTGGTTTGCCGCCCGCGAAATGCGTGCGTTCCAGCCAAGGACGGGCAGCGGCGGCCCGATCCGACAACGCCGTCAGTTTTTTCTTTCAGACCCGCGGAATGCGCGCCGGGATCACGCCCGGGTCGTACCAGGTGACCGGCCGGATCTCGAACACGCCGCCCTCGAAGGCCAGCCGGTGCGCGGCATGCGTGGCTTCTTCCACCGACTCGCATTCCACGACGTAGATGCCCATGAGCTGCTCCTTCGTCTCGGCGAAGGGGCCGTCGGTGACCAGCGGATGCAGGTCGCCCGCTCGGCGCACCGTGCTGGCCACGTTCGGCATCAGCCGCAGCACGGTGCCGAGCTTGCCCTGTCCCTGGAGGTCCTCGCGCAGGTCGGTGTGGCGTTCGAGCATCTCCTCTTCGACGCCGGGCTCCCAGGCGGCCACCGTGGATTCGGAGCCGTAGATGAGGATGGAATAGAGCATGGTCTTCCTTTTCTTTCCGTGGTTCGTGGCGGGCGGGGTGGGTTCGGATCAGCCGGGCGTGCCGAGGCGGTCGAGCATCGCGCGGATGTGCGCGGCCTCGGCGGCGGTGCGGGCCATGCCGAGGGCGCGCGCGAATGCGGCCCGGGCTTCGTCGGCGCGCTCCAGCTGCATCAGCAAAGCGCCCTGCAGCCCGTGGAAGTGGAAGTAGCCGTCCAGCGCGCCCGCCAATGGCTCTGTCAGCGCCAGCGCGGTCTGCGGTCCGTGCAGCTTGTGCACCGCCACCGCGCGGTTCAACGTGACGACCGGCGAGGGCTGCAGGGTTTCGAGCGCGGCGTAGAGCCGGTCGATCTCGGCCCAGTCGGTGTCTTCGGCGCGCGCGGCCTGGGCATGGGTGGCGGCGATGGCGGCCTGCAGCTGGTAGGGACCGGGCTTTCGCTGCCGCAGCGCGCCTTCGACCAGCGCCAGGCCTTCGTCGATGAGCGCGCGGTTCCAGCGCGCGCGGTCCTGGTCTTCCAGCAGCACGACCATGCCGCCGGCGTCGAGCCGCGCGTCGGCGCGCGCATGCTGCAGGAGGAGGAGGGCGAGCAGGCCCGTCAGCTCGGGCTCGCCGGGGAACAGTTCGAGCAGCAGGCGCGCGAGCCGTATCGCCTCTTCGCAAAGCGCGGCGCGCACGTGCTCCTCGCCGCCGCTGGCCGAATAGCCTTCGTTGAAGAGCAGGTAGACGGTGGTGCACACAGCCGCCAGTCGCTCGTCGCGCTCGCGCCGGCCCGGCGTGTCGAAGGGGATGCCGGCCGTGGCCACGCGTTTCTTGGCGCGGGTGATGCGCTGCTCCATCGCGCTTTCGCCGACCAGGAAGGCGCGCGCGATCTCGTGCACCGACAGGCCCGAGACGATGCGCAGCGCCAGCGCGATCTGCTGCGTCAGCGGCAGCTCGGGATGGCAGCAGACGAAGAGCAGGCGCAGCACGTCGTCGCGGTAGTGCGCCTGGTCGAGCTGCTCGACGAGGGCGGCTTCGGTGTCGTCAAGGTCGGAGACGAGCGCATCGTCTTCGGGCAGCGGCTCGTGCTGGCCGCGCCGGCGCACTTCGTCGAGCGCCGCGTTGCGCCCCACGAAGATCAGCCAGGCCAGCGGGTCGCGCGGCGGGCCGCTCTCGGGCCAGTGGCGCAGGGCGCGCAGGCTGGCCTCCTGGAAGGCTTCCTCGGCCGTGTCGAGCTCGCGGAAGTAGCGCAGCAGCGCTGCCACGGCGCGCGGGCGCGAGGCAGTCAGCGTGGTGGCGATCCAGGCGGTGTCGGCGTCGGTCATGCGGTGCGCTTGTTTGTCCTTCGTTCCTGCTCACCCAAGGACGCACCAGTATGCGTCGCGCCGACACGCTCGGCAAAATCGGACGCACTTTCCTCAACGAACAAGAAATGGAGCACTGCGAATGACGCTGGCAATGAGCTGGAGCGAATGGGCCGATCACGACGGCATCGGCCTGGCCGAACGGGTCCGCAAGGGCGACGTGACGGCGGTGGAACTGGCCGCGCAGGCGGCGGCCGGCATCGCGAGGCTCGATCCGCAGCTCGACGCGGTCGTCGAGGTCTTCGACGACGTGGTGGCCGATCCGCTCAAGGACGGCATGAACCCCGAGGGCGTGTTCGCGGGCCTGCCCTACCTGATGAAGGACCTGGGCCCCACGCTGAAGGGCCGGCTGCAGGAGTTCGGCTCGATGATGATGCAGGGCCATCGCCCGGCGACCGACAGCTTCCTCACCCGGCAGCTGCGCAAGGCGGGCCTGAACATCGTGGGCCGCAGCACCACGCCGGAGTTCGGCGTGTGCAGCTCGGCCGAGAACGCCTTCCACGTCACGCGCAACCCCTGGGACCTCGAATACACCACCTGCGGCTCGTCGGCCGGCACCGCGGCGATCGTGGCCGCCGGCGTGCTGCCGCTGTCGCACGCCACCGACGGCGGCGGCTCCATCCGCATTCCGGCGGGCGTGAACGGCAACATCGGGCTGAAGGTGTCGCGCGGCGTGTTCTCGCTGGCGCCGGGGCTGTCGGATCTTTCGGGGCTGGTGTCGATCCAGGGCTGCCACAGCCGCACGGTGCGCGACACGGCCGCCTTCGTCGACCATTGCCGCGGCGGCGCGCCCGGCGAGTTCATGCCCTTCTGGTCTGCGGCCGAGCCATACAGCGAGCTCATCAAGCGCGACCCGGGGCGGCTATGCATCGCGCTGTCGCACGAGTGGGGCGACTTCCGCGCCACGCCGCATTTCGTTGCCGAGCTGGAGCGGGTCGGCAAGTTCCTCGAAGGTTTGGGCCACCATGTGGAGTGGGTGCTGCCGGAGGTGGACTTCCAGACCGCCTTCGACGCCCAGACCACCTGCTACATCAGCAACTTCGCGCAGGTCATCGACGGCCACCTGCACCGGCTGGGGCTGGATCGCCCGCCGGCCGAACTGCTGGAGCCGATCAACATCAAGATCTGGGAAGCCGGGCTGCACACCTCGTACACCGAGCGCGCGAAGATGCAGGCGGTGTTCAACAGCACCTCGCGCGCCTTCGGCGATTTCTTCCAGCGCTGGGACATCATCCTCACGCCGATCACCGCACTGCCCACGCCCAAGGTGGGCACCAGCGAGTACCTGACGACCAGCACGAACCCCTCGGTACACGACTGGTTCGCCAACCTCTGGCAGAACTTCGCGTACACGCCGCTGGCCAACCTGTGCGGCATGCCGGGCATCTCGCTGCCGATGGCTGCTCAGGAAAACGGCATGCCGCTGGGCATCCAGGCGCAGGCGGCACAGGCCAACGACGGGGTGCTGCTGCAGCTGGCCGCGCAGATCGAGCGGGCGCTCGGGGGCAAGTGGAACGCGGGCCTCAGGCCCGGGGTGCACGTCACGCAGGCTTGACGCGGCCGCAGCCGCTCAGAGCAGGTTGCGCAGCGCGGCCTCGATGGCCGCCGCCGTGGCCAGCGGCTTTTCCATCGGGAACAGGTGCGTGCCATCCATCATGGCGATGCGGCCCTTGGTGACCTGCTGGGTCATCGTCATGCCCACGCGCTTCATCTCCGCCGACTGGCGCCCGCCGATGAAGGCCGCCTTGCACTTGAGCGGGTGCGCGCGCAGCAGCGCGCCCAGGTTGTGGGGCAGGGTGTTGTAGATGGCGGTTTCGACGTCGCGGTCGAAGCTCAGGGCGCGGGCGTCGTCCGCGTCGAAGGTGCCGTGGTCGATGTAGTCGTGCAGCACCTGCTCGTCCCACTTCGCGAAGGCCTTCTTGGCGCGGAAGTGCTCGAACACCGCCTCGCGGTGCTCCCAGCTGTTCTTGCGCTTGCGGCTGATGGCGCCGGGCGAGACGCTCTTCATGAGCGGCGTGCGCTTGACCACGTTGAGCGTGTTCGCGCGCCAGCCGCCGAGGATGGGCGAGTCGATCAGCACAACGCCGCGCGCCAGCTCCGGGTGCAGGGCGGCGCACATGAGGCTCAGGAATCCGCCGAGCGAATGGCCGATGAGGAACACCGGGCCGCCCGCGCGATCGGCGCGAGCCTTGGCGAAGTCGGCGAGCTGCTGCACCAGGTGCGGCCAGTTGTCGGTAACGGGGTACTTCGGGTCGTGCCCGAATTTCTCGATCGCATCGACCTCGAAGCCACGGTTGCGCAGGCTGTCGAGGACGACTCGGTAGGTGCTCGCGGGAAAGCTGTTGCCGTGCGAGAAGACGACGGGGGGCATCACGGCCGCCGCCGGGCCGCCCCAAGGCGGCCGAGCCTCCCCCTCGGGGGGTGGAGAAGCACACGAAGCGGCAAGCCGGGGGGCATCATTTCAGATGAGCTTTTCGTCGGGGGTCGAGATCTTGCGCAGCGGGCTGTGGCGCGTCGCCGGCATCCTCAGCGGGTGCTCGGTATGGCTGTCGTCCCACACCGGGTCCTCGATGCTGTCGAACACCTCGCGCAGCTTCTGGCCCCAGCTGTTGTGCACCATGCGGTAGTAGGGGTTGTCGGCGTCGATGCAGATCACCCGGTCGGTTTCGAGCTTGTTGGCCTCGTACACCACCATGTCGAGCGGCAGGCCGACCGACAGGTTCGACTTCATGGTCGAGTCCATCGACACCAGCGCGCACTTGGCGGCCTCGTCCAGCGGCGTCTCGGGCGTGACCACGCGGTCGAGCACGGGCTTGCCGTACTTCGACTCGCCGACTTGGAAGTAGGGCGTCTCGGTGGTGGCCTCGATGAAGTTGCCGGCCGCGTAGACCAGGAAGAGGCGCATGCCCTCGCCCTTGACCTGCCCGCCGAAGATGAAGGACACGTTGAAGTCCAGCCCCGCGTGCTTCAGCGCCTCGGCGTCGCGGTCGTACACGTGGCGCACCGCCGAGCCCAGCACGCGCGCGGCGTCGAACATGCTCTTGGCGTTCCAGATGGTGATGGGGTCGCCCTGGGTGCCGTCCTCGCGGGTTTCGCGCAGTTCCTCGATCTGGAGGATTTCGCGCACCGACTGCGAGATGCTCAGGTTGCCCGACGACAGCAGCACCATGACGCGGTCGCCCGGCTGCTCGTAGACGATCATCTTGCGGAATGTGCTGATGTGGTCCACGCCCGCGTTGGTGCGCGAGTCGGAAAGAAACACCAGGCCGGCGTTGAGTTTGATGCCTACGCAGTAAGTCATGGGTTCAGGTTCATCTGGCATGAACTGTGCCGGGTCATGCGGCGCCGAGTTCACGTTTGTTCAGTTTCTGAAGGGCATACAAGGCATCGAGGGCCTCGCGCGGGCTCATCGTGTCGGGGTCGAGCGCGGCCAGCGCGGATTCTACGGCGCTGGCCATGGGTGTTTCGGCCACCGGGGGCGGCGCGAACAGGTCGACCTGTGCACGAGTTTGCGCATGTTGCGATTCGAGTGCCTCCAGCGCCTGCCGCGCGTGGTTGACCACCGCCGCGGGCATGCCCGCCAGCCGGGCCACCTGGATCCCGTAGCTCTTGCTGGCCGGGCCGGGCTGCATTTCGTGCAGGAACACGATGTCGCGGCCCGCCTCGGTGGCGCTCACGTGCATGTTCACCGCGCCGTGGTGCGTGGCGGGGAACTCGGTCAGTTCGAAATAGTGCGTGGCGAACAGCGTGAAGGCCTTGCTGCGGTCGTGCAGCTGGGCGGCGATGCCGGCGGCCAGCGCCAGGCCGTCGAAGGTGCTGGTGCCGCGGCCGATTTCGTCCATCAGCACCAGCGACTGCGCGGTGGCGCTGTGCAGGATCTGCGCGGCCTCGGTCATCTCGAGCATGAAGGTCGACTGCGCGTTGGCCAGGTCGTCCGCCGCGCCGATGCGGGTGTGGATCGCATCGATCGGCCCGAGCCGGCAGGCGGCCGCCGGCACGTGCGAGCCGATGGAGGCCAGCAGCACGATGATCGCCACCTGCCGCATATAGGTCGACTTACCGCCCATGTTGGGGCCGGTGATGACCTGCATGCGCTGCTGCGGCCCGAGCTGCGTGTCGTTGGCGATGAATCCGCCCGATGACTTCTCGGCCAGCCGCGCCTCCACCACCGGGTGGCGGCCTTGCTGGATCTCGATGCAGGGGTGCGACACGAAGCTGGGCGCGCGCCAGTGCAGCGTGTGCGAGCGCTCGGCCAGAGCGCACAGCGCGTCGAGCGTGGCGAGGCCGCCGGCGAGCTGCGTGAGCGCGGGCACCGAGGGCTGCAGCGCGTCGAGCAGCTGTTCGTAGAGCCACTTCTCGCGGGCCAGCGCACGGTCTTGTGCGCTCAGGGCCTTGTCCTCGAAGGCCTTCAGCTCGGGCGTGATGAAGCGCTCGGCGTTCTTCAGCGTCTGGCGGCGGCGGTAGTTGTCGGGCACCTTCGAGAGCGCGCTCTGCGTCACCTCGATGTAGAAGCCGTGCACGCGGTTGAACTGCACCCGCAGGTTGCTGATGCCGGTGCGCTCGCGCTCGCTGATCTCGAGCTTGAGCAGGAAGTCGTCGCAGTTCTCGCTGATGGCGCGCAGTTCGTCGAGCTCGGCGTCGTGGCCGGTGGCGATCACGCCGCCGTCGCGCACCAGGGCGGACGGATCGGGCTTGATGGCGCTGGTCAGCAGGGCGGCGCAGCCCGGCGGCGGGGCGAGCCGGTCGGCGATCTGGCCGAGCAGCGCCGACGAAGCGGGCAGCAGCGGGGCGAGATGCTCCGCCTTCGAAAGCGCCAGCTGCAGCGCCAGCAGTTCGCGCGGGCGCACCTGGCGCAGCGCGATGCGCGCGGCGATGCGTTCCACGTCGCTGGTGTTCTTGAGCTGCTCGCGCAGCGTGCGCCAGGGAGCGGCCGTGGCGCCGAGCACCGTGGCCTGCAGCGCGCCGATGGCCTCGAGCCGGCCCTGTGCCTCCGAACGGTCGCGCCGGGGCGCGAGCAGCCAGCGCTTGAGCAGCCGGCTGCCCATGCCCGTCATGCAGGTGTCGAGCAGCGAGAACATGGTGGGCGAGTCTTCGCCGCGCAGCGTCTGCACCAGTTCGAGGTTGCGGCGCGTGGTGGGCGGCAGCTCGATCAGGTCGCCGTCGCGCTCAACCGACAGGCGCTGCACGTGCGAGAGCGCGCGGCCCTGGGTGTGCTCGGCATAGCCCAGCAGCGCGGCCGCGGCGGCATGCGCGTTGGCGAGCGATTCGGCGTTCCATGCCGCCAGGCTGTTGCTGCCCATCTGCTCGGCCAGCTTGCGCTCGCCCAGGCCGCCATCGAACTGCCAGGCCGGACGCACCGACAGGGTGAAGGGCGTGGCGGCGCGCGCGGCCTTCAGCCGCTGCTCGAAGGCGGGCGTCACTTCGGCGCTGTAGAGCAGTTCGCTCGGCGCGATGCGGGCGATCCAGGCTTCGAGCGCGTCGGAGGGGCATTCGGCCAGTCGCAGCTCGGCGCCGGTCACGCTGAGCCAGGCCAGTCCGCAGAAGTTGCGCGAACCCGCGTGCACCGCGAGCAGCAGCGAATCGCTCTTGTCGTTGAGAAGTTCGGTGTCGGTCAGCGTGCCGGGCGTGACCACGCGCACCACCTTGCGCTCGACCGGCCCCTTGCTGGCGCCGACTTCGCCCACCTGCTCGCAGATGGCGACCGATTCGCCCAGCTTGATGAGGCGGGCCAGGTAGGTGTCGACCGAGTGGAAGGGCACGCCGCACATCACCACCGGCTGGCCGGCCGACTGGCCGCGCTGGGTGAGCGTGATGTCGAGCAGGCGCGCGGCCTTCTCGGCGTCGGCCCAGAAGAGTTCGTAGAAATCGCCCATCCGGTAGAACAGCAGGGTGTCCGGATGGTCGGCTTTCAGGCCCAGGTACTGGGCCATCATCGGCGTGTGCCCAGAGAGGTCTGTCTTGTTCATTTCAATCAGTAGCTTGCGATCCATGCCGCCGGGCTCCGGGGCAGGTGAGGGACATTCGTAGGCATTCTCCGCGCGGCGCTGCGTTCAGTCGGCATGGCGATTGCCCCCGAGCTGCCATTGCCTCGTCTTGAGCATGAACAGCTCGAACAGGCCGGGCGCCATCGAGCGGTCGCCGGCCTCCCATTGCTGCCATCCGCGCAGCGAGGCCTGGACCGTCTGCGCGGCCTCGGTCTGCGTGAGGCCTGCGGCAATGCGGGCGTCGCGGACGGCGGCGGGTGCCGGGCTGGATGGCTTGTTCGGGGAGGGCATGGGGAGCGTGGCGCCGCGACGCGTGCGGACACGGATGAAAGTGCCGCGGGCATTCTACGTTCAATGCGCGTATCTCCAGGCCGTTGCGCCGGTGCCGGGCGCACCCTCAGGCATCGGCGAACTCTTCCTCGCTCACGGCGCGGTTGCGCCCGCTTTCCTTGGCCTTGTACAGCGCGCGATCGGCGGCTTCGACGAGCAGCTGTTCCGGCTCGTCCGAGTGCCGGGCTTCCAGCGCTGCAACCCCGATGCTGACCGTGACCCGTCCATGCGGGCTGGCGCTGTGCGGGATGTCGAGCGCGAGGACCTGAGCGAGTATCTGTTCGGCGACCTTCCTCGCGCCCGGCAGGTCGGTGCGGGGGAGGACGACCGCCAGCTCCTCGCCGCCGTAGCGCGCCACCAGGTCGCCCGGGCGCCTGGCGCTGCGCCTCAATGCCGTGGCGACCGCCTTCAGGCATTGGTCGCCGGCCACGTGGCCGTATGCGTCGTTGAAGCGCTTGAAGTAGTCCAGGTCCAGCAGCAGGAGCGACAGGGCCGTGCCCTCCCTGGCCGCGCGGCGGCACTCGTGCGCCAGCACTTCGTCGAAGCTGCGGCGGTTGGCCAGGCCGGTGAGCTGGTCCTGCGTGGCCAGGACCTCCAGCCGGCGGTTGGCCCGCAGCAGGTCTTCTCGCGCGGCCAGCAGCGAAGCCTCGGCGCTGATGCGGCGCTGGATGTTGACGATCAGCCGCCAGCCCACGGCGGCGACGATCGCCAGCAAGGCCCCCACCACGCCGATCGTCAGCAGCGCCTGGTGCCTCCAGGCCTTCAGCGCCTCGTCGCGGCCGAGCGCCACGGTGGTCAGCACCGGGTAGCGGTCGCTCTTGCGGAAGGCGTAGAGCCGCTTCATTCCGTCGATGCTGGAGCGGAACGACGCGGTACCCGACGTGCCGCCGAAGTGGCGCTGGAAATTGGCCGATCCGGAAAAGTCGAGCCCGATGGCCTTTTCGCTGTAGGGGTAGAGCACCAGCATCTGCCCGTGGTTGGTGGTCAGTCCGATGGTGCCGGTGCCGGGAAGCGCGATGGTCCCGAACGCACGCAGGAAGTTCTGCAGGCCCAGTCCGATGACGACGACGCCGGCGAATCCGCCCTTGCCGTCTTCCAGGCGCCGGCTGACGGTGATTCCCCATTCGCCGGTGAAGGGGTTGCGGATCGGCGGGCTGATGAGGACGTCGTTCGAGCGCGTTTCGCGGTGATGGATGAAGTAGGCCCGGTTGGCGCTGTTGGTGCCCGGCGGGATGCGACCCTTGGAGTACATCAGCCAGTCGCCCCCGGCGTCGAGGACGGCCAGGCCGTCGAGCTGGTCGAGCAGGCGCTTCTGGCGCTCGACCAACGACTGCACGCGCTGCAGCCGCTCCGGCTCGTCGCCTTCGCCCTTCAGCGTCTCGGCCACGCCCTGCAGAAGCATGTCGCTCTGGGTGAAGACGCCCTCGGCGTAGATGTTCAGCGCATTGGCCAGGTTGAGATTGTTGGTGTCGGCCGCGGCCAGCGTCTGGTCGCGCGACGCGTACAGCTGCCAGCCCGTGGCCGCCGACACCGAAAGCATGACGGCCAGCAGCAGGAATTTCGCAAGGCGAACGTCCCGCTTCACTTGAGCGACTCCCCGAACGAACCTGTTTTCACGGCCTTCCCTCTCCCTGTCGGCGCAGCGTCCGTTTCGCGCTGCGCCCCTGTTTATTTGTTCACCTGCCACGCAGATCCACGCGAACTCTAGCCGACCGGGCTGAATCGGCGGTGGCAGAACCGGAATCGCTGCGGCCCCGTGGCACCATCGAAAGCTTCCACCAACGTGAATTCCGAGGGGTACCGATGCTGATCAACTGCGTCGCCTATGAAAACGGCTCCAAGCTCGCCGACATATCGGTCGAGGACATCAGCGACTACATCAGCCGGCCGGGCTGCTTCGTGTGGGTGGCGCTGAGCGACGCGTCCGCCGAGGAGCTGGCCGTGATGCAGCATGAATTCGGCCTGCACCCGCTGGCGGTGGAAGACGCCCAGCACGGCCACCAGCGCCCGAAGATGGAGGAATACGGCGATTCGCTCTTCGTCGTCATGCACCTGGTCGAGCCCTCGGAGGAGGGCGAGCACTGCACCAACGTGGGCGAGGTCGACGTGTTCGTCGGCTCCAACTACGTGCTGTCGGTGCGCAACCGCAGCAAGCAGGGCTTCCTGGGCGTGCGCGAGCGCTGCGAGCGCGAGCCGGATCTGCTGCGCCACGGCGCGGGCTTCGTGCTCTATGCGCTGATGGACGCGGTGGTCGACCGCTACTTTCCGGTGATCGACGCGCTGGAGGTGGAGCTGGAATCCATCGAGCAGCAGATCTTCGGCCAGGGCGGCGCGGCGCGCGACAAGATCAAGCAGCTCTACGACCTGAAGCGGCGCAGCATGATCCTCAAGCGCGCGGTGGCGCCGCTGCTGGAGGCCGCGGGCAAGATGCACGGCGGCCGCGTGCCGCAGATCTGCATGAGCTCGCAGGAGTACTTCCGCGACGTTGGCGACCACCTCGGGCGCATCAACGGCTCCATCGACGCCGTGCGCGACACCATCGGCACGGCGATACAGGTGAACCTGTCGATGGTCACCATCGAGGAAAGCGAAGTCACCAAGCGCCTCGCGGCCTGGGCCAGCATCTTCGCGGTGTGCACCGCCTTCGCCGGCATCTGGGGGATGAACTTCGAGAACATGCCGGAGCTGAAATTCCGCTACGGCTACGGGATCGCGCTGGGGCTGATCGTCAGCACCTGCGGCTATCTCTACTACCGGTTCAGGCGGGCCGGGTGGCTTTGAGGATGGGCTGCTAAGGTCCAACTAATAAACATGTAGATAATCGAGTCCCTTATGAAAAGGGACTTCACCCAGCGCTTCGGCTTTCTCGTCAAGAGCGTGGGCAAGCTCTACGGCGAGGAGTTCGACCGCCTCGCGCGCGAGCGCATCGGACTCACCAGCGCACAGTGCCGCCTGCTGGGCGTGCTGGCCATGCACGGCAGCCCCGACGAGGTCGAGCCGCTCTCGCAGGCCGAACTCGCGCAGCGGCTGGACCTGACCCCGATGGCCGTGGCCGGCCTGTGCGACCGCATGGCCGCGGCCGGCTGGATCCGCCGCGAGCCCAGCACCACCGACCGCCGCGTCAACAAGATTCATCTGGAGCCCAGCGCCGAGAAGGCGCTCGACAGCGCGCTCGGCATCAGCGACGGGCTCAACGCCCGTGTGATGTCGGTGCTGTCGCAGGCCGAACGCGCCCAGCTGCTGGGCCTGCTCGCCAGGGTGCACGGCAGCCTCGTGGAGATCACCTCCGGCGAAGGCCGCAAGCCGTGAGCGTCGCGCCGGGAACCACCGTGCCGCACCGCGGCATGATCACCATCTCGATCATGCTGGCGACCATCATGCAGGCGCTGGACACCACCATCGCCAACGTGGCCCTGCCGCACATGCAGGGCAGCCTGCAGGCCTCTCAGGACCAGATCACCTGGGTGCTCACCTCGTACATCGTGGCCTCGGCCATCGCGCTGCCGCTCACGGGCTGGCTGTGCGGGCACTGGGGGCGCAGGCGCGTGTTCATCATCTCGGTGATCGGCTTCACCGTGGCCTCGGCGCTGTGCGGACTGGCGACCTCGCTGGTCGGCATCGTGGCCGCGCGGCTGCTGCAGGGCATCTTTGGCGCGGCGCTGGTGCCGCTGTCGCAGGCGGTGCTGCTGGACATCAACCCGCGCGAGAAGGTCGGTCAGGCCATGGCCATCTGGGGCGCGGGCATCATGGTCGGGCCCATCCTCGGGCCGCTGCTGGGCGGCTGGCTCACCGAGAACTTCGACTGGCGCTGGGTCTTCTTCATCAACCTGCCGGTGGGCGTCTTCGCCTTCTGGGGCATCGCGCGCTACCTGCCCGAAAGCCGGCCGCAGGGCGAGCGGCTCGACATCTTCGGCTTCGTCACGCTGAGCATCGCCATCGGCATGCTGCAGCTCTTCCTGGATCGGGGCGAGCAGCTCGACTGGTTCGAGTCGTGGGAGATCAAGCTCGAGGCCGCGGCCGCGCTGGTGGCCTTCTGCTTCTTCGTGGTCCACACATGGACGGTGCAGGGCGTGTCCTTCTTCGACCGCGACCTGCTGAAGGACCGCAACTTCGTCACCGGCCTGCTGTTCGCCTTCATCGTCGGCATGATCCTGTTCGCGACGATGGCGCTCTTGCCCAACTTCCTGCAGGGCCTGATGGGCTACCCGGTGATCTACACCGGCGAGGTGACGGCGCCGCGCGGCGTGGGAACGATGATCGCGATGATCATCGTCGGGCGGCTGGTGCAGCGCATCGACGTGCGCGCGATCATGGCGCTGGGCTTCGGCCTCACTGCGTTCTCGCTCTACCAGATGACTCGGCTCACGCTGCAGATGGACAGCACGCTGATCATCGTCTCGGGCTTCATCCAGGGGCTGGGCATCGGCTTCACCTTCGTGCCGCTCTCCACCGCCACATTCGCCACGCTGGCGCCGAGGCTGCGCAACCAGGGCACGCCGATCTTCAGCCTGCTGCGCAACATCGGCAGCAGCGTCGGCATCTCGATCGTGCAGGCGCTGCTGACCGAAGGCTCGAGCAAGGCGCATGCGCAGATCGCGGCGACCGTTGCACCGGGCAACGTCGCGCTGTCGACGCTGCCGCAGATGATGTCGCCCGACACCGCCACGGGGCTCGCGCTGCTCAATGCAGAGGTGACGCGGCAGGGCGCGCTGATCGGCTACCTCGACGACTTCGCCATCATGATGATCATCACGGTGCTGGCGATTCCGTTGCTGTTGCTCATTCGCAGCCCCAGGCGCAGCGCGACCGTATCGGGCCCGGCTGAAGTACCTCATTGAGTTTCTCCCTCCCCCGCTGGGGGAGGGCTGGGGTGGGGGCAGACTGCGTATCCGTCTTCAGCGGATCATCAAGCGCCGCTTGCCCCCATCCCAACCTTCCCCGAGAGGGGGAAGGAGCAAGACCAATCACTCGTCGTGCGAATCGTGCGTGGCTGCCGCGCCGCGGCGCCAGTAGCCCGATGCCCGGGTCCACTTCGGGTTCGCGCCGCGCTCGCCCACCAGGTGCGTGCGCAGTGCCTTGGCGATGGCCGATTCGCAACCCACCCAGGCATGGAAGTCACCGGCCGGCAGCTGCATCGATTTCAGCGCGTCGAGCAGCACGGGGCTCAGGCCCGGCTCGGCGCCGCGGCGGTGCACCCACTTCAGCGTGAGTTCGGCTTTCGTGTCGAACGGAAGCTCGTCGGCTTCGCTGTCGACTTCGGCCAGCACCACCACGCGCGTGCCGGCGGGCAGTTCGGCCAGGCGCCGCGAGATGGCAGGCAGGGCGGTGTCGTCGCCGATCAGCAGGTGCCAGTCGAATTCGGTCGGCACGATGAACGAGCCGCGAGGGCCGCCCACGCCGAGGATGTCGCCGGGCTTCGCCTGCTCGGCCCACTGCGTCGCGGGGCCGGCTTCGTGCAGCGCGAAGTCGATCTCGAGCGTGCCTGCGGCTGCGTCGTAGCGGCGCGGCGTGTAGTCGCGCATGGTGGGGCGTCCGTCGGGCCACACGGGGCCGTCGGGGCCGGCCGTGGGCAGCGTGAGCTTGCCGGCGGCGTCGGGAAAGAAGATCTTCGCGTGGTCGTCGAAGCCGAGGCTGGTGAAGCCGGCGAGGTCGTCGCCGGTGAGCGTGACGCGGATCAGGTGCGGCGTCACGCGCTGCACGGTCTTCACCGAGAGCCGGCGAAAGCGCAGGTCGTGGCGCACCCGGCGGGGCGTGCGATCCGGTGCGACGGGCGCGGTGGACGCTGGTGATGTACTGAAGTCAGTCATTGCGGAAATCCTGTTGCGAGACAGGGTTGGTTGGGATTCGGATTGCAGGCCTTTCAGATCTTTTCGATCTGCTGGGCCGTGGCGTCGAGCACCGCGGCGAACTCGTGGGCCTGCTGCTCGGTCAGCGGCGCGCCCGTCAGGCGCATGCGCATCGCGAGCTTGAGGTTCTCGATGGCGCGAGTGACCTGCGGCGGGCGTCCGCCGCGCGGGCCGGCGCCGTCGACGCCGCCGCTCATGCGGGCCATCATGGCGTCGGCCATCTCGCGGTTGGCTGCGAGGAATTCGCGGCCGCTGTCGGTGATGCTGTAGCTCTTGCGGCCGCTGCCGTCGGCGGTCTCGACGCTGAGGTAGCCCATTTCCTCGAGCAGCGTGAGGGTGGGGTAGACCACGCCGGGGCTGGGCGCGTAGCTGCCGCCGAGGCGGTCTTCGATGGCCTTGATCAGCTCGTAGCCGTGGGAGGGCTTGTCGGCGATGAGCTGCAGCAGTACGAAGCGCAGGCCGCCATGGCCGAACACGCGTCCGCCGCCACGCCCGCCGCGGTGTCCGCGGCCGCCGGAAAGACCGTCTTCATGCTCGCCGCGGGCGGTGCGGCAGTGGTGATGGCCGAGGTGGAAATGTCTCATGTGGGGCATCCTTTCTAAGGTGTATCGGAATTATTTTAGATATATCTAAGATAAAGTCAAATCGATACACGCCGGATGCTCCGGCGCCGGGTGCTCAGCTCGCGCCGGCCCGGTGTTCCTGCAGGTGCGCCAGCGTCAGGGCCTCGCCGACGTGCGACATCTGCACGGCGGCGGCTTCGGCCGAGCCTTCCGCTGCCTCGACGACGCGTTCGAACATCTGCATTTCGTAATGGGTCACGGCCGCGGTCCAGTCGTTCTCCTGGGCCAGCGAGGCGGCGAGCTCGACGGCGTCGCGCATCGCCGCGTTCACGCCTTCGCCGCCGAACGGCGACATGAGGTGCGCCGCGTCGCCCAGCAGCGTGAGCCCGCGCCGGGGCGCCCAGCAATGGCCGACCGGCAGCGCGTGGATCGGGCGCGCGACGAACTGGTCGTTGCTCGCGCGGAAGAGGTCGATGATGGCGTCGGCATAACCCGAGAACTCGTCGATCAGCGCACTGCGCACCGTCGCGGGCGACGAGAAGTCGAAGCGCTTCGACGCCCAGTCCGCCGGCACGCGGAAGATGGCATAGCCGCGGATGTGCGCGTTGCCGTTGCGCTGGGCGATGATTTCCTTGCCGTCGCCCTGCGCCTCCAGCTTGCCCCGGCCGACCAGCTGCGCGATGGCCGGGTGGCTGCGGTCGACGTCGTCGATGCCGAACTCGATGAAGGTCAGGCCGCTGTACTGCGGCTTGTAGGGCGACAGCAGCGGGCGCACGCGCGACCATGCGCCGTCCGCGCCGACGACCAGGTCGAAGGGCCCGGCCTCGCCGCCGTTGGCGAACGAGACATTCCATTGCCCGCCTTCCTGCAGCCGCATGTCGACGAGCGCGCAGCCCCATTGCACGCAGCCGGCCGGCAGCGAGGCCAGGAGCATGTCGCGCAGCGCGGTGCGGTCGACCTCGGGACGATTGCCGGCGGACGAGTCGGGCTCCTCGAACAGGACGCGGCCCGACTTGTCGAGCAGCCGCGAGCCCTGGTCGTCGTAGCGCGCGATGCGCAGGAACTCGCTCTCCAGCCCGGCGCGCTGCACGGCCAGCAGCCCGGAATCTTCGTGCAGGTCGAGCGTGCCGCCCTGGGGCCGCGCGAGGGCGTTTTCCTCGCGCTCGAACACGGTGGCATGGATGCCGGAAAGATGAAGGAGTCGCGCCAGGGCAAGGCCGCCGGGGCCGGCGCCGACGATGGCAATTCGGGGATGCGTCTGCATGTGGATCGTTTCCTCTGAAAGGATAGGTTCCTATTCATATTAGCATAGGAGCCTATGAAGATAGAATGCCGTCCATGACCGACGACGAAGCCTCCCATCCCCTGAAGCTCATCGGCCGCGTGACGCGCGGCTTCACCCGCATCGCCGACGGCGGCCTGCGCGAGTTCGGCTTCGCGGTGGGGCAGCTGCCGGTGCTGGTGTCGCTCAAGAAGAGCAAGGCGCTGTCGCAGGCCGAGCTCGCGCGCATCGCGCAGGTGGAGCAGCCCAGCATGGCGCAGCTGCTGGCCCGCATGGAGCGCGACGGGCTGGTCGAGCGCGTGCCAGATCCGGTCGACAAGCGCAGCCGCCTGATCTCGCTGACCCCGCTGGCCGCGCGGCGCCTGCCGAAGGCCAAGGCGCTGATGGACTCGCACGCGCAGGAAGTGCTGGCTGGCTTTTCCCCCGAGGAAGTCGAGCAACTCACCGCGCTGCTGGCGCGGCTCAGCGCGAACGTCGATCGGATGGGCGGCGGCTAGCCGCGCTGCTTCGCGACCGGCGTGGCGGGTGCGGTGGGCGCTGCCGTCGCGTTCTTCTGGTCCGCGTCCGTCAGCGTGCGCAGGAAGGCCGCTACGTCGCGGATCTCCGCCTCGGTCAGTGCCGGCTTGCCGCCGCGCTTCTGCCCGAAGGGCGCATCGGAGTTGATGTTGGCGTGGTACTGCGGCGGCAGGTCGTCGTACTGCTGCACGATGCCGTTCGCCGAGCGCGCATACCAGCGCTGCGGCGCGGTGTCGCGCTGCGCGTAGAAGCGGATGGCTTCCTCCAGCGAATGGAAAACGCCGTTGTGGAAGAAGCTCTGCCGCACCGCCACGTTGCGCAGCGTGGGCGTGCGGAACAGGCCGCAGTACTCCGGGTGGTCCTTCATGTCCGTGCGGTAGGGGCCGCAAAGGCCAAGATCGTGGAATGCCGGGTCGGCATTCGCCTTGAGCTTGCGGTTGCGCGGCACGCCGAGCGCGATCAGCCCGAAGTCGGTGAAGAGCGGGAACGCACCGTCCTGCGTGCGCTCGCTGATGTGGCACGAGGCGCAGTTGCCCTTGTTCTCGTCGTTGAAGAGCCGCAGCCCGCGCGCCTCGGCCACGCTGAGCTTCGCCTGTCCGCGCAGCACCGCGTCGTACTTGCTGGTGAACGGATAGAAGTCCTTCGGCGATTGCTGGAACACCTCCAGCGCAAGGCCGGCTGCCTTGAAGGCGGCCTCGGGGCTGCCGAACACGTCGTTGCCGAAGGCCTTGCGCAGGTCGTCCGCATAGGCCGCGCGCTCGAGCTTGGCCGCCACCTCCGCCATCGACGAGTTGCCCATCTCGGCTGGCGAGAGCAGCGGCATGCCCGCCTGCTCGTGCGCGGAGCCGGCACGGCCGTCCCACATGTGGCCGCCGGTGGGGCCTGCGTCGATGCTGTCGTCGCCGTCGTTGTCGTGGTGATGCTCGGAGAAGGCGGTGAGCGTTTCAAGGTAGCGCAGCGAGGGCGCGGCGCGCGGGCCTTCCTGCCTGCCGTCGGCGCCGCCGAGCTGCACCGACAGTGCGTTCGGCGGCCCCCACGCGTGCTGCGGATCGTGGCAGCTCGCGCACGACGCCTTGCCCGAGGCCGAGAGGCTGCCGTCGAAGAAGATGCGCCGGCCGATCTCGGTGAGCTGCGCGGCGCTGGGCTGGGGGCGGCCTGGCACGGGCGCGTAGGTGGCGCCGACATAGGCGGGCTGCGCCGCGGCAGGCTTTGGGGCCGCTTGTGGCGCCGATGCAGGTGTCGGTGACGACAGCGACTCGTCGCGGCCGCACGCCGACAGCAATCCGCAAAGCAGCATGACCACGGCCAGCAGGGCCGGGCGGCGGTGAAAAAGGGGAATCGCGGGCACGTGAAGCTGGGAGGAAGGCGGGCGGGGCCGCAAGGAAGCCGGGAAGAATCGACCGCCAATAAGTCAGCCGTGTGACAGGGCAGCGGTCTCTCCCGCCGCGACGAAGCGCCGCTGCCGCATCCACTTGGTCGCCACCCATTTCTCGCCGCGCAGCACCGGCGCTCCGGCGTGCAGCGAGGCGTGGTCCACCTGCCCGAGGCTGTTGCAGTACTCGAAGTACACGGCGCTGCCGGGCTGCGGCGATACCGACCAGCCGGTCTCCGGAAACACCGTCTCGCCGCCTTCCTCCACCTCGTTGAGGTAGCACACGAGCGTGCTCACGCGCTGTCCGCTGCGCGCCAGCGACGCCTTGTTGGCCTCGTTCGACGGCACCAGGAAGTCGAAGTGCGGCATGCTCTGCGCGCCCTGCGGGTAGTGCAGCACCTGCAGTCCCTCGCCGTTCTCCACCGGCAGGTTCATGAGTTCCGACACCCGCTGGTCGAGCCGCGCGATGAACGGGTTCTCGTGCAGCCGGAAGAACATGCCCTGGCTGCTGCGCCTGTCGCCCGCAAGATCGCGTCCCGTCAGCGGGTCGACCGTCGTCGACGGCGCAAGGCGCGGCCTCGCGAGCGCGATCAGCTCCTCGCATTCCTGTGCGCTGAACACGTCGTTCAGCACCGCCAGAGCCGGCTGCGTGGCGCGCGCGGCCACGCGCACGAGCCTGTCCGAGGTGCGGATCGCCGTGCCCGCCGCCAGCCTCGGCGCTTCGTGGCGGAAGGCGGGCTCCACCTTCACCGAATCGACGGGCAGCGGGCTCCCCGTGCGCAGCGCGAAGACGAAGGCATCGACGATGGCCTTCGCCGCGTCGGCCGGCATGGCCTGCGCGCGCATGGCCTCGGCCACGTCGGCGGCCGTGCAGCCCTGGCGCAGGTTGTGGAGTATCCAGTCGCCCAGCGCGGGCTGGAAATGCAGCATCGTGTCCGTCATCGGCGGGCTCAGACCTCCGCCGGAACCCAGCCGGTGTCGGTGCGCCTGAAGTTCTGCTTCAGCTGCATCGTGCCGGCGCCGCGCACCACGCGGTCGACCATCGGGAACACCTTCTGCACCTCGGTGTCGCCCGTCCAGGGGGCGGCGTCGATCCTGTACGTGTAGGTCACCACCACCTCCGACGGCTCCTTCGTGTCCTTGCGGGCTTCCCAGCCGACGATCTTGTCGAGCGTCAGGTGGGCAGCGCAGAAGTCGCCCTGCGGCTCGCGCTCGAGGAAGTACTTCTTTCCTTCACCGGTCAGCGCATAGCGGGTGACCTCGATCTCGCCGGCCTCCTTGTCTTTCTCATCCTCAACCTTCGCCTTCGAGGCGCTCACCAGCCCAAGCCGCTCCAGCACAGGCATCTGCAGCGCGTTGCGCGCGCGCGTGCCGGCCTCGCGCTGCGGCACGTCGATGGGCCACCGGGTCTTGCCCAGGCACAGGTCTCCCTTCTTCGCGAGGTAGGCGTTCATTGCCGCCGTGAGGTTCTGCAGGTTGGCCTTGGGCTGCTGCGGGCCGCAGCCCGAGAGCAGCGCGAGCGAGGAGAGGAGGGCGGCGCCCAGGGCGGCCGGAAGAATCTTGTTGTTCATGAATGCAGGTGAATCAATTGACGCAGGCCCCAGGCTTGACGGGCGTTGCGGGCTTCGTGTCCGCGTCGCTGAGGGTGTTCAGGAAGCAGATCAGGTCTGCGATGTCCTGCTCGGACATGGGCGGTGCGGTGCCGGCGGCGCGGCCGTCCATCGGCAGTTGCGTGTCGATGTTCGGCGCGTAGGCCGGCGGCAGGTCGTCGTACTTCTGCACCTTGCCGCCCGTGTACTGCGTGGTGACCAGGCCATAGGTCGGAAAGTCCGGGTCGTTCTTCGCCTTGGGCGTTCCGCCGACGGTGGGGTACCACAGCTCGGGCTGCGTGTCGCGCGTGTTGTAGAAGCGGATGACCTGTTCCAGCGAGTGCATCACGCCGTTGTGGAAGAAGGCCTGCCGCGTCGCCACGTTGCGCATGGTCGGTGCCTTGAACATGCCGCAGAAGCTGTTCGCGGCATTGGGCGCGGCCGGCGCGTGGTCGGTGCGCAGCGGGCCGCACACGCCCATGTCGAAGTACTTCAGGTCGTTGTTGGCCGGAATGCCCGCGTTGCGCGGCACGCTGATCGCCTCGTACGAGAAGTCGGTGAACAGCGCCGAGCTGCCGTTGAGCCCCGCGCCCTGGTAGTGGCACGAGGCGCAGTTGCCGGTGGCCGGGTTGGTGAACACCTTCAGCCCGCGCGTTTCCGCCGGCGTGAGGTTGCCGCCGATCTTGTTGGCCGCGTAGAGGTCGAACTTGCTGCTGTACGGATGGAAGCTCCTGTCTTCCAGCTGGTAGGCCTGCAGGGCTTGCAGCGCCTTGGCGAACGCGGCGTCGCTGTCGTCGAACACCTTCTCGCCGAAGGCCTTGGCCATGAGCGGCGCGTAGTCGGCCGCCTTGAGCTTGTTCACCACGTCGGCGCTGCTCGCGTTGGCCATCTCGATCGGGTCGAGCAGCGGAATGCGCGCCTGCGCGGCCAGCGTGTCGGCCCGGCCGTCCCAGGTGAAGCCGCCGCCGGGGCCCGGCACGCTGATGCCGTCGGGGTTGTCCAGCAGGTCGGCGTAGGCCGGTGTGATGTCCTTGTAGCGCAGCGAAGGCACCGCGCGCAGGCCGGCCTGGTCCATGTGCACGCCGCCGAGCTGCACCGACAGGTCGTTGGCCGGCGCGTGGGCATGCGCCGGGTCATGGCAACTCGCGCACGACATCGCGCCCGAGCCGGAGAGGTTCTTGTCGAAGAACATCTTCTGGCCCACCTGCGCCGCGAGGCTCAGCGTGCTGCCAGCAGCAGCGGGTGCCGCCGGCGAGTTTGCCGGTGCCGCTGGCGCGGCTGCCGGCGGCAAGGCGACAGCAGCCGAGCCGCCCCCGCCACCGCCGCCGCACGACATGAGCACCCCGCCCGCGACGCCGGCCACGGCCAGCGTCGCCAGGCCGAGCCAGCCCGCGCGCGTCACCGCCGGCCCTTTCGGGCCCGAACGGTGCTCGCTCATTGCTTCAGCGACCAGACGTTGAACTGGTTTGCATCGGGGCCGACCTGCGCGGTCGTCGACACGTCACCCGACTGCTTCTGCGTGTAGCCGGCCGGGATCACGAAGGCATGGTTGATCGGGCGCACGCTGTCGAAGTGCGTGTCGGCGCTGCCCGTGTACTCCGGCAGGTTCAGGATGTTCTGGGCGATGAAGGCCTCGGTGTACTTCGAGCGGTTCATGTAAGAGCCGTCGATGGCCGGGTCCGCCAGCTGGAACATGTCCTGCAGCGTGCGCACGAACGAGAAGTGGCTGTAGGCATCGCTGTCGGACACGCCCTTCGGCGCGTCGGGCTGGTTCGTCAGGATGCCGAAGATGCTCTCGCCGTGGCCGCGGTTGCCATTGGTGTAGTTGGTGATCGTGGCATCCACGGACCAGGTGCCGTCGGCGTTCTGCTTGATCGGATTGGCCTTGGTGCTGTTCGCCACGTTCCAGCCGCAGCAGGAGTTGAAGCCGCTGGTGGCATTGCCTTCGTCGAACATCAGCACGATGGCCACGCGCTTCTGCGTGTTCTTCCACAGCGGCGAAGCCTGAATGCGCTGGACCGTGAAGTCGACGTAGTTGTCGCCGCGCGTGATGATCGGCGAGACCGAGCTGGCCGATACGTTGTTCGCGACGCTGCTGCAGTCGCTGGCGGTGCCGGTGCCGCCCACGCCCTTCACGCTGATGCCGTGCATGTCGTCGCACTGGTCGGGCACCAGGAAGTTCAGGTTGCCGACATTGCCACTGGCCAGGTCGGTGCCGAGCTGGTCGTAGTCGTAGTTCGCGGGAATGGTGTAGTCGAGGCTGTTCTTCAGCGCTGTGTCCCACTGGCCGCCGCCCATGGTGCGGTTGCTGTACTTCCACTCGGGCGCGCTGCGCACGTTCTGGTAGGCCATGCCGGGGTGGTGCTTGGTTTTGTACAGGCCCGCCGGCAGCGGCAGAACCAGCGTGGGGTCGCCGATGGTTGCGGCGTTGCCGCCGAGCGTGCCCGGGGCATACACGTTGTCCTTTGCGGTGACGTTGTTGTCGGCCACGCTGTCGGTGCGGAAGTCCTGGCCCGGGTTCATCGATTCGCTGTAGGTGCGCCAGGTCAGGCCGGCGCTCGTCATGGCATTGAAGAGATTGGGCTTGTCGACGATGTTGTGGTTGGTGGCCTGTGCGCAAGTGGCCGAGAACGGCGACTTGCTCAGGCCCGGTTGGGAGGCATCGGGTGTTGGCGTGTCCTGCACGGCGTTGGTGCCGGTCGCGCCACAGTTCCACTGCGCGTCATCCGTGATGCCCCAGTCGTCCGCACCGCCCAGTGCCGTGTAGTTCGGCTCGCTCGGGTTACCGGTGGCGTAGTAGCTCGCGAGCTGGTTGCCGGCCTTCAGGTAGCCGTTGATCTTGGGCGCGTAGGCCGAGTTCAGGATCGACATCGTGGCCTTGTTCTCCAGCATCACGATGAAGATGTTGTCGTAGCGCGGAACGCCTTCCACGTTGAAGGCGGCCTGCTGCGACTGCAGGAAGGTGATCTTCTTGCGGTTGTCGGCCACGGTGGCGGTGGCCGCGGTCACGCCGGCCATGCCGCTCAGGCGCGGGTCGCCGCCGGGGTTGGCGAGCGCGTCGGGGTACAGGTCGCCGCGGTCGAACTTGGTGGTGGCGAAGGCGAAGCGGTTGTTGAGCGCGTTCGATTCCGCGAGCAGGGCGGTCTGCACGCCGGCCGCCGCGGCGTTGACGTCGGCGAGCACGGCGCTAGCCGGCACGCCCAGGCGCGTGGCCAGGTTCTGCTTCTCGGTCGCGTAGCTCGTACCGTTGGCCTCGACGAGGCGGGCCACTTCCGACGACAGCGGGCTCACCACCACCGACGTGCCTTGCTCCTTCACCTGGTCGAGCGTCACGCGCAGCACTTCGCGCGTGGGCACGCTGGTGCCGGTGGCGGTGTTCTTCGCGCCGGTGCCGATGTCGGCGATGAGCGCCGAGGGGCCCGACAGCGAGAGGCTGAACTTGCCGCCGGCATCCGTCACGGCTGCCGGCTCGCCGCTGTCGCAATGGCCGTTGCCGTTGCTGTCCACGCAGACGGTGGCGCCCGCGTAGTAGCCGGCCGCGATCACCGGGTCTGTGCTGCTGCCGGGCTTGAATGCGCTGGCGGTGAGCACACCGCTGACGGTGGTGCTGCCCGAGCCCGAAGGCTGGCTGGCGGGCGGCGGGAGGAACGCGACAGGCGCTGAATCGCCGCCGCCTCCGCATGCCGCCAGCAGCGAAGCGGCGAGCACGGTCAGGGCGGGGTACAGCAAGCCGGATCTGGTTTTTTGAGTGGCTTTCAATTTCTTCTTTCGGGTGTGGGAGGAGCGCGAGAAACAGCAGGCGACGCCGCCGTGAGTTGGCGCCGCCGCTGCGGATCGCGGATGAATCTAGGTTTGCCCTGTGTCAGTCAAAAGGCAAAAGACTTAGGAGCGAATTAGTGGATGGCCGCGGGTTGGCCGCGCGATCGGGCAACGCGCGAAACACCTCGAACAGCGGCTGCAGGAGCCACAAAGAGGCCTGACCAACACCTGACTCCGGCCTGACTCTCTGGCGATCTGTGCGCCTGAAATGCCGCTGTCACGGCCGGGGCAGAGCATCCTGCCGCCCGACCGCCGGTCTGGTTCATCCACATCTCATAACTCCACACATGATGACCCCCTCCCAATCCAGCAAGGCGTCCTCTCGCGGGCGCAAATTGGTTCGCCACCTGACCCCCTGGCCCACGGCCATCGCGGCGGCAGCGATGGTCGTGGCCTGCGGCGGCAGCGACAACGGCCCCGGCTTCCTCGCATTCCCTTCCGGCAGCGCCACGCCGACCACCTCGGGCGTGGTCACCGGCAGCTACTACCGCAACGCCAAGGTCTGCATCGACGCCAACAACAACGGCCGCTGCGACAGTGGCGAGGCCGGCGCCACCACCGACGCCAACGGCGCCTTCACGCTCTCGGGCCAGGGCGCCCTGGTGGTCGAGATCGGCACCTCGAGCAAGCGCTTCGATCCGGACACCAACACCGAGACCGCCGTCACGCAGCCTCTGGTGTTCCGTGCGCCGGCCGCCGCCAACGGCGTGGTGAGCGCCATCAGCACCGAGCTGGTCGCGCTGATGGATGCCAACGGCGGCAACCTCGCGGCCGCCCGCACCGCATTGGCCGCACGCCTCGGCGTGCCCGAAGCCCAACTGCTGGCCGACCACAACAAGATCAGCGACCCGGCCATCAAGACCGCGCTGCAGAACGAGATCGACCAGTCCATCGAGCGCATCGCCGAAGCAGTGGCAGAAGCCGGCCCGGGCGGCGACGTGATCGCCGCGCTGCGCAACCGCTTCGCGCTCGACCAGATCACCAACGTCGTCGTCATCTATGCGGAAAACCGCGGCTTCGACAACCTGTACGGCCTGTTCCCCGGCGCCAACGGCATTCCGGGCGTGAACCCCACGTCGTCGACGTCCACGCCGGAGCCGCAGAAGGACTTCGACGGTTCGACGTTGCCGACGCTGCCGCCTGTGTGGAACGGTGTCACGGCGGCCGGCCAGACCGTCACGGTCACGCAGCAGGAGAGCGCTGGCTTGCCCAACAAGATGTTCCAGATCGATGCCGCGGCTGGCTTCCCCAACACCGCCAAAGTGGTCGATCAGACCGTCATCACGCGAGACCTGGTCCATCGCTTCTACAACAACCAGATGCAGATCAACGGCGGCAAGAACGACAAGTTCACCGCCTACTCGGATGCCGGCGGCCTCAGCATGGGCTACTACGACGGCACCCAGATGAAGCTGTGGCAAGTTGCGAAGAGCTTCACGCTGGCCGACAACTTCTTCATGGGTGCATTCGGCGGCTCATTCCTGAACCATCAGTACCTCGTGTGCGCCTGCGCGCCGGTGTACCCGAACGCTGACGCAGCGAACTCGCCCGCGAACAAGTCGATCTCGGCCATCGACACCGACGCGAACGGCAACTTCGTGCGCCTCACGCCGGCAGCGAACGCATCGACCTCTGTGCTCAATGCTGCGCCCACGTACCTGAAGGACAGCACGCTGACGCCGAAGGACGCTGCCGGCAATTTCTACGCGGTCAACACCATGCAGCCGGCCTACCAGCCAAGCGGTAACGCGCCGGCGGCCGGCGACACGACGGGCAAGCTGGCCGATCCGGCTGCAGCCACCACGCTCCCGCCGCAGACTGGCCAGACCATCGGCGATCTGCTGAGTGCGAAGGGGTTGAGCTGGGCCTGGTATGCAGGCTCCTGGAGTGCAGCCAGCAGCGACCGGACCGTCATCTACAACAACAAGGTGCCGAACTTCCAGTCGCACCATCAGCCGTTCAACTACTACGCCGCCTTCGATCCGGTCGCCCATCCCGATGCCCGCGCGGCTCACCTGAAGGACTTCGACAACGACTTCCTGAAGGACGTCGCCGCGGGCACGCTGCCCGCAGTGAGCTTCTACAAGCCACAGGGCAACTTGAACCAGCACCCTGGCTATGCGAGCGTCACAGACGGCGACGCGCACATCGCCGACGTACTCGCCAAGCTGCAGGCCAGCCCGCAGTGGAAGAACATGCTCGTGGTCGTCACCTACGACGAAAACGGCGGCTTCTACGACCACGCCACCGTGCCGAAGGGCGACCGCTGGGGCCCCGGCACGCGCATCCCGGCGCTCATCGTCTCGCCGTTCGCCAAGAAGGGCTTCGTCGACAAGACCCAGTACGACACCGCCTCCACGCTGCGCTTCATCACGCACCGCTGGTCGCTGCCGCCGCTGAAGGGCCTGGTCGAGCGCGACGCCGCACTCGTGAAGAACGGCAGCCGTCCGATGGGCGACCTGACGAGCGCGCTGAGCTTCAGCAAGTAGTCCCGGGCTTCACGGCCGCGGAAAAAGCGAAAGGGAGGAGGGCTCGGAGCCCGCCTCCCTTTCCCGTTCCGCCGAGTGCCAAAGTGCGAGCAAAGAATTCATCAGAATCCCGGCCGGCGCTTCTGTGTAGCATCGCTCCCTTTCCGGGCTGCGGCGCGCGGGTCGCGCCAGGCCGGCACCCGCTCGCCGGCCGGGCAGCTCCCTTCTGTCTTCGATCACAGGAATTTCCATGGGAATGATGGATGCGCTCGGCCATGCGCTGATGGACAACCAGGAGCTTCACTTCGATACCGCCTACGTGCTCGCGGGCGAAGAGCAATGGCTGGTCACGCTCAGTGCACCGCTCTCCGCCTTCAACGGCGACTTCATGAACGCGGTGCCCACCGGCAAGGACAGCGACGTGCTGCGCGAGAGCATCGCCGAGGTCTGGAGCGTGCACGACCGCGCCAGCTTCGAGCAGACCGCCCGATGGCTCGTCGAGGAGGGGCAGCGCTCGGCATACAAGCCCCTGTGGAAGGCCATTGCCGCGATCGACACGGCAACGCAGGAAACGCCCGCCGTCCTGCGCATGGTGATGGACGCCTTCTTCCCCTCGTTCTTCCAGATCAAGGCGCGCAAGAGCCTGGACTATCGCGAGCTCGCGGCGCAAAGCGGCAAGCCGATGGCGGAGCTGGCCCAGCTGATGACGGGCAGCCAGAGCTGGGTCGACGCGCTGCGCAAGCATTTCAAGGCCTCGCCCGGCCAGATATCCGACCTGGTCGCATGGGACGCCGTGCGCCTGGCCAGCCTGTCGCGCTGGGCGGTGCAGCTCGGCTACATCGAGCGCGCGGAATTCGCGGGCTTTGCCGGCGGGCTCGCGAAGCAGGTGCGCGAGGCATACACCGACTGGTCGCAGGTGAGCGCGGCGTACATCGCCGGCGGCCTGATCTGGAAGTATTCCGATGCGCGCGAAGAGAACCTGCTGCGCACCAACCGCATGCTGCTGAGCGGGGCGCGAAGTCCCTATCGCAGCGTGCCGTTCGCCGGCCGCATCGGCAGTTGATCCAGCTCCGGCCCGGGTTCGACCGGTGCTGATGCTTCTGCCGGAACGGGCAGATGCAGCAGCAGGCTGGTTTCCCCGGGCTGCGAGCGAACGGTGAGCGTGCCCCCCAGCGCCGCGGCACGCGTGCGCATGTTTGCGAGGCCCTTGCCAGCGAATGCGGCCTGCGTGTCGAAGCCCCGGCCGTTGTCGTGCAGCTCGATCTCGATGGCACGTTCTCCCGAACCTTCCACCAGCCTCGCGCCAAGGCCGGCCTGCGTCGCCTGTGCATGCGCCATCAGGTTGCCGAAGGCCTCGAAGAGCAGCATCTGCAACTGGTGCGATTCGCGCGCGCTCCAGCCCGTCATGGTCGGCAGCGAGCCCACGTCCCATCGCAGGTCGATGCCGGCCGCCTGCAGGCGCGGCCCCAGGCGGTAGCGCACGCTGCCCAGCGCGGAGGCCACGTCGCCCTCGCAGCCGTGCATGGCGTCCACCGTGAGCTTGAGCTGGTCCACCGCATCGCGCAGGTGCAGCGCCACGTCGCCCATGGCGGCGCCGGGCTGCTGGGCCATCTGCAGCAGGCCGACGAGCTGTCCGCCGAGTCCGTCGTGCAGGTCTTGCGTGAGGCGCTGCCGCTCCTCGAGCGCGCCGCGCGCCTTCTCGCCCTCGCGTTCGCGAGCGAAGACGGCTTCGAGCGCCGCATTGCGCTCGGCCAGTTCGGCTTCGAGCGAGGCGTTCATCTGCGCCATGGCGCGCACGTCCTTGCGCATGCGCTCGGCGATCACCCAAGCCAGGGAGATCGCGAAGCCCACCCACGCGAAGCGGATCCACGGCACCACCGCATAAGCCTCGGGCGATGTGCGCATCACCCAGTTGTCGCGCGCGGCGCTCAGCACCACCAGCACCACCGCCACGCCCAGCACGCGATGCTCCAGCACCGAGCTGCGCACCGCCACCTTCACGACCACCACCACCATCGCCAGCCCGGCCAGGAAGAACAGCAGCTGCCACGCCGGCATCAGCCACAGCAACGGCACCGTGATGCCGATCGTGGCCGTGACTGGCGCCAGCAAGGCCAGCAGGCCCAGGAAGCGCGCGAGCCGCGTGTCGCCCTTGCCCACCACCGCCAGCGCGAAGCGGCACAGCAGCGGCACCGCCGCCTGGAACGCCGCCAGCGGCACCACGCCCCACCACGGCCAGGGCAACGGCGCGTGCGTGAACAGCACGCGCGCCGTCTGCACCGACCAGAGCAGCTCGCCCAGTCCGTAGAAGAGATAAACGGATTCGCGCTGCCGCAGCCACACCAGCAGAGAGAGCGCCCCGAGCACGCCGCTCACGATGGCGATGAAGCGCCCGCCGCTGATCTGCCAGAAGAGGGCGTCTTCGTACAGCGGGCGAATCTCGGCCTCGCTGCCCGCCACCACCGGAGAAAGCCCGCCCTGGCGCGCGGCCTGCGCGGCGACGACGATCTCCACCCGCTGCGGCCCGGCAGAGCCCGCAGCGGGCAGCGTGAAGTACTGCGGCGTGAACGAGGCATCGTCGTAGGGCCCCGGCGGGAAGGTGCCGAACCGCGCCAGCTCGCGCCCGTTCACCAGCACCCTGAAGCTGTTGCCGATGCGCGGCACGAACAGCGCCTGCGGCATGGCCGGGTCGGTCACGGGTACGTCGAATGCGAACCGCGCCTCGCCGTCGACGGCGCCTTGCCGCTGGTCCCAGTTGTAGGGCAGCGAGACGGTGTGCGGTTCGGAGGGGGAGTCGGGGTTTGGCGCGGTGGCTTCGTGGCCGCGCAAGGTCAGCGTGAGCCGGGCCTGGTCGATGAGCGTCACGGCACGGGCGGAGGCACTCCATCCGGCTGCCAGTACCGCCAGTACCAACAGCATCAGCAGGCGCAGCCCGAGTTGTTCTTTTTGTCGACGCATGACGCGTACAACTTTAGCAATCTTTTCCGCGAGGAAGGGCAGGAGTTGCCTGCTTCCAACGCATCCGCCCGACTGCTGCCCCGGGCGGAAGGCACCCCTCAGGTCCGCGCTTCGATGATCGGATCGAGCTTGGCGCGCAGGCGCCGCACCGCCAGTTCGTGCCGCAGCGTTTGCGCGCCGCGCCCGTAAGTGGCTGCCTTGCGGATCAGCCGCAGCTGCTCGCGCTGCAGGTGCGTCTTCAGGCGCCTGGCGCGCCAGCCGTAGGTCCAGCCCATTTCGCGGCGGACCTTGTAGCGCTGCATGGGCGCGCCCAGCCGCACCCATTCGTCGTCGCGGATCAGGTCGCGCTCGGGCACGAACCAGGCCGCCAGCGCGTGCAGGTAGGTGCCGTTCTCGCGCGCAGCCACCTGCCAGAAGAGCCCCGCAACGATGATCGCGGGCAGCCCCTTGATCACCAGCATGACGGCCATCTCGCCGTAGCCGCCGTCGAACAGGTCTTCGAGGAAGGGCGAGTTCCAGATGAAGTGCATAGCCCACGCGAGCAGGAAGCACAGCACGGCGACCGCGATGCGCGCCACCATCGGCCGCTGCGGATGCAGCAGGAACCACGCAACGCCGAACGAAGCGATGGTGGTGTAGGCCGCATGGCTCCACAGCCCGCTCAGCAGCCCGCGCGTGAACAGGTTGAGCAGCACCGGATAGACCTGGTTCTCCAGCGGAAAGTGGATGGAGGAGCGCACCGTGTAGCTCAGGTTCTCGATCACCTGGAAGCCCAGCCCCGCCATCGCGCCCACGATCAGCACCGACAGGTACGTCTGGAACTGGTTGCGTGCCACCAGCACCAGCAGGATCACGCCCATGAGCTTCAAGAATTCTTCGGTGATCGGCCCCGCGATGGCCGGCCCCCACATCGCCACGAACTCCGGCGACACCAGCTTGGCGCACAGGCTCTGTATGGCGATGTTCGCCGGCGCCGCGAAGTACACCGCCCCCAGCCCGCCCCACGCGAAGGCCAGCACGTACGCCTCGGGCGGGTGCTGCTCCAGCAGGTCGAGCGTGCCGAAGGCCAGCACGAAAAGCAGCGTGTAGATGCCCCACACCGTCAGCCCCAGCAATGCGGTGACAGGCACCACCCGGAAGCCGATCGAGAACATGTAGGCCAGGTAGAAGAGCCCGTTGACGATCAGCGCCACCAGCACCCAGAAGGCCACGCGCCGCGGCTGGAAGAAGGAGTCGGTGCCCACCGGCCATGCGCCGGTGTCCTGGTTGGTGGGAATGCCCTGGTCGTTCCGGTCGAAGACGGGCGCGTTCACTGCGGCGCCTCCAGGTCCATCGAGTCGAGCATGCTGCGCGCGTCCGCCAGCGCCTCTTCCATGCCGTCGCTGGCGCCGTAGAAATCGATCTGCACCAGCGACTTGCGCCGCTGGTCGACCACCTGCCAGAAGCGCCCCGCCAGCTTCGAGCCGTAGTACGCGAAAGTCTTGCCCTGCAGGCCCCAGGAGGTGACGAAGTCGGACACGTCGCCGTCCATCTGCAGCCGCTGGCCGCGCTCCATCAGCCGCTGCTGGCGCACCAGCGGGCCGTCTGGCCCGCCCGCCCACGGGAAGGTGGAAACCAGGAACTTGTGGCCGCCCTTGAAGAGCATGAGCGACTGGCCCGCCTTGGAGCGCGACACGTCCATTTCCCACCCCTCGGCCGGCACGAAGCGGGCCTGGCCCGCCTCGACCGTCTTGCCCGCGGGAAGAGGGCGGTTGCCCGAGGTGTGGCGGTCCCAGTAGGTGAGGCCGCCCACGTAGGCCGCGATGGCGAGGAGCACCGCCAGCGCCCCCGGCCAGGTGCGATACGGTATGCGGCGTGACGGCTCGTTCATTCCCCGGATCGTGCCATACCGATGCGCCTGTCCACAGGTCACTCGCAGGCCGGCGGCAGGCGATGCGGCATACTCCCAGCCCCCTCTCCCAACCTCATCAACCTCAAGAAAATTCCGCTGAATGGACAAGGAAGTCGACCCCCGCGTACTCACTGTGATCGACGAGATGCGGCTCTCGGGCCCCCGGCTCACGCCGGTGGAAATCGTCGCCAAGATGGGTGTGTTCGACGCGCGCGACAAGCCATTCGAGCACGCATGGCTGGCCACCGGCGACAACGTCATCGCCACCATCTGGGCCGAATGGGTGAACGTGGCCGCCAACGGGCGCTGGTTCTACCTCGAATCGCTCGACGTTCACCATCGCGCCGGCGGCGGCGAGCGCAGCGCCCAGCAGGTGCAGCGCGCCAAGGACCGCCTCGCGCTGCTCAAGCGCAGCCATGACGCCGGCGGCGGCTTCCGCGCCGTGGTGCAGACCAACCGCATCGCGATTCTCGAAGTGGAAAGCAACAAGGACGCCAAGGTGTCCACCCGCGTGCGCGACGACGACGAATGGCACGTCGCGAGCTGGGAGCCCGACCAGAAGCTCGCCGTGCTCGTGCGCGGCCCGCGCGGCTGGGCGCCCAGCGAAGCCGAAGTGCAGACCGCCCGCGAACGCGGCAACGTGCCGCAGAAACTCTCCGCCGCCGCCAAGGCAGCCGACGACGACAAGGCCACGCCCGAAGCAGTGCAGGCTGCCGCCCTCGAATACGTGGTGAAGCACTTCACCGGCTACGGCTACAAGGCCGAGAACATGACCGGCAAGGGCTTCGACCTCGAAGTGTCGAACGCCAAGGGCCAGACCCTGCTGCGCGTGACCGTCAAGGGCACCGCGCCCGGCGTGCCCGGCTTCAAGCTCAGCAAGGAAGAAACCGCCTGCTCCACGCGCGAGCCGCTGTGGCGCCTGCTGGTGGTGACCGATGCGGGCAGCGGTGTGGCCCAGCACAAGATCTACAAGCCGAACGAAATCAATTCGGCGCCGGGGTTCGATCCCTCGTAAATAGCAACAGCACTCGCGCACGCCGGTGCGCGACTGTTGCAAACATGCATTGAAGGGGTAACCAGACTATTCATCGCCTCCGCGGAAGATTACATTTCGCGGAATTGTCAAAAGGCGATATGAACGAGAGTAGCCAAAAGACAGCGCATTCGATGATTTACCTGCCCGTGTCAGGTAAGTTTCTTATAGCGTTGATTGGCTCCGCGGCGTGGGTTGCCTTTTCGATCTGGGCCGCGCAGGCCTGGCTGACCGACCTGAAAAGCCATATCGGCGCCGTGCTGGCTGTTTTTCTGGTTTACGGCATTGCCATTGTTCCGGGGTTCATGAATGCGTTCCTGGCCATCAGCCTGCTTCTGGACAAAAGGCCGCCGCATTCCACGCTCCTGACGTATCCCCCGATTTCCATCCTGATTGCCGCGTACAACGAGGAAGCCTCCATCGAGGAAACCCTCGTCAGCATCGAGCGGCAAAACTATCCCGGCGAATTGCAGGTCATCGTGATCAACGATGGCTCCAAAGACGGCACCGCCGCCGTCGTCGAGCGCGCCTGCGCCAGATATCCGTGGATCACCTTCGTCGATTTGAAACAGAACGGCGGCAAGGCGCGCGCCCTGAATATCGGCTTCAAGCAGGTGCTGCACGACATCGTCATCACGGTCGATGCCGATTCATTCCTCTACAAGGGCGCGCTCACCAGCATCGTCGAGCGCTACCACTCCGACCCGCCCAATACGCGGGCCGTGGCCGGAAAAATCCTGGTCCGCAATTCGCGCTTCAACTGGATCACACGCTGCCAGGAGTGGGACTACTTCCACGGCATTGCGGCAATCAAGCGGGTGCAGTCGCTCTTCCAGGGCACGCTGGTGGCACAGGGCGCGTTTTCTCTCTACGACCGCGACGCGCTCACCGAGGTTGGCGGCTGGCCCGAATGCGTGGGCGAAGACATCGTGCTCACCTGGGCCCTGCTGAAGGCCGGCTACCGCATCGGCCACTGCGAAGACGCCTGCCTCTTCACCAACGTGCCCACCAGCATCCGGCAACTGGTGAAGCAGCGCCAGCGATGGGCGCGCGGCATGACCGAGGCCTTCGTCAAGCATCCGGGCATTCTTCTGCAGCCGCGGCTGTCGACCTTCTTCATTTACTGGAACCTGCTTTTTCCGTGGCTCGACCTGGCCTACACCATCGGATTCATGCCGGGATTGGTGCTCGCTTTGTTCGGCTATTTCTGGATCGTCGGCCCGATGACCCTTGCGCTCATACCGGCCGCATTCGCATTGAGCCTGCTGATGTTTTCCATCGAGCGGCGAATGTTCAAGAAAACGGGTCTTGTCGTGCGAAAGAATTTCCAGGGCTTCTTCATCTACGTGCTGCTTTACAGCCTGATCCTGCAGCCGGCCAGCGTTCTCGGATACCTGGACGAGCTTTTCAAAAGGCCCAAGGCCTGGGGGACCAAATGACCCTGGCATCGAGGCATTCGGCCGCCGCTTTTCTTTTTCTTCCGGCACTCATGCTCATTGCCGCCGCGCCCTGCAAGGCGCAGGAAGAAAAAGAGAACAAGGAAAAAACCACCACCATGGCCTTCGGCCCCGAGTTCTTCCTGACCAACGACAGCGACCACTTCCAGTCGCGCCGCGTGTCGGTCGAATTCTTTCCCGCCTTTGAAAATGCCGACCGCTTCCTGGGCTTCAGGCTCGGCGACTACCAATACAAGCAGGACAGCTGGCGAAGAAGCGGCCAGAAACTCACATTCCTCGCCCGCAACATAGAAACCAGAACGGCCGACGGCGGCACCATGGAGGCCGGCGTGTTCGAGCAGGGCGGCCACACGCTGCTGACGCTCGACGGCAGCTATCGCATATCGCCCACGAAAAGCACCGCGGTCGAATTCCTCGTCACGCGCGACTGGGTCGAAACCCCGAAATCGTTGGACAGGGGAATCGACTTCACATTCGTCGGCGTCGCAGTCGACCAGGGCCTCGGCAGCCATTTCACCCTGGTGGGTCTGCTCGCGCAGCAGTACTTTTCAGACGGCAACCGGCGAGACCACGGACGCGTGCGGCTCATCTACCAGCCCTCGCTCGACCTCGGGCTGACATTGCAGGCGCGCTACCGCACATACCGAAGCACCCACGACGACGTCGACAGGGCCTACTTCAACCCCACGAGCTACAGCGAGTCGATGTTCGCCATCGGCTGGCGCCACCGCTTCCAGGGATGGACCGCCTCCGTGACGGCCGGCCTCGGCAACGAGACCATCAACCACGACATGAGCCAACCCACGAGGCTCCTCGACGTGAGCCTGCAAAGCCCGGTGAGGGGAGCGCATGTGTTTCGCTTCGGTGCCGGCTACAGCCGCAGCACCACGTTCGCGGGGCCGAGCTATCAGTACCGGTATTTGCGCGGCGAGTGGATCATTCGTTTCTGAGGCTCTTGCAGGGCCCTTTTTGAGGCACCCCAAGCTTCTTCGGTGCGAAAGCGCTCGGTGAAGTCATCTTGATCCTCAGAGGCAGCTCGGGGCGGATGTAGCAAGCACCGCGCTGGCCATCGCCAAGCGGTCAGTCACCGTATCCGAGGTCACAGGGACGGTGAGATGGCCTGCAGCACGTCGCTGAACACGCCGTACTGCACCTTGAATGCCTGCGGGCTGTAGTCCTGGTAGTAGCCCGCCGTCACTGCGACGACGAGATCGAGTTCGGGCACGATGCGGATCGACTGCCCACCTCGACCGAGTGCGCCGATCCAGCGGACGGTTCGCCGGTGCGCTCTGGCATGGCCGCTCCACCAAAGGTAGCCGTAGTCCTGGTCGTCCGTTGCCTTGACGAGCGACGCGGTGGAAGCTTCGATCCAGCCCTTCGACACGATCTGGCGTCCATCCCAGCGCCCGCCCGCCAGCACGAGCTGCCCGATCTTCGCCATGTCCCGCGGGCGCATGCGAAGGCCACCGCCGGCGTCGCTGTCTCTGCCCATTCGGCTCCATTCTTCGCCCGAGATGCCCAGGGGCTCCAGCAGGCTCGCTCGCGCGAACTCGTCGAGTGGTCTGCCGGTGGCCCGATGCAGGATCGCCGATACAAGCGCCAGGGCGCCGGTACTGTAGAAGAACTGCTGCCCAGGCGCCGCCACGGCTCGGCGCGTGAGCACGTAGCGGCACGGATCGCCCGAAAAATACATGCGCGTTTCGTCGTTCGCGAGATCGCCGGTCGCGGGCGTCGACTCGATCCATTCGAGGCCGAGCGTCATGCCGAGCGCGTGCCGCAGCAACAGGCGATCCGATTCCGGCGTTCGCAGGTCTGCGAGTTCGGGGAAGAAGCCAAGGATCGGCGCGTCGACGTCATGGATCAGCCCCCGGTCGATCGCGATGCCGACGGCGAGCGACGCGACACTCTTCGTCGCTGACTTCATTGCATGGCGCGTGCCGGCGTTGAAGACGACGTTCTCCACACGGCTGCCGAAAAAGCTGGTTGGCACCTGATCGCTGCCTTGGAGGTAGCGCTCGAAAACGAGCTTGCCGCGATGCACGACAAGGACGGAGTGAATGTTCGACCCCGAAGCCGCAAGCCGATCGGCCATCTTGCTGAGTGCGGTGGTGTCGACGAGCTTGTCGTCGTCGCCCGCGGCGGTGTTCCAGCCATCTTCTCGCGAGGTTGTCGCGGCGAAGCCTCCGATCGAATGGGTGCACGCTGACACGCCGAGCGAGGCGAGCGCAGTGCCGACAAGAACGAACTCACGGCGTTTCATGGCACGTCGACGGTGGAAGGTGCATTGATGTTAGGCAGCGAAGGCTGCGCGCGTCAATCGCCTGCTCCTCTGGGTTCGCGATTCCACACCTCTTGAATGAGGATGGAGCATCCATCGCCGAAGCTGCCATTCGCGATCGGCTGCTTGTGGCCGACAGCTGAAGTCTGGCCCGCCGGCCGGGCTGCATCGCTTCGTCAAGATGGGATGGCTGTTTGCTCGCTCCGGTGCCACACGCGTGGGGAACAACCTACTGCAGCCCACCGCCTGGGCTCGCCCATTCACAGGGCGTCGAGATACTGCCTCAGCACCGAGTTGAACTGCTGGGGCGCCTCGAGCGCAGGCAGATGCGCGGTGCCCCGAAGTACATGACTTTCGGCTCCGGGTATGCGTTGGGCGAGCAGGCTGCATCGCTCCTGCAGGAGCGGCAGGTCGAGATCGCCCCACAGTACGAGCGTAGGCGCCCGAATCGCTTCCACGCGCTCCCAGGCTGAAGGCTCCTCGGTTGCCACACCGGGGTTGGCTGCTCGCAAAGCATTGCCGTTCATCGACAAGAAGAGCTGGCGAGCGTCGCCTCCTACTCGCCCTGTCGGGCTCAAGGGGCCGTCCAGCCACAGGCGCGCCTGAAGCTCGTTCTTCGCATCCAGGTCACCCAGCGCCGCAGCAGCGCTGATTGCATCGATCAGCGCCTTTACCGGCTCGTCATGCCGTTCGGTGGGCGCACCACTCACGCCCGGCGCAACAACAACGAGACCGCTCACCCAGTCGGGTCGAGCCAATGTCGCATCGATGGCAACACGACCTCCCAGGGAACAGCCGACCAGCACCGCCTTGTCGTAATCCAGTGAATCCATCACTGCCCAAAGGTCGGCGACATTGGAATAGGGCGTGGGGTGCAACGTGCGCGACTCTCCGAAGCCCCGCCGGTCGTAGCTTGCCACTGCGTGGGTTGGCGTCAATGCGCTCCATTGGCCTTGCCACATGCGTCGGTCCGCAACATTGGCGTGCAGAAAAAGAACTGGCATGCCGGTAGTGCCGTGGTTCGCTTGGTGCTCGAGAGCCAACGACGCGCCCGGGACTTCAATCCATTTCAGGTTTCTCATGCTCGAGACGATAGTGACCCAAGGCCGTGTTGACCAGCGAGCGGGGCTGCCTTCAACAGCCTCCAACTGTCAGGGCTTTGTGTCTCGCCGCAGCGCCCCGGCAGATATCTCGCTGATTCGAGAAATCCTCGACGAATTCTTTTCTCTCGCGCGGCTTTCACTTCTCTACAGTGAATGCCCCTGCCGCAAGACCCCCCTCCTTGTGGGCGACGAACACTGATCGTGAAAGGAGCTTTCCCCAAGAGCTGACCAAGTGAACTGATGAACCGCCTACCTCACGGCGGGTTGCCGGTGCTCCTCGGTGCACTGGTGCGAACGTGAGGCACAAAAGGCGACGGCCAGGGCGCGCAAACACCCTGACCGTCTGACCACATGACGTGCAACACCTTGGAAAGAGAGCACACCAAATGGCTACGCGAATTATGGCCGGGCGTTCCACGCCCAAATCTTCCCGCCGCAGCAGCAACACCACGCGCGGCACCACCACCAAGCCCACGGCGCCGACCCCGACGCCCGACGAGGCAAGGGAACTACTCGAAATCAAACTGGCGCAGCTGAACTCGCTGCTGTGGTGCTGTTATGGCGACGGCAACGGGTGGTTCGAGGAGGCGGGGGAGAAGCATCGGGATCACATGCTCTGGATTGCCTCTGATCTGGCTCGGGAGGCGGAGATGTTGTTCCAGGTTAGTGCGCCGAAGTAAAAGGTTCTAGCTTTTCTATCAGCTTCGCTGGGCATCCCACAAAGTGGTGATGCCCAGCACTCGGCGCTTCGCTACCGTACCGCTCGGGAGTACCCATACCGAGACATGGGAGGCCGAAAAGACGCTGTTGCAAATGGCAGGCGCATCCAGAGTGTTGGGTGCGAGTGCTCCATGGCGGAAAAAGAGCAAGACGGCCGAGGAAAAGTGCTGATGCGAGGGTCTCGTGGCCTGAGTCGAACCAATCAGCCTCCATGAATCCCGGACCCATTCATCTCTTCAAGCCAGGAGCTTCCGGTATGTACTTGATCAAGGCGATTCATACGAGGTTCGCCGTCACGTTCACTCTCGACCTGGATACGGCGACGCTGGATGATCTGGCCAACGTCAAGGATCCGGGAAAGTTGCCGCAGGCAGACAAGCTGCGCTACTTCGCCCGCCAGAGCCAACTGCAGAAAGAGGGACGTGTGGCGATCGTCCGGCACCATCATCAGCGGCTGAAAAAGATTCTCCACATGTTGGCCGAGCGGGCGATCGGACCAAATGAGGACGCGGTTCATCAGGAGCTGAAGACCAGCGGAGCGACCCTCAGCGCGATTCTGGTGAACTGGAAAGTCAAGGCTGAGGCTGGAGACAAGCTGTTCAGCGAGCTCAATCTCGTCAAAGCCATCCAGCCGGAACTTCAGAAGCTGAAAGGGAAGCTCGTAAATAGCGATCTGGACAGCAAGGCAACGGCCAAACACCTCGAGGCGCTCGAGAAGGCTCGATGCCAGGTGGGCGATGCGCTGGCCCGTGGAGAAGCCGGAGTGCGCGCATGGATCCGTGACTCGTGCATCAAATATCGAGGAAGTCTGGCGACCGGATGGAGGAACGCCCAAAAGTCCCAGGACGGCACGGCCATGCGGATTCGTGTGCCGGAATCCGGTATGGACGAAGAGCAAAAGGAGTCGATGAAGTTCGACAGCGACGCGTTCGTCGAAGTCCCCTCGGCAACATGGGAGTCATGGGCGGACATGGAGATCGTCACGGAACGCGAGCGCGAAGGGAAGATGGACCTTGCTGAACTCGTTGTTCGTGTCAAAGCGATGATGAAGCCGTTTCAGCGCGAACTGGCGTTGCAGAAGGAATACCTCGATGTCGAGAATCGATGGGGCCAGCCGCAATCCAGACAACGATCGTTGATCGAGATTCGCATCCACAACGCTCAGGTGCCCTTGGATCGACTGGACCGACCCTACCGGCAGTTACTGGGAGTGCAAGCTGTTGAAGAGCAATTGAGGCTCGCGATGAGCACTGTCGCGGGCTACAAACGCACATCAAAAGGGGAGGCCGATTTCAGCTTTGTCCTGCAATCTTCAAAGAAGAGCGCGCGCGAATTGACTGCCGGCAATCTCTATCCGCTGAATGAAATCGCGAAGGCTGGCTTGCCGCTCACGGAGTCCGATCTGGAGCTGGTCTTTGCCGATCGGCAGCTGATGGTGAAGATGCCTGAAAAGCACGTCAGCATGAGCCAGCCAGTCGCAGCGACCACCTACGATTGGGAGACTCCGACGGATCCCCACACACGGAGCCGACCGACCGAGGCGATGTTGATTGCGGAGTATTTGGGAGCTGATCCGCAAACGACTCTGGCGCAATTTGCGGAAGCTGGAAAAAAGGCACGACTGGGCGCCGTGAAAGTTGTAGATCAGGCGTTGACCCTCTGAGGTAGAGCCATTCGCTCTTGGCGGCAGCAACAGGGGGGCGACATCGATACCTCATGCTCGGGTAGCGCGATGAATCTGCTACGGGAGACAGAGGCATTGCTCAAAAGATGGCTGAGAAGGCGTAGGGCCGCACAAACGCCTTGGGCAGGGACATCCCACAAAAACGGGATGCTCTAGAACTTTTCTCTCCGCTAATGTCGCGCCGAGGAGGGTTCCCATGCCGATCCCGAATTTGTTCTACGGGCACCAAGACGCCCTGATGAGAGGCGCATCGCCCACGACGCTTGCCGTGGGCGACTCCTGGTTCTGGTATCCGTTCGATAACCTGCTCGGCGAGATCGCGGGAAGCCGCCCGCTGCAGTCGATCGTCGTTGCCGGCTACAACGGCTCCGAGGCATCGGAATGGAAGGGCAAGTACGCCGACTCCATCAAGACTACCTTCGACATGTACGCAAGAGGCCCTCTTGTGAAAGCTCTTCTGCTTAGCGGTGGCGGGAACGACATCGTGGGCCAGACGAACTTCCCGAAGCTGATCAAGGCCAACTGCTCGGCCTGCAAGTCGGTTCCAGCCTGCTACTCCAATGGCCAGCCGTCCACGGCGTTGGACAAGATCATCGGGCACTACCGAAGGCTCATCAAACTCTTCAGAACATACAACCCGACCGCCGCTGTTGTGCTCCACAACTATGACGACGCGTACGCGACGGGAGAGGGGGTCTTTGGGCCTGCCGACTGGCTCAAGGTGCCGATGGAGAAATGCAGCGTTCCTGTCTCTCTGCGCAAGGACCTCTTCGCAGATCTAGTAGCTGCGTTTGGCAAAGCCCAGGATGAGTTAGCGGCAGAGCCCGGCCTGGGAAAGATCGTTGCGTTGAAGACGGCGGGCACATTGACGGTGCGTCAGTGGGCTAACGAGCTACATCCCACTCCAGATGGGTTTCAGCGGCTCGCGGAGCGGAAGTTCTTGCCGGCGTTGGACCTTGTTTGGTAGCAGCCGGCAAGGCCCTGCAAGAGAAGTCTGAAGAACTACGGAGGCTGAAAGATGCATTGGACCGCGACAAGTGCCGCCGCTGTTGTACTCACGCTGATGCCGTGGACATCATTTGCCTTCGAGCTGTCGCCAGACGGAACGTCTTTCGAGAAGAAGCTTGCACGAAAGGGGCAGCCGACCGGAGATCGGTTGCTGAGCAAGCTTACGGACTTGGGCGTTCGAAAGTTTGGCAGTCCGGTTCATGAAGAGATTGCGAACCGGTCACTAGATTGCGATGGAGACGCCGACATTTGCGCCGACCCTGATTGGGATCCGGCACAGGCCTATGTGCTCGCCGGGGTACGTTGGAATGACGACCCGCCATTCAGGTTCGAGTCTTCATTTGGCAAGTACGGGGGATGTAAGGCCGGAGATACGGTGCGCCTTGTTGTCCAACCGGAGTGTTGGGGGCGAGTGTTCTATGACGGCAAGAAGAGGGCTGCTCGCGGCGAGGTGCTGAATGCCAAAACTGCTCCGCTGCTCGTGCGGTCTCATTTCGGGGATATGCAGTTCCTTCACGCGATGGGCTCTGTCGATGGCGAGCCACCGGATGTCATCTACAGCCGCATCATGATGTGGGCCGAGTTCACGTGGAAGGTCGCGACGAAGAAGATTCCCTCTGACGCCATCGTTGCGAATCAGGACGTGACTGGTATTCGCGATGTCTTCGGGATGAATGGCTGGAGCGTGCAAGACCTTTTTGCTCTAGGAAATCCGAACATCCGCAAGCCCGCATATTTGGGAGCCGTTGCATTTGGGAGCCTCTTGCATACGGTTCAGGATTCGTTTTCTCGTGCGCATGTCGAACGAGAGCAAGTGACGAAGGGGGCGAAGTGTCCGGGTGTGGCTAGCGACTATGCGGCGCCAGGACGCATCAAGGAGTTTCACTCCTATAGCCATCAAGACGCGGACAAGCATGCTGATGCAGATGTTCGTGCGGCGTTCTCCGCTCACTGGTCTTCTGGATCGCCTACCACGGTGGATGTTGGGCGAGTGCTTGCTCAGTTCTACGAACGACAAGCGGAGTGGATCGAGGTTCGGCCATATTTGGAATGCGTATTCCGATTGGCACCGAATGCGACGGCGGCTTCTTCTGGTGACTATGCGGCTGATTCAAAGTAGGCCGGCGTTTACATTTATTTTGGAGAGATCGTATGGCAGGCGCCGATGATGCAGTACGCCTCGGTGTGAGTGTGTACCTCCTTAAAAGATCGAAAACTGCGGAGGCGCAGAGGCAACTTGAGGATGCGAGCGACACTGTCTATCCACTTGTGGACTCGATACCTGGTGCCGCATTCATTGCGCTGCCAGCGGACGCGGGGTCTCCAAAATGGCTGAGACCAGTCTCGACACTGTTGGCTGATGGTGCTGCTCCTCAACTTGAGGGGCAGTCTCCAGGAGCACTTCTTTGGGTGCCGCGTGGTGAAAAGATCTTCGTCTTTACCTTCGGATACGGTCACTCCAAAGTAAAGGAAGAATGGGTTGAGCCAGACTTTGGCAAGGTGCTCGCCTTGGCTCTGGTTCCACAAGGCCAAGTTCGCGAAATGCGAGCTGAGCAAGTTTTCGCGAAACGTCATATTGCCAGTGAGCGTGCGCCCAGAGCATCGGCAGTGCGCGAGTTTGGATTTGAGCCCGACCGGGACTTGGTCGCCGCAGTAGAGGGGGTGCCTGAGTCGAAATATTGGCCTGTTTTTGGAACGAAAGTACGTGGAGGTGTGTCGTTCAAGTTTGATCTAGAGGTTGCAAAACTGATCGAAACGCTGGATCAGATTGCGGAACGTTTTGACTCGAACGATCATCGCAGTCGGTGGCCGCAAGCAAACAACTTGGTGGCGGTTCGTGATGACGAAAAGCTCGAAAAGCTGGATGCGTTGTTGGATCGCATTCTCACTGGCCGACGCCCTGAAAACGCAATCTCCTTGGCGGCACCAGGTGAGCGAAGTGGCGAGGGCGCCTATCCGCAGCACTTTGTCATCGGCCGGAGGACCAAGAGTGCAGCGACGTCACCGTATCTAATGTTTGGGAGTTGGCAGAAGTATGTCCAGTCCAAAGATGGGGCGCTAGGCCTGGCTGCAGCTAAGGCTACGCCAGTGCATTTGCTCGATGGGGATAAAGAGGAGATCGGCGTTTGCTCGATGTATCAATGCATGGGTGCCGAGGTTAGCCTTGAGGGCGTGACGCACGTGCTGTCGTCGGGATCTTGGTATTCGCCGGATCGAAGGTTCATTGCCAGTACGAATCAAACTTTGGCGATGCTCGGCGCTCCGTCTTTTGCGTTAAAGGCTTGGAACACGATTGACCACGAAGGTCCGTATAACGAAGATGCGGCAAATTCGGACCCCGATCTTTGGTTATTCGACAAGGAGTTGGTCAGCTTTGGAGGTGGGGCATCACGCTTTGAGTTCTGCGACATCATGCATCTCCCGACTAAGACGCTGTATTTTGTCAAGCATCCAGCCGGCTCCGCCGGGGTCAGCCATTTATGCGAGCAGGTGCGACGCACGGCCGAGCTATTTTTCGATACAGATCCGAGCTACCGTCAAAGGCTGGCTGATCGAATTACTGCGGTTGGTAAGGGTTGGAATACAAACTGGCTCACCACGCGGCCTAAACAGCACGAGTGGAACTTGTGTCTTGTGTTGATGGGGAAGCAGGTCTCCGCGCTGCCATTCTTTGCGAAATGCGGTATAGCTCGGCTTCTAGGTGAGTTGCAAAAGCGCGGATTCGATGTGTCATTTCAGGCTGTATAGGACGCACGAATTGTTGTCGCTCAATCCGCACCTCGGCGTCCGCCTCGGATGCCACCATCCCAAACGCGTCGAGCGATTACTCGACGACGCGTATAGAAGCCAACCAAGTCAATAGCAGCAATTTCGATTGCTCGGCGAAGACTCACCAGTCCCGGAACTGTCATGAACATTGGCACAAGAAAAACGAGCAGCCATATGTGCCTTAGCGTCAGATCTTCCATACGGTCAAGACGGACGAATCCCATTGAAAGAAACGTTGCGTACATGCTCGCGCCAAGCAGGGCGGAGATCAGCAAGTTGAAAACGCCCTGCATAGCCGTCTCCGCTGCCACGAGACTCCGGAACCGCGCACGTCCCTTTGTATAGGCTCGGGAACGGTTGTAGAGCAAGGATGCGAACGCGAAGCCTGCCAAGATGAGAGCGAAGTACACGGCACCAATCGGCTCTAGCCTGAACATGAGTATCGGCGCGAGGCCGTAGAGCATCGATAGTGCGATGAAGAATTCTGCGACCCTCAGTAGAAACAACGCAAATCTAGGGGCCTGCTTTCTCATCGGTTTCTGCGTGGTCCTCATGGCGTCCCTCAATTCGTTGAAGTCCACCGATAGTAGCTGCGACTACTCTCTCACCTCTGCGGCATATCCTTAACCGATTACCCCAAACTCACAGTCGCATCCTCCGGAATAGCCGGTATGGTCTCATTTCAAGCCTGCCCATCCGCCCGCATCGCAGCCAGCCTATCCGGTTCCTTCTTCGCCAGATTCGCCCGCTTGCATTCATCAGCCGCGGATGTTGAACAGGTACTCGTTCCTGCCCACCTTCAGGTACTTTCAGCCCCCATCGCGCATGAGTTTCTGCCCGCGATAGTTCAGGCATGCCACCGCCACCTAGTGTCCAATGGCCCCCACCATGGACATCGCCCCCTTCACCCCCGCCGATGCCGCGCGCCGCGCGCGACTGGAAATGCCAATGCTCTACGCCTGGCTCAAGCCCGACGAGGCGGTACAGGCCGCCATCGCCGAGCACCGCGCGCAGTGGGTCTGGCGCACGCAGCCAAAGCCCAGCTTGCCAAAGCCGCACCGGTTGCATATGACGCTGTGCCACATCTCGCCGCAGGGCGATGCCGCCGTCGAAGGCATCCGCCAGGCATTGAGCGAGCTGCGCGTGGAAGAAGACTTCGAGCTGCTGCTGGACTGGTCCGGCGTCTGGGCGCACAACGGCATCGCCATCGTGCGCCCGCAGCCGAACGCCGCGCTCGACCGGTTGCATCAAGCCGTCGTGCGTCAGCTCGCGCCGTGGCTGTCGGGGCGCCATGAGGACTGGGCGCCGCACATCACCATCGCCCGCAAGGCATCGGGGGCCGCCGCGCCGCCCATGCCGCCTGTTCGCTGGCCGGTGCGCGAGTTTCAGTTCGTGCGTTCGTGGCTGAAGACGCGGCCCGTGTGGCACGAGGTGCTGGCGTCCTACCCGCTTCAGTCCTCCGGCAGGAAGGCCGGGTTGTAGACCACTTCCCATAGATGCCCGTCCAGGTCCTGGAAGTAGCCCGCGAAGCCGCCCCAGAAGGTCTTCTGCGCCGGCTTCACGATGGTCGCGCCGGCAGCCTCGGCCTGCGCCATCGTGGCCTGCACCTCGGCTTCGCTGCGCAGGTTGTGGCCGATGGTGAAGTCGGGCGAGGCGTTGCCGCGGCGCGCGATGCCGCTGTCGTGCGCCAGGCTATCGCGCGGCCACAGCGCCAGCTTCAGGCCGGGCTGCAGGTCGAAGAAGGCGACCGCGCCGTGTTCGAATTCCTGGCCGATGATGCCGGGCGTCGCCAGGCCCAGGCCGTCGCGGTAGAAGCGCAGCGCGCGCTCCAGGTCGTCTACGCAGATGGTGAGAACGGAAATACGGGCTTTCATGCGGGAGGCTCCTGCTTCGCAGTTGTTGTTCAATGGAAGCCCCGAGATTGCTCCACGCCATGTCCGCCGACTTGAACAAAACGGCCACGCCGCCGCTCGCGCAAGAGGTCGGTCGTTATGCCGAAGCCCCGGTGCCGCCTTCGTTGCGCGGCATCTTTGCCTGCCAGTGGATGCATGTGCTGCCCGCTGATGCCGGCAGCATGCCGCCGCTGCTTGTGGTGCCCGATGGCTCGATCGATCTGCAGTGGATTGATGGCGCGGTACGCGTGGCCGGCCCCGACCGGCAACCGCATGCCGAAGCGCTGCGGCCCGGCGCGCAAGTGCTGGGCCTGCGCTTCCACCCCGGCACGGCGGCCGCGTGGCTGGGCATCGACATGAGCGCGCTCGCGGATCGCCGCGTTGCGCTGCGCGATCTGTGGGGTGCGCGCGCGGCAGCATGCCTCGCCGCGGATTCGTCCGCCCAGTTCGTGCACAGGGTGGCCGCGCGGCCACAGCCAGCCGCCAGTCTCACGCCCGATGCCGCGATGGCCGAAGCCTTCCGCTTGCTGCAGTCCGGCATGGCCCCCGAAGACTCGCCGCTGCGCTGGCTCTCCGAACGCCTGCAGCAGCCCGAGCGCACGTTGCGCCGCCGTTTCGTGAAGCACTTCGGCTACGGCCCGCAGACGCTGGCACGGCTGCTGCGCTACCAACGCTTTCTGCAGTTGGCGCGCGCGGAGCCATCGACGCCGTTGGCTCATCTGGCCGCCGAGGCCGGCTATGCCGATCAGCCGCACCTGGCGCGCGAAAGCCGGCGCCTGGCGGGGCGCCCGCCATCCGCGCTGCCACGCGATCAGGCTTCCAGCACTTTGACTTTCGGCCGGCGGGACGCGTAGTTTTTCTGTTCCGCCGTCGCCGCTCTTGGCGATCACTGCTGGAGTTCGTTGCGCTCAACGGAGCAGGCGTGATTTGCGCCAGCGCGTGCAGCAGAATGACCTCATGACGCTTGACCGCAATACATCGCTCGTTGAGTTTGAGGACGCACCGCGATGGGTGCCCAATTCGCTGTATCAATACTTCTCGCAGGAGTCCACTGGGCTCAGCTTGGCCTGCCACGTTGATCTGTCTCCTGCAACTGTGGAAGGTATTCGCGTGTTGAACGCCGAGACTGGCCCGAGCGTCCGGATCGACTTCCTGCACGCCGCCGCGGTCCGCATGCAGATGTGGAACGGAGATGCGCGGGATGGTCACCCACTGGTCTCTCTGGGCCTGCGGGCGAACCGCCTGTACGAAGTTAAGGATTCCCGCTGGCTACCGGTGCTCGCGAGCGAATCCGTGTGGGAAGAGGCGGCCCGTCTGCGGCATTTTGTGTGTGCGTTCCGCGTCCACGTTTATGAAGTCGCCGCCGAGCAGTTGCGCTGGCAGGTGTTCGACGACGCACCGCCGATCGCCTTGTCCCGATTCAGTGGTCCACCTCCGATCTGGCGCTGACGTTCGCAAGTGTCAGGCGCGCAGGGCCTGCAGCTTGGGAAGCTGCTGACCTTTTCTGCGCGCTTCAGCCAACTCACCTCTGCGGCATATCCTTGACCGAATACCCCAGGCTCACAGTCGCATCCTCCGGAATCGCCGGCATCGTCGCATTCCACGCCTGCCAATCCGCCCGCATCGCAGCCAGCCTCTCCGGCTCCTTCTTCGCCAGATTCGCCCGCTCGCGTTCGTCGCCGGGAATGTTGAACAGGTACTCGTTGCCGTCGACCTTCAGGTACTTCCAGTCGCCGTCGCGCATGGCTTCCTGCCCGCGATGGTTCATGCGCCAGTGCAGCGGGCGGCGGAAGCTCTTCGACGCGTCCTTGAGCACGGGCATCAGCGAGACGCCGTCGAGCGGGTAGTCGGGGTGCGCGGCCACGCCGGCTGCGTCGAGCATGGTGGCCGACCAGTCCATGGTCATGCACAGCTGGGTGCTTTCGCCGCCCTTGCCGATCATGGCGGGCCAGTGTGCGATCCATGGCACACGGATGCCGCCTTCGGTCAGGTCCATCTTGCCGCCCACCAGCGGCCAGTTGTCGGAGAAGCGTTCGCCGCCGTTGTCGCTGGTGAACACCACCAGGGTGTTGTCGGCCATGCCGTGCTTCTCGAGCGCGGCCATGATCCAGCCGATGCCTTCGTCCATGTGATGGATCATGCGGCGGTACACGTTGATGTTGCCGCCGGCCAGGTCGAACAGGTTGTCCTTGATGCTCGGGGCCTTGGCTGCGTCGTCGCGCGTTTCCCACGGCCAGTGAGGCGCGGTGTAGTGCAGGCTCAGGAAGAAGGGGGCGTCCTGCTTTGCCATGCGCTCCACATAGTCGACAGCGCGCTTCGAGAGGATGTCGGTGAGGTAGCCCTCTTCCTGCCTGTCTTCCTCGCCGAACCACAGGTCGTGGCGGCCGGTGGAGTCGCAATGGGTGAAGTAGTCGACGCCGCCCGACATGGGGCCGAAGAACTCGTCGTACCCCGAGCGCAGCGGGCCGAAGGTGGGCGGGTAGCCCAGGTGCCACTTGCCGATGAGGGCGGTCTGGTAGCCGCTGGCCTTCAGCAGCGAGGGCAGGGTGGGGTGGTCGGTGGGCAGGCCGAGGGTGGTGCTGCCGCGGCTCTTGCTGTTGATGGGCTCCTCGGCCGCGCCGCGCAGGCGGTACTGGTAGCGGCCGGTGATCATGCCGAAGCGCGTGGGCGAGCACACGGGCGAGTTCGAGTAGCCCTGGGTGAGCTTCAGGCCGTTGGCGGCAAGGCCGTCGAGCACGGGCGAGACGGGGCCGAACGCCGCGTCGCGGCCGCCGTAGCAGCCGAGGTCGGCATAGCCGAGGTCGTCGGCCACGATGAAGATGATGTTGGGTCTGGTCATAAATTGATCGCGCTTTCGAGGCTCGGAGGTCTTTTCGGGGAACACCGCGGAACCGGCTTTGCCGGGCCGCTGGTGTTGCCCCCTGGAAGGGGGTTGGCGAAGCGACACGAAGTGCGCGAAGACTGGGGGTTGTCCTAAGGTTGGTAGCCCGACTTCTGCACCACCGGCGCCCATTGGGCGCGGTAGGCCTTGAGCATCGCGGCGGTCTGCGCCTGGGTGCTCACCACGGGCGTCATGCCCGAGTCCTTGAACTTGCGTTGCGTGTCCGGGTCCTGCATGACTTCGCGGATGACGACGGCGAGGCGCTCGGCCTTTTCCTTGGGCATGGTGGCCGGCGCGAAGAAGGTGTTCCAGCCGGTGGCGGCGAGGTCGAGGCCGGCTTCCTTGAAGGTGGGCACGTCGGGCAGGAAGGGCGAGCGCTTGGCGCCCGAGATCGCGAGGATGCGCAGCTTGCCCGCGGCATGCTGCGGCACGGCCACGTCTTCGGTGTCGACGGCAACGGGCACCTGCCCGCCGATCACGTCGTTCAGCAGCGGGGCCGAGCCGCGATAGCCGATCACCTGGGTCTGCACCTTGGCCTTCTCGCCCACCATGAGGCCGAAGAAGTGCGGCAGGCTGCCGGTTGCCGGCACGCCCACGTTGGCCTGGTTGGGGTTGGCGCGCATCCAGGCGAGCAGGTGGTTCAGCTCGCGCACGGGCAGGGTGGGCGACACGGCCAGCGCGAAGTTGTAGTCGTTGACGTAAGACACGGGCACGAAGTCGCGCTCGGCGTCGTAGTTGTTGTCCTTGAAGACCAGCGGCGCCACCACCATCACGGCGGGGTTGGCGAGCATCAGCACGTTCTGGCTGGCGGGCGTGGCCTTCACCTGCTGCGCGGCAAGGCGGCCGCCCGCGCCGGGCTTGTTGTCGACCACCACGGGCACGCCGAGGCGGGAGGTGAGCTTGTCGCCCACGATGCGCGCCACGCGGTCGGTGGCGCCGCCGGGGGCGTAGCCGACCACGATGTGCAGCGGGGTGTCGAACTTGACCTGTTGCTGTTGAGCGGCTGCGCCGGTGGCGAAAGCCGTTGCGAGGCCGGCGATGGCCAGCATGCCGGCGAGGCGGCGGGTCATGGGGAGGGATTGGGTCGGCAGCATGGTGAGCAAGTCCTTGTCTTCGTCGTTCAGGCGATGGCGCGCCAGTGTGGCCGCGAGATCCGCAGTTGCGGACGATTCTGAAGACGCGGCACTCGATTGTTCAAATCAACCATTCCCCGGACTTACCCTTTGCTCCACACCTTGCTCCACACCTTGCTCTGATTCTTGCTGCGCTCTGCTGCTCAGTCGACCGTCATGCCCGTCGCCTTGACGATGCGCCCGTAGCGGGCCTGGCTGGCCGCCAGGTGCTCGCTGGCCGCGCCGCCGGTTTCGCCCAGCGGCACCATGTCGAGCGAGGAAAGGCGCGACTTGATCTCCGGCAGCGCCAGCGCCTTCTGCAGCGAGCCGCGCAGCGTCTGCATCACCGGCTCGGGCGTGGCGGCGGGCACCATGGCGAGGTAGAGCACCTCGAATTCCAGGCCCTTCAGGCCCAGCTCGCCCACGGTGGGCACCTGGGGCAGCAGCGGCGAGCGTTGCTTTCCGGTCACGGCCAGCGCGCGCAGCTTGCCTGCCTGAATCTGCGGCAGCAGGCCCGGCGTGGCCAGGATGCCGGCCTGCACCTCGTCGCCCATCAGCGCCAGCACGGCCGGCGCGTTGCCCTTGTAGGGCACGTGGGTGATCTTCGCGCCCGTCTCGCTGGCGAAGATCTCGGCGGCGATGTGGCCGGGGCTGCCGTTGCCGGCCGAACTGAAGGTGGCGGGCTCGGCCTTGGCCTGGGCGATGAATTCGGGCAGCGTCTTCGCCTTCACGCCCTGCGCCACGCCGAAGGCCAGGCCCGAGGAGCTGAAGATCATCAGCGGCTTCAGGTCCTTGGCCGCGAAGGGCATCGAGGCGTACAGGTGCGGGTTGATGGTGAAGGTGCTGTCGATACCCATCAGCACCGTGTAGCCGTCGGCCGGGGCCTTGGCGACGAAGTCGGCGCCGATGTTGCCGCCCGCGCCGGGCCGGTTGTCGACGATGAAGGGCTGCTTCAGGTCTTTCTGCAGCGCGTCGCCCAGCGCGCGGGCGAGGATGTCGATGGGGCCGCCCGCCGGGAAGTTGGTGAGGAACTTCACCGGCTTGGTGGGGTAGGGCGCGTCGGCCGCGAAGGCGCCGGTGGCGGTGGCTCCAAAGGCGAGCGCCGCGCAGGCTGCGGCAATGGCGAGGCGGCGGCGGGTGCCGTCGAAGAAGGTGTAAGGCGTGTAGCGCGAACCGGTGGTCGTCATGTCGTCGTGTCTCCGTTATCCGGTCGACTCTAGGTGCCTGACGGGGGCTGCACAACTGAAAGCTCTTCTGCCAGCTATTCCGGCTGGTTATATTGAAGCTGCCACTCTCCCAAGGAAACGCCGTGTCAGCCATGAACTTTGCGCGCCTGAAGATGCGCCATCTGCAATGCCTCGTGATGGTGGCGCAGGAGCGAAACCTGGTGCGCGCCGCCAAGGCGCTGTCGCTCACGCAGCCGGCCGTGTCCAAGACGGTCGCCGAGCTGGAGGAGATCGTCGGCCGCCAGTTGCTGCTGCGCCGCCGCCGGGGCGTGGAGCTCACGCCGGCCGCCGAGGTGCTGGTGCGCCATGCGGTCTCGGCGCTGCGCGGGTTGCGCGAGGGGCTGGGGCTGGCCATGGACCAGCCCGAGGCCGACCAACTGCGCGTGGCCGTCGGCGCGCTGCCGAACATGGTGGCCAACCTGCTGCCGGAGGTGGTCGTCTCGCTGCATGCCTCGCATCCCGCGCTGCGGGTGCGCGTGGTGAGCGGCACCAACGCGCAGCTGATGACGCAGCTGCGCCAGGGCGAAATCGACCTCGTGCTGGGCCGCCTCGCGCAGGCCTCGGCCATGGCCGACCTGGCCTTCGAGCAGCTCTACAGCGAGCCGCTGCTGCTGGTGGCCCGGCCGGGGCACCCGCTGGCGGCGCGGCGCAAGCCGCCGCTCGATGCGCTGGCGGGCCATCCGCTGGTGCTGCCGGTGTCGGGCACGCTGATCCGGCACACGGCCGATGCATTCCTCATCGCGCAGGGCATGGCGCTGCCCGGCCGGCTGGTGGAGGCCACCGACACCAGCTTCGTGCTGGGGCTGCTGCAGCGCTCCGACGCCGTGTGGTTCGCGCCGCAGGGCGCGGTCGAGGGGTTGATCGCGCGCGGGGAACTCAAGCGGCTTGCAATCGACACCACAAGCACCGAGGGGCCGGTGGGGCTCACCGTGCGGCGCAGCGACGCGCCGGGCGAGGGCGCGCGACTGCTGATCGAGGCGATCCGCGAGGTGGTGGCCACGCGGAAGAGCCCGGTTGCCCCGAAGGCTTCAGGGGGTTCTTAATAAATAGATCGACTAGTTAGTCTAATAATTGGCGCATGACGGCAAACCCCAAGTCAGCGCCATGAGAAAGATCGACCCCGAACGCCAGCAGGCCAAGCGCCGCCAGATCATGGAGGCGGCCGGCAACTGCTTCGCCCGGCGCGGCTTCCACGCCACGACCACCGCCGAGATCTGCGCCGAGGCCGGCATGAGCCCCGGCAATCTCTTTCACTACTTCGACAGCAAGAGCGCCATCGTCGAGGCCATCGTGGAAGAGGAGCGCGCCGACACCGCCGCCTACTTCGCCGCGCTCGACGAGTCTTCAGACCTGCTGGAGGCGCTGCTCGACTTTCTCGACGCGGTGATGGCCTTTGCGGCCGACAAGACCTACGCCCGGCTGGCACTCGAAATCGCCGCAGAAGCGACGCGCAACCCGGCCATCAACACGCAGATGGCCGCCGGCGACGCACAGACCCGCGCCGACATCGCCAGGCTGCTGCGCGGCGCCATGGCGAGCGGGCAGGTCGACGCAGGCCTCGAACCCGAACAGGCCGCGAGCTGGATCGTCGCGCTGATCGACGGGGTGTTCTCGCGCCTCGCCATGGACCCGGGCTTCGACCCGCAGCGCGAAGCACCCATGCTTCGACTCGTGGTGAGCCGCTTCCTGAAGGCCGGGAGCGCCCGATGAGCGCCTTCATGCCCGCGCCCGCATCGGTGTACGCGTTCGCACCGGCGCAGCGCCCCGCATGGGACCGCGCCAGCGGCCGCGTGTTCGGCAAGGTGGCGCTGGTGACCGGCGCGGCATCTGGCATCGGACGCGCGGCGGTGCTGCGGCTGGCCGCCGAGGGCGCGACCGTCGTCGCCACGGATATCGACGGGAAGGGTGGCGAGGAAACCGCCGGCCTTGCGCGCGCCACGGGCGGGCGAGCCATGTTCGTCGCGCACGACGTGAGCAGCGAGGCCGCGTGGAAGGATGTGATCGACGTGGTCATTGCCGCCCACGGCGCGTTGCATGTGCTCGTGAACAACGCCGGCATCGCGCTCGCGGGCAGCACCTTCGAGATGAGCGTGGAAGACTGGCGCCGCCAGCTCGCTGTGAATCTCGACGGCGTGTTCCTGGGCTTGAAGCACGGCGTGCCGCTGATGTCGAGGTCGGGCGGCGGCTCCGTCGTCAACATGTCGTCGACGGCCGGCCTGGTCGGCAATGCGGGGCTGTCGGCCTACTCGGCCAGCAAGGGCGGCGTGCGCATGCTCTCCAAGTCGGTGGCGCTGGAGTGCGCTCGCGCACGCAACGGCGTGCGGGTCAATTCGCTGCACCCGGGCGTGATCGACACGCCGATCTGGAGCACTAATGCCCGCGCGCAGCAGCAGCAACCGGAGCAGCCTGGCGGCGGCGTGGCGTGCAGCCTGAGAAGGCTCTGGCGCCGCGCTGTCCTCGGCGCGGCGGGACGCAGCGCGGTGCCGCTCGGCCATGCGGGCACGGTGCTCGACGTTGCGAACGCCATCCTCTATCTCGCCAGCGACGAGTCGCGCTACGTGACCGGCAGCGAGCTCGTCATCGACGGCGGCCTGACCGCCGCCTGAAGCATGCAGGGCATGCAGAAAGAACACATGTCGTCGCTACCCGATCTTCCGGTGCAGCCCGGGGCCACCAGAGGCCGAGAGCGCCAGTCGCTGGTGGATGCACTGCGCGGCTTCGCGCTGCTGGGCATCCTCGTGGTGAACATCGCGAGCTTCTCCTCGACCTACTACGGCGCGGGCATACCCGACCCGATGGCGCAGTCGGTACTCGAACGCGCGGCGCTGCTGGTGCGCACGCTGGTGTTCGAGACCAAGTTCTACCTGCTGTTCTCGTTCCTCTTCGGCTACAGCTTCACGCTGCAGATGCAGTCGGCCGAACGCGATGGCAAGGCTTTCGCGCCGCGCATGGGGCGGCGGCTGGTGGGCTTGTGGGTGCTGGGGCTGGCTCACGCCGTGGTGCTGTATCACGGCGACATCCTCACCACCTATGCGGTGCTGGGCGCGGTGCTGCTGATGCTGCGCAGGCGCGGCGATGTCTTCATGGCGCGCTGCGCCATCGGGCTGGTGCTGGTCACCTCGCTGCTGTGGGCGAGCATCGGCTTCCTGCTGACGAAGGCCGGCATTCCGTCGGATACGCGCACCGCCCATGCGGATGCCGTCGCCGCGCTGGCGGCGTACCGGGGAACGCCCTTCACGGTGATCGTGCAGCACCTGCGCGAGCTCTCGCAGATCTGGTGGATCACCGGCCTGGTGCAGGCGCCCACCGCGCTGGCGATGTTCTTCGCGGGCTTCATCGCGGGGCGGCGCGAGCTCTTCGTGAATGCCGATGCTTACCGGCCGCTGTTCCGGCGCCTGCTGCTGTGGGGGCTGATCATCGGGCTGCCGGGGGCTGCCGTGTATGCCTTCCCTTCGATCCGCCTGGACAACGCGGTCAAGGAACTCTACGGGCTCGCAGCCACGTTGCTGACGGCGCCTTTCCTCACCGCAGCCTATGCGGCCGGCATGGTGCTGCTGATGATGACGCCGCGTGGACGAATGCTCGAAGGCGTGCTGGCGCCGGCGGGGCGCATGGCGCTGACCAACTATCTGCTGCAGTCGCTCGTCTGCGCGTGGCTCTTCCTGGCCTACGGGCTGCGCTGGATCGGCACCATGGGCCCGCTCGCCGCCACGGGCATCGCCTTCGTCATCTTCGCGGCGCAACTCGTGCTGAGCCGGTGGTGGCTGCGCTGGTTCGTCTACGGGCCGGTCGAATGGCTGCTGCGCGCCTTCACGAACCTGGAGCTTCCGCCGATGCGGCGCAAGCCGGTGGCGCCGGCTCAGCGCGGCAGCAGCGTCGACAGCTGATAGACCGCAAAGGCCAGCAGGATCGCGCCCGAGAGCCGGTTGATCGACTGCATCGTCTTCGCACTGAGCTTGTGCCGCACCGAAGACACCATCGTCGACAGCCCGAGCCACCACAGCGCGGAGCCCAGGAACACGCCGAGCACCATCGTCACGGCCGGGATGCCGCCACTGCCGCCGGTGTGGCCGGTCGAGATGGTGGCGAACACCGCGACGAAGGACAGGATCGTCATCGGGTTCGCCAGCGTCAGCAGGAAGACCGACAGCGTGGCCTTCAGCGGCGTGGTGGCGTCCGCGGCCTGGCGGGCCTGCGTGGCGACCGGCGCGCGAAGCAGCTGCACGCCCATCCATGCGAGGAAGGCCGCCCCGGCCAGCGCCAGCGGCACCCGCGCCGCCACCATCGACGCGATGACGGCCGACACGCCGAGCGCGCCGATGGCACCGTAGCAGGCGTCGGCCAGCGCGGCGCCCAGTCCGCTGAGGAAGCCGATGGTGCGGCCGTGCGCAAGGGTGCGCTGGATGCAGAGCAGGCCGATGGGGCCGACGGGAGCTGCAATGGAGAGGCCGATGACGAGGGCCTTGAGGAAGAGGGTAGAGTCCATTTGTAAATTGTCTTTACGACTTCGCCTGAAGAGAATGGCGAAGCTCAGGCGGAATGCGCCTCTTGCCTGAAATTCAAGAAGAATCCACTCGCCGGAGCCTGAAATCCATGGAAATCGACAGCAAGAACTGGCAGATCCTCGAAGTGCTCCAGGCCGATGCGCGCACTTCGCTCACCGCGCTGGCGCGGCAGGTGGGCCTGTCGGTGCCCTCGACCTCGGAGCGCGTGAAGCGGCTGGAAGAAGCCGGCGTGCTCGCCGGCTATCGCGCCGTGGTGCCGCCGCGCAAGGCGGGCTACACGGTGATGGCGCTCGTCGGCATGACTACGCCGCAGCCCGACAAGGCTCGGCTGCTGAAGCTGCTGGAGGGCAGGAGCGAGGTGCTCGAATGCTTCCACGTGACGGGGCAGGACTCGTACGTGCTGAAGGTGGTCGCGCGAGACATCGAGCACCTCGAAGCTTTCGTGAGCAGCATCAACCACCTGGGCGAGACGCGCACGTCGATCGTGATGTCGGTACCGATTCCGGCACGCGCCATCACCGCGCCGGACGTGGACAAGCAGGCGCGCCGCTAGGGCGGAGGAAGCGGGCGCGACCACAGCCACGCCAGCACGCAGGCCATGCACCCGATGGCCAGCCCGGCCAGCCAGGCTCGGTGCGCGGTGAACGAGACGATCACGGCGCACACCGCCATCGTGACGGTGGCGCTCCACTTGGCGCGGCGGCTCACGGTGCGGCCGTTGGCCCAGTTGTGCAGCAGCGGGCCGAAGAGGCGGTGGTTCAGCAGCCATGCGTGCAGCCGCGGAGAGCTGCGCGCGGCGGCCCATGCCGCCATCAGGATGAACACCGTGGTCGGCATGCCGGGCACGACCACGCCGATGAGGCCCAGCACCAGGCACAGCACCGCGAAGGCATAGAGCAGCGCGCGCGTGAGCGCTGATTTGCGTTCGGGGGGCGGGGCCGGCTCTGGCTTCAAGGCCGGATCAGGCCGGGGCCTGTCCCTGTTGCGGCTGCGGCTGCTGTTCGCGCTCGGGCAGGCCGTCCGCCGAGATGCGCATCTTCGGCAGGAACTGCGGGTACTCGCGCTGCATGAAGTCGATGAGGCCTTCGCGCACGCTGCAGCGCAGGTCGAAGGTCAGGCCCGAGGTGGCGGCCGTGCACAGCACGCGGATCTGCATGGTGCGCTCGGTGGCGTCGGTCACGCGCAGGTTGAAGAAGCGGCCGTCCCACTCGGGCGCGGCCTTCACGATGCGCTCGACCTCCGCGCGCAGCGGCGCGAGCGGCATGCCGTAGTCGACGTAGATGAACACCGCGCCCAGCAGTTGCGCCGAATGCCGTGTCCAGTTCTGGAACGGCTTCTCTATGAAGTAGGTGAGCGGCAGGATCAGCCGGCGCTCGTCCCAGATCTTCACGACCACGAAGGTGCCGGTGATTTCCTCGACGCGGCCCCATTCGCCCTCGACCACCAGCACGTCGTCGATGCGGATGGGCTGTGCCAGCGCGATCTGCAGGCCGGCGATGAGGTTGCTGAACACCGGCTTGGCCGCGAGACCGGCCACGATGCCGATCACGCCGGCCGAGGCCAGCAGGCTCGCGCCCACCTGGCGCGCGCCGGGGAAGGTCATGAGCATCATCGCGCCGCCGGCCACCACGACCACCGACATGGCGGTGCGCGCGAGCACGCGTGTCTGCGTGAGCACGCGGCGGGCCTGCAGGTTGTCGGCGATGTCGGAAGGGTGCTGCGCCAGCACGCCCTCGGCGAAACCACTGATGGCCTTCACCGCGAGCCAGGTCGTGGAGGCGATGAGCAGCAGGCCGGTGAGGTGGCGCACGTTGCTGATGAAGCGCAGGTCGTCGGGGGCACCCTGCCACACCACGGTGAGCGCCACCAGCGGGAACACCAGCCGCGCGGGCGCCCTGCAATTGACCACCATCGCATGTAGCGCCGGCGCGGGGCGGGTGATCCGCCTGAGCACGAGGCCGACGACGCGGTGGGCGAGAAGAGAGAGGGGAACTGCGATCAGCGCGGCAATCCAGGTGCCGAACCAGGGGTGGGCGAGTATCTCTTTGGTCATCAGGCGGTGGTCGTCTTCGCTTGTTCTGTTGTCTCGTTCAGAGGTTGAAGAATGCGCGCCGCGTCGTCGCGCAGCTGCGTGGCGAGTGCCGTTGCCAGGTCGAGCCTGCGAAGCAGCCAGGGGCTGATGTCGTTGTCGAACGGGTCGGGCAGGGGGATCGGGCCGCCGACCGTGGTCGAACCGGCGCTCTCGGGGTGGGAGGGACCGGTGGTTGGAATAGTTCCGATGGCCGCCTCGATGCGCTGCGCGGTGCGGCCGATGGGGCCCTCGACCTCCGCCGGCGTGAGGCGGTCGCGGCGCAGCACCAGCATCGACTTCACCGCGCTGAGCTGCGCGAGAAGCTGGTAGCTGTGGGCCTGCAGGTGCTCCAGCGGCTCCAGCGGCGGCTGCACCGCGCGCGGCTCCGACAGCGAGCGCTGCGTGGCCTGCACCAGCGCGGAAAGGCTGTCGTAGGCTTCGCGGCGCGCGAGGCGCCATTCGAGCTCGGGGCTGCTGTCGATGGCCTTGAGCTGGCCCAGGCCGAGCGCCAGCCGCGCATGCCGTGCCTGCGCAGTGAGCACGCGCGACACCAGCGCCGGGATCTGCGTGCGTTCCCACGAGGGCAGCACGTAGCAGAAGCCCCAGGCCAGCGCCGCGCCGATGAGCGTGTCGGCGATGCGCTCGAAGAGCGCGAAGATCGGCGCGATGCCCACGTTCAGCATGTGGGCCTGTACCAGGCCGAGCACCGTGGCGGCCACTGCGGTGATGAGGTAGCGCCGCACCGCGAAGCTGTGCGCGATGGCCTGCGCCACCGTCACGATGACCAGCAGCATCAGCGCCGACGGGTGCGCCGACAGCAGGCCCACGGCGAGCACGCAGCCCAGCAGCGTGCCGGCCACGCGGGCATTGCGGCGCTCCAGCGTCTGCGAGAGGCTGCCGCGCAGCACGACCACGATGGTCAGCAGGATCCAGTAGTCGTGCGAGCCCCATGGCATCGACACCGCGATGGCGTAGCCGGCAGCGATGGCCAGCGCGGCGCGGATGGCGTGGCGCAGCGGCGGCTGGTCCCAGCTCCACAGCGTGAAGAAGGGGCGCAGCGACCAGTCGGTGGGGCTCACGAAGAGCTGCCAGTTGGCGCGCACCACGGCGAGGTTGGGCTCGGCGTCGCCGCGCGCCATGGCCGACAGGCGCAGCACTTCGTCGTTGATGTGGCCGATCCGGCTGGCCAGCCCGCGCGCGAGCATGGCGGCCGTGGGGCCGATGTGGCCGCCGCTGGCGGTGCTGTCGTCCGCCGAGACGTGGATGGCCGCGAGGCGCGGGCGGCGGTCGGCCACGGCGTCGGGCTGGCGGCCCAGCAGGAGCGAATCGGCCAGCGCGATGGTTTCGTCGGAGAGCTCCTCGAGCACGCGGCGCATCTCGATGAGCGCTTCGGCATGCGCGGGGTGGGCGCGCAGGGTGTCGAGGTCGAGTTCGCTGGCCAGGAGCTGGTCGCGCATCTCGAGCACGATCACCAGCATGGCCGCCAGGCGTTGGCGGCGCGGGGTGCGCGGCGACTCGAGCACGATGTCGCGCGTGGCCTGCAACTGGTCGGCCAGCGCGGCCTGCTCGCGCAGCAGCTGGCCCAGCATGGGCGCCGGGGTGTCGCGCACGTCGCGGGTCTCGTCCTGCGGCAGGAACTGGCTGGCCTCGGTGCGCATGAGCGCGGCCAGCGAATACAGCACGTCGGCCACCGACTGGGTGCGAAAGCGCCCGTTGAGCAGCAGGTTGGCCAGCGTGGCCCAGATCACGTAGAGGCCCGCGCCTATGCCGAAGTGCCAGGTGCGCTCGACGGCGTCGGCCATGCCGGTGGGCGCCGGCGTGGCCATGGAGAACACCATCGAGAACATCACCGCGATGGCGATCGGGATGCCCCGCTTGCCCCAGGCCATGGCCAGGAAGGCCATGAAGGTGGCGGGCACCAGCACGAGGCCGAGGCGGATGGGTGCGCTGTGCAGCATCTGCACCGCGAAGAAGAGCGGCAGGCCGATGAGCGGCGCCGGCAGCATCTGCAGGAACTTGCCGCGGCGCGGGCCGGGCAGGTCGGGCGGCGCGGTGACTATCACGCCGGTGGCTGCGGCCGAGGCCGCGAGGGTGCCCAGCCAGAGGTGCACCCCGCCGGAAATGAAGAGCAGGCCCAGCGCGACGGTGAGCCCGCTCGCGACGTAGTGGCTCAGCGCGATGCGCAGAGCGGCACGGACCCGGGGCGCGGCGTTGCTGGGCCCCAGCATCGTCACTTGGCGGAGGAGTTGCCCTCGGAGGGCGCGCCGTTGGCGGGCGCGTCGCGGCGCACGCGCGTGAGCTTGCGGGGAGCGGGAGCCGCCGCTGCGACTGCCGGAGCCGGGGCTTCGGCGGCCTCGTCGGCGAAGCCCGGCACCGTGCTGCGGGCGTAGAGGTCGACCGATTCGTCGGCCTTGCTGGCCTTGGTGGAGGCGGACACGGCGCGCACGCGGTCGCTGGCGCGCAGCTTCTCGTCGACGGTGGCGAACTTGGAGTACTTGGCGAGCAGCGGCACCAGCTGGCCGTACACGCGCGGGGCGCCGGCCAGGCATTCGCGCTGGTCGATGAACTCGGGCTCGCCCGTGAAGTTGCCGATCAGGCCGCCGGCCTCGGTGACCAGCAGCGAGCCCGCGGCCACGTCCCAGGGATTCAGGCCGGTCTCGAAGAAGGCGTCGGTGAAGCCGGCGGCCACGTAGGCCAGGTCGAGCGCGGCGGCGCCGGGGCGGCGCAGGCCGGCGGCGCGGGGCATCATGTCAGCCATGATGGCCAGGTACTGTTTGAAGTTGTCGCCGGTGCGGAAGGGGAAGCCGGTGGAGATCAGGCACTCGTTGAGCCGGGTGCGCTTCGAGACGCGGATGCGGCGCTCGTTCATGTAGGCGCCGCGGCCCTTGGTGGCGGTGAAGAGGTCGTTGCGGGTGGGGTCGTAGACCACCGCCTGCTCGATCTTGCCGCGCACCGACAGCGCGATGGACACGCAGTAGACCGGGAAGCCGTGGATGAAATTGGTGGTGCCGTCGAGCGGATCGATGATCCAGACGTAGTCGGAGTCCTTGGCGCCGTACTGGCTGCCGGATTCTTCCGCGAGGATGCCGTGCCCCGGGTACGCGCCGAGCAGCGTCTCGATGATCGCTTGCTCGCTGGCGTGATCGACTTCGGTGACGAAGTCGTTGACCTGCTTCTGGGAGATGCGCACGGCCTCGACGTCGAGGGCGGCACGATTGATGATTGCGCCAGCGGCGCGTGCGGCCTTGACGGCCACGTTGAGCATGGGATGCAGGTTGGGGGACGACATTGGATTGTGGGAAGAACGGTGGGGAGGGCCCCCGGAGACGGCCCGGCGATGCGGGCGGCGAGAATCGGGGGATTTTACCGGCTCCGCCCGTTAGTGTCTCCAAACCCGTCATGCGCACCCGTTTCATCCTGATCCAGACCAGCCACGCCGGCAACGTGGGCGCCGCCGCCCGCGCCATGAAGACCATGGGTTTTTCCGACCTGGTGCTGGTGGCCCCGCGCTGGGCCAACGTGCTGCGGCGCGAGGAAACCATCCAGCGCGCGAGCGGCGCGCTCGACGTTCTGGCCAACGCCCGCATCGTCGAGACGCTCGACGAGGCCCTCGACGGCGTGACCCACATGTGCGCCACCGCCATGATCCCGCGCGACTTCGGCCCGCCCACCCGCACGCCCCGGGAACACCTGGAGCCGCTCGCGAAAGACGGGGAAAAGGGCGACCAGCACGTGGCCTTCCTGTTCGGCTCCGAGCGTTTCGGCATGCGGAACGAGGACGTCTACCGCTGCAACGTGGCCCTGAGCATCCCCACCGATCCGAAGTTCGGCTCGCTCAACCTGGGCGCGGCCATCCAGGTGATCGCCTACGAATGGCGGCTGGCGCTGGGCGGCTACGAGGTGCGCGAGGCCATCCAGCCCGTGCAGGCGGCCGACGCGCAGGCCGTGACCGGCATGCTCGACCACTGGGAGCGCTCGCTGGTGGAAATCGGCTTCCTCGACCCCGAGGCGCCCAAGAAGCTCATGCCCAGGCTGCGGCAGCTCTTCAACCGCGCCCAGCCCACGCCCGAGGAAATCCACATCCTGCGCGGCATCGCCAAGGCCATGAGCGACGCCACGCGCCCGCCCAGGGGCGGCGCGGGCTCCTGACGGATTGACTAAAACCCCATCGCCCGTACGCGAAGACCCCGGGCCTTAGACTGCGCGGCCCCTATCGATATAACGACAACAGACAGAAGGCATAAGGCAGCGATGTTCTCCAGACTGCGCGCCGACATCCGGTGCATCCTCGAACGCGACCCGGCCGCCCGAAGCGCCTGGGAAGTGATCACGGTCTACCCTGGCTTCCATGCCGTGGTGCTGCATCGCTGGGCGCACGCCTGTTGGACCCATGGCTTCAAGTGGCCCGCGCGCTTCATCGCGCACTGGGCCCGCTGGCTGACCGGCATCGAGATCCACCCCGCGGCCAAGATCGGCGAGCGCGTGTTCTTCGACCACGCCATGGGCGTCGTCGTGGGCGAGACGGCCGAGATCGGCGACGGCTGCACCATCTACCAGGGCGTGACCCTGGGCGGCACCTCGCTCTACAAGGGCACCAAGCGGCATCCGACGCTGGGGCGCAACGTGGTGGTTGGCGCGGGCGCCAAGGTGCTCGGCGGCTTCGTGGTGGGCGACGGCGCCAAGGTGGGCTCGAACGCGGTGGTCACCAAGCCGGTGCCCGCGGGCGCCACGGCGGTGGGCAACCCGGCGCGCATCATCGAGGCCGAAGCGGCAGCGCGGCGCGAGGAAACCGCCTCGCGCATGGGCTTCTCGGCCTACGGCGTCACGCAGAACGACGACCCGCTGAGCCAGGCGCTGCGAGGCCTGATCGACAACGCCTCGGGCCAGGAGCACCAGATCGCGCTGCTGTGGCAGGCCATCGAGAAGCTGTCGGCCCAGCCCGGCAGCAAGGACTGTGTGCCGGGCGACGCCGCTCGCGACGAGAGCTTCGAGGCCGACAAGCTCACGCAGCTGATCGGCAAGTAAGACCGCCGGTCAGCCGCTGCGTTTGGTCGGCGCGTGCAGCGAGCCGTGCACGTGGCCCGCGTGCTGCCCGAAGGTCTCGGGCGCGAGCGCTGCGGTGTCCAGCTCCTGCAGGATGCCGCAGGCGTTCGCCGACTCGGGGCCGCAGCACTGCTGGCGCAATGCCTTCAACTGCTTTTCCAGCGTCTTCAGCTCTGCGATGCGCGCGGCCACGTGGCCGATGTGGTCGTCCAGCAGCTGGTTGACCTCGCCGCAGTCTTCCTGCGGCGCGTCGCGGAACTTGAGCAGGCTGCGGATCTCGTCGAGCGTCATGTCCAGCGAGCGGCAGCGGCGGATGAAGCCCAGGCGCTGGGCGTGGTCTTCGTCGTAGATGCGGTAGTTGCCGTCGGTGCGCGCGGGCTCGGGCAGCAGCTGCTCGCGCTCGTAGTACCTGATGGTCTCGACAGGCGTGTTCGCGACCTTGGCCAGTTCACCGATTTTCATGATGCGGCAAATGAAAGGGTGGAGATGGGTGGTTGACTCTACACCTGCTTCAGGGTTTCCAATCGATTCCATGACGACGAACCAGAACGCCCTGAAGCCGGTGACGCCGGCCCTTCATCCGCAAGATCACGGCCACGAGCACGGCCACGAGCATGGCCACGGTCACGATCACTCGCATGGGCACGCGCATCCTCCAGCCGCGGCATCGTGCTGCGGCAACCCGGTCTGCGGCTCGTCGCCCGCAATCGACACGGGCGACATTCCCAAGGGCGCCTTGCTCTTTCGCATTCCCACGATGGACTGCGCAGTCGAGGAGTCGGAGATCCGCCGCGCGCTCGAACCGGTCGCGGGCGTCAGGGCGCTGCGCTTCCGCCTCGGCGAACGCACGATGGCGATCACGGCCGATACCGCAGCCTTGCCCAACGCGCTCGAAGCCATCCGCAAGGCCGGCTTCAAGCCCGAGCCTCTGGGCGACGCAACCGGCCCGGCCGCAGGCGCGCAGGCTGCCGCGGCTGCACCGGCACGCATCGTGGGCATGAGCGCGGGCCTGGCCCGCCTGGTCGCGGCGCTGGTGCTGGCCATCGCGGCCGAGTCGATCTCCTTCATGGGGCTCGAGGGCAAGGGCTTCATGGCGGCCGGAATGCTGCTGGCGCTGGGCGCCATCGGCCTCGCGGGCCTCGACACCTACAAGAAGGGCTTCGCTGCGCTGGTGCGCGGGCGGCTGAACATCAACGCCCTGATGGCCGTGGCCGTCACCGGCGCCTTCATCATCGGCCAGTGGCCCGAGGCCGCGATGGTGATGGCGCTCTACGCCATTGCCGAACTCATCGAGGCCCGCGCCGTTGACCGCGCGCGCAACGCCATCCAGAGCCTGCTGGCGCTCGCGCCCGAGCAGGCCGAGGTGAAGCAGGCCGACGGCAGCTGGAAGACCGTGATGGCCAGCGCGGTCGAACTCGGCGCCGTCGCGCGCATCCGTCCCGGCGAGCGCGTGCCACTGGACGGCATCGTCACCGAAGGCAACAGCGCCATCGACCAGGCGCCGGTCACCGGCGAGAGCATTCCGGTCGACAAGACCGTCGGCGACCAGGTGTTCGCCGGCACCATCAACCAGACCGCCGCGCTGGAGTTCCGCGTGACGGCCGTGGCCTCGAACACCACGCTCGCGCGAATCATCCATGCGGTCGAGGAAGCGCAGGGCTCGCGCGCGCCCACGCAGCGCTTCGTCGACAGGTTCGCCGCCATCTACACGCCGACCGTGTTCGTGCTGGCATTGGCCATCGCGGTGTTCGCGCCGTTCTTCATGGACTGGACCTGGATGCAGTCGGTCTACAAGGCGCTGGTGCTGCTGGTCATCGCCTGCCCGTGCGCGCTGGTGATCTCCACGCCGGTCACGGTGGTGAGCGCGCTGGCCTCGGCCGCGCGGCGCGGCATTCTCATCAAGGGCGGCACCTACCTCGAGGAGGCGCGCAAGCTCAAGGCGGTGGCGCTCGACAAGACCGGCACCATCACCGAAGGCAAGCCGAAGCTGGTGGAGTCATCGCTCGTTGGCGATGCGGGCAATGAAGCAGCCGTGTTCGTCGTTGCCGCCAGCATCGCGGGCCGCTCCGACCACCCCGTGTCGAAGGCCATCGCCGAAGGCCTGAAGAGCGAGCAGGGCGAAGTCTCCGACTTCACCGCGCTGCCCGGACGCGGCGTGCAGGCCGCGCACGCGGGGCAGGTCTACGTGCTGGGCAATCACCGGCTGATCGAGGAGCGCGGCCTTTGCACGCCGTCGCTCGAAGCCGAGCTCAAGCGCCATGAGGAAGCCGGCCGCACCGTCACGCTGCTGGCATCCGACAAGGCCGTGCTCGCGCTGTTCGCCGTGGCCGACACCATCAAGGAGTCGTCTCAGGCGGCGGTGGCGGAACTGCGCGCGCTCGGCGTGGTGCCGGTGATGCTCACCGGCGACAACACAGCCACCGCCAAGACCATCGGCGCCCACGCCGGCATCGAGGACGTGCGCGGCAACCTGCTGCCCGAGGAGAAGCTCGACGCCGTCAAGGCCATGCAGCAGCGCTACGGCGCAGCGGCGATGACCGGCGACGGCATCAACGATGCTCCCGCGCTCGCGCAGGCCGACATCGGCTTCGCGATGGGCGGCGCCGGCACCGACACCGCGATGGAAGCGGCCGACGTGGTCATCATGAACGACGACCTGCGCCGCATCCCCGAAACCATCCGCCTCTCGCGCCGCGCGCACTCGGTGCTGTGGCAGAACATCACGCTGGCGCTGGGCATCAAGGGCGTGTTCTTCGTGCTCGCCGTGTTCGGCAGCGCGACGATGTGGATGGCGGTGTTCGCGGATATGGGCGCGAGTCTGCTGGTGGTGGCTAACGGGTTGCGGTTGATGCGCGTGCCGAAGTGATCGATCGGGCTGGCCGTGGAGTTACGGCCTGCCCGGAAATCCTTCCACCAGCAGCACCACAGCTTCGGCCCCGGCCTTCCTGTCCTGCGCGATCGCGTTGTATTCGGCGGAATTCTGGAAGGCCCTGGCGGCCTCCTTGTTCTCGAACGACATCATCACCACCTTGTCGCGCGGCCATTCGCCTTCGAGAACCTCGGGCGCTTCATCGGCGGCCAGCAGCTTGGCGTTGAAGCGGCTGAACACCGCGGGAAACGCGCGCTGGTAGCGCCGATAGGCTTCCACGTTCGTGAACTTGAGCTGGGCGACGATGTAGGCGGTCATGGCGGTTGTCGTGTTGCAACCGGCGCATTCCAGCACGCCACGGCACGGCCCGCAGTCACCAACGCGCCGCCCACTTCTCCAGCGGCACGCGCGCCGCATTGCACACGTAGCTCACCGAGTGGTACCAGCCCGCGAGCATCATCAGTTCGATGAGTTGCGCATGGCTCCAGTGCGCGCGCAGGGCCTCCCAGAGCGCATCGTCCACGTCGCTGGTGTCGTGGAGCTGGTCGACCATCGACACCAGCAGCCGGTCGCGCGGATCGAGCAGGGTGAGGTCGCCGTCGGCCGATGCCATCGCGCGGCGGTCGGTGTCGCTGAAGCCGGCGGCATCGGCGAAGCCGGTCCAGTGCACGCCCCATTCGTATTCGGCGCCGCAACGGAAGCAGACGCGCAGGATGACGATCTCGCGTTCCCGCAGGCTGATGGCCGCCTTGCGGCCCAGCAGGTAGCGCCCCAGGTCCAGCGTGCGCTCGGCCAGTGCCGGATTCACTGCCAGCACCCGGAACAGCGCGAGTACCTCGGGCGCTTGCGGCGGCGTCATGCGCACGAGCAGTTCGCCGATGGGCTCGGGGTAGGGGGCTTCGAGCGGAGGGATGCGCGGCGGGTGGTGTTCGGCGGTGTCGGTCAAGAGGAGTCTCCTTGATGGCGATGAGGCTGAAATCGCTACGAAATACGTAGCGGTTGGATGCAGTCTATCGCTACGGATTGCGTAGCGCAAGCGCGTACACTCGCCTGATCGATCAAGCAAGGCCTCGTCATGGAAGAAGCACAACCCGCCGCATCGCGCCGCCCCGTCATGCGGCTGCTGGAGCAGCTCGGCCGCAAGGGCACGCTGCGCATCCTCTGGGAGCTGCGCGATGGCCTGCCGCAGAGCTTCAGGGCGCTGCGCACGAGCACGGACCAGATGTCGCCCTCGGTGCTGAACGACCGGCTCAAGGAGTTGCGCGCGGCCGGCGTGGTCGAGCTCGCGGGCGCGGGATACGTGCTGACCGAGGCGGGCGCGGAACTCGTCCGGCGCCTGCTGCCGCTGAACCAGTGGGCCAACCGCTGGCTGGACGACACGGCTTCGAACTAACATAGGCCGGATATCCCCTCCGACTCCAGTCCTTCGATGTCCGTCACTTCGCTCCTGCTGCAGCTCATCGTCATCCTGGTCACCGCCCGCTTCTGCGGCTGGGTTCTTCGCCACGTGGGCCAGCCCGGCGTGGTCGGCGAGATGGCTGCGGGCCTGATGCTCGGCCCGGTCGTGATGGGGGCGCTCTTTCCCTCGCTGCATGCGCAGCTGTTCTCCAAGGAGTCGCTGCAGGGGCTCTCGTCGCTTTCCACCCTGGGGCTGGTGCTGTTCATGTTCGTGGTCGGCCTGGAGCTGCGGGCTTCGAAGGGCGTGCGCGAGCAGCTTCGCTCGGCGGGCTACGTGGGCGTGCTGAGCGTGGTCGTGCCGATGGCGCTGGGCCTCGCGATCGCGCCGGCGCTGCATCCCTCGCTCGCGCCGGCCGGCGTCGGCTTCTGGCCCTTCGCGTTGTTCATCGCGGCGGCGCTGTCGATCACCGCCTTCCCCGTGATGGCGCGCATCCTGAAGGACCGCGGCATGACGCGCACTCCCTTCGGGCAGCTTTCGCTCGGCGCTGCTGCCGTGGTCGATGTGTTCGCCTGGATCCTGCTGGCCTTCGTGGTCGCGATGGTCGGTGCGGGCGAGGGCTACCAGGGGCTGCTGAAGATCACGCTGGGCATGGCGGTGGTGCTGGCGGCGCTGTTCTTCGGGCTCAAGCCGGCCTTCGCGTGGCTGCTGCGTGTCAAGGCGCCCGAGGGCGAGCCTTCGACCACCGTGATGGCGGCGCTGATGATCGGCCTGCTCGCGACGTCCCTCGCTACCGAGTGGCTGCACCTGCACGCGGTGTTCGGCGCCTTCCTCTTCGGAGCCTGCCTGCCGCGCGACGACCGCCTGCTGAAGTCGCTCACCGAGCGCATCGAGCCGATCTCCATCGTGGTGCTGATGCCGCTTTTCTTCGCTCTCGCCGGGCTGGGCACCACGCCCAACGCCTTCTCGGGCGCCAGCCTGGGCGCGATGCTGCTGATCGTGGGCGTGGCCACCGTGGGCAAGATCGCCGGCGGCGCTGCCGGCGCGCGCATGGCGGGCTACGGCTGGCGCGACAGCCTGGCCACCGGTTCGCTCATGAATGCGCGCGGGCTGATGGAACTCATCGTGATGAAGATCGGCCTCGACGCGGGGCTGATCGGCCCCGAGCTGTTCACGATGCTGCTGGTGATGGCTCTCGCGACCACCGCGATGACGGGGCCGCTGATCAATCTTTTCATCGGCCGCAAGCCGGCTGTGGCGGCCGACGCCGCGCACGCAGCCAAGCCCTGATGCCGCTCACTGACGCGCGACGGTGAACCCGATGCGCGTCTCGCCGCCCCCGCTGGCCGCGAACACCCGCCCGCCATGCATGCGGGCGATGGCTTCCACGATCGACAGGCCCAGGCCGTGGTGCCGGGTCGAGCCGTCGCGGGCCTGCGCGGCCCGGTAGAAGCGCTCGAACAGACGGGGCAGGGCGGCCGGGTCGATGGGCTGGCCCTTGTTGACCACCGCCACTGCGAACTCGCCTGCGTTCTCTTCGCCGATCTCGATGCGTATCGTCGAAGCCGCAGTCGCGAAGCGGATGGCGTTGCCCAGCAGGTTGAAGAGCGCGCGGCGGACCAGCGCCGCGTCCACGTCGGCCATGGCGTCGCCGCGCACCTCGGCGCGCAGGCCGGCTTCTTCCAGCATGGCGTCGTAGAAGTCGATCACGTCGCCGGCCTGTGCCGCCAGGCTCGTCGCCGCGCGTGTGCGCATCGGCGCGCCGCGCTCGGCCTGGGAGAGAAACAGCATGTCGGTGACGATGCCCGAGAGCCGGCCGACTTCCTCGAGGTTGGATGCGAGCACCGTCTGCAGCTCCTCGTTGCTGCGCGGGCGCGTGAGCGCGAGCTCGGTGGAGCCGATCAGGTTGGCCAGCGGCGTGCGCAGTTCGTGCGCCACGTCGGCGTTGAAGGATTCGAGCTGCACGTAGGCGCGCTGCACCCTCAGCAGCAATGCGTTGAACTGGGTGATCCAGGGGCGCAGTTCTTCGGCGAAGTCCGTGGCGTCGATGGGCTGGTTGGCCTTGTCTGGCGCCATGGCCGCGGTGCGCTCGGTGAGCGTCTTGAGAGGCTTCAGGCCGCGCCGCACCAGCCACATGCCCGTGAGCGAGACCAGCGCCGTGCCCAGCGCCACGGCACCCACCAGGGTCCACGCCAGCCGGCGCAGCAGTTGCGCCTCCTGCGCAGTGTTCACGCCGATGCGCACCGAGAGCTGCGTGGTGGCGCCGGCCTGCGTCCAGGGCACCTTCACGTCGCGCAGCATCCAGCGGCCGCCTTCGGCGGGCCTCGATTCGAAGAGCTGCGTGCCGCCGGCCGAGATCGACAGCCGCACGTCGTCCTGCATCGAAAAGAAGTCCTCGAGCTTGTGCCGCAGGAAGGCGAGGTCGCCGCCCTTCTCGGCCTCGCTCAGCAGGTGCTGCACGAGCACCGCCTTGTGGTCGAGTTCTTCCTCCTGCTTCTGCCCGAAGTTCCAGGCCGTCACGAGGTAGATGGCGAAGCAGATCACGCTGAGCCCGAACAGGGTCTGGGCGGCGAACCAGAGCGACAGGCGGCTCTGGAGGGATTGCGGCCGGGCGGTCAAGTCATGCCCAGGAGCGGTCTTCCAGGACGTAGCCCATGCCGCGCACGGTGTGCAGCAGCTTCACCTCGAACGGATCGTCGAGCTTGCTGCGCAGGCGCCGGATGGCCACTTCCACCACGTTGGTGTCGCTGTCGAAGTTCATGTCCCACACCTGCTCGGCGAGCGTGGTGCGCGAAAGGATCTGCCCGCGCCTACGCAGCAGCACCAGCAGCAGCGTGAACTCCTTGGCCGTGAGGTCCAGCCGCGTGCGGTTGCGCACGCACTTGCGGCTGACGAGGTCGACCTCCAGGTCGGCCAGCCGCAGCACGGTGGATTCCTGCGGCTTGCCCCGGCGCAGCAGGGCCTGCACGCGCGCCAGCAGCTCGGAGAAGGAGAAGGGCTTGACGAGGTAGTCGTCCGCTCCCTGCTGCAGCCCCTGAACGCGGTCCTCGACCTTGTCGCGCGCCGTGAGAACCAGCACAGGCACGTTTTTGGTGCGCCGTATGGCCTGCAGCACGGCAAAGCCGTCGATGCCGGGCAGCATCACGTCGAGCAGGATCAGCGCGTATTCGCCCTCGGTGGCGAGGTACTTCCCCTCGATGCCGTCGCGGGCGATGTCGACGACGTAGCCGTTCTCCTCCAGGCCCTTCTTGAGGTAGTCGCCCAGCTTGGGCTCGTCTTCGATGACAAGGATTCGCATTGCGCGATGGTATCGAAGCACTTTCGATACGCGGGTTACGTTTTGGTAATCCTATTGACGGACAAAGCCCCGCCCGGGCGTCATACATTGCGCCGGGCCTGCTGTTCGCAGGGCCATTGCCGGAGGGCCCGACAGGGGCCGCCGATATACTTTTTGCCTCCATGCGCCGCTGGTTCCTCATCTTCATGCTCGTCCTGCTGCCGTTCCAGTTCAGCTGGGCGTCGGCATCGGCGTACTGCCAGCATGAGCGCGACACGCGGCCCGATCACTGGGGCCATCACGAAAGCGAGACGCGCGGCACCGACCGCAGCCACAGCGGCGAAGGCGCGCAGAAGAACTCCAGCACCCAGCCCAATGCCGTCGTCGGCGATTGCGCGGTCTGCCATTTCGGCCATGCCCAGCACGCCGACGCGCTGGACGAGCCGCAGGAATCCGTCGCACGCGTGGCACAGCCGCTGCGCGCGACGCCCGACGAGCGTTTCGCCTCGCATGTCTCAGACGTTCCGGTCCGTCCCGACTGGTCTCTCGCCTCCTGATTCGGCGAGAGAACACCACCCCTTCCTGATACCAACCATCAGCTAGCCGAGCTCTCGCCGAATTCGTCCGTCCGTTGTTTCGCAACCCAGGAGAATTCGATGCGCACGCTCTTCGTGCCGCTGGCCGTGCTGGCCATGGCGGCGCCCCCGGCTTTTTCACAGGTCTCGCAGGCCTCAGCCGGTCCCCGTTACTCACAGGCCGCGCAGACAGGCGCGGCGGCCCGCATGCAGGAGCCCGCGGGCCCGCTGACCCTGCGCAGCGCCGTCGCGATGGCGTTGCAGGCCAACCCCGGCCTGTCTTCCGCATTGCGCGAGCAGGAGGCCACCGAGGCCGCCATCGTCCAGGCCAGCGCCTGGCCCAACCCCACGCTCGACGCGCAGCTCGAAGACCTGCGCCGCGACAACCGCACCACCACGCTGCAGCTGAGCCAGCCCATCGAGCTGGGCGGCAAGCGCTCGGCCCGCGTCACGGCGGCGGAGCGTGCGCGCGACCAGGCCGCGTCGGCGCTGGCCGGCCGCCGCGCCGAGATCCGCGCGGCCACCGTCACCGCCTTCTTCGACGTGCTGACCGCGCAGGAGCGCCTGCGGCTCGCGCAGGATTCGGTGGGGCTCGCTCAAACGGCCACCCGCGCCGCGGCCAACCGCGTGGCGGCGGGCAAGGTCTCGCCGCTGGAGGAAACCAAGGCGCGCGTGGCCGAGGCCGGCATCCGCGTCGAGCTGATGCAGGCCGAGGGCACGCTGCGCTCCGCGCGCCAGCAGCTGGCCGCGCTGTGGGGCAACCCGAGCCCCCGCTTCACGCAGGTGGATGGCGCGGTCGACCGGCTGCCGGCCATGGCGTCGGAGCAGGACGTGGCCGGCCGCATGGCTGCCGCGCCCGTGGTGCGGCAGGCGCGGCTCGAGGTCGAGCGGCGCAAGGCGCTGTCCGACCTGGAACGGGCCAGGCGCATTCCCGACGTGACCGTCTCGCTCGGCGCCAAGCGCGTGCCGGCTTCCGAGGGCGAGACCGGCAGCAGCCGGCGCAACCAGGTGGTGCTGGGCCTCTCCGTGCCGCTGCCGATCTTCGATACCAACCGGGGCAATGTCGCCGAGGCCCTGAGCCGCGAGGAAAAGGCGCGCGACGACCTCGTCGCCGCCGAATTGCAACTCGGCACCGAGGTGGCCCAGGCCTCCGAACGCCTGCGCTCCGCGCACGCCACCGCCGAGACGCTGCAGCGCGACGCGCTGCCCGGCGCCGAGAGCGCCTACAAAGCCGCGACCAAGGGCTTCGAGCTCGGCAAGTTCAGCTTCCTGGAAGCGCTCGATGCACAGCGCACTCTGTTCCAGGTGCGCGCGCAATACCTGCTCGCGCTGGCCGACGCGCACCGCGCGGCCGGCGATCTCGACCGGCTGCTGGGCAATGAAGGCAGCGAAGGTGGCGACATCTCTCCCGCGACGACGACGGCGCCCGTGGCGCGCTGACACGCGCTGACAAGCAAGGAACTCACAGATCATGAACACAGAAGAACGCAAGTCTTTCGCCGAGCGTGTCGGCAAGAAGCAGCTGATCGCCATCGCGGCCGTGCTCGCGCTGGGCGTGGGGGCGGGCGCGATGATCCTGCGCACCTCGCCCGCCAAGCCGGGGGCGGCGGGCCATTCGGAGGCCGCCGGCCATGGCGACGGCGAGCATCACGAGGAAGAGGGCCACAAGGAGTCCAAGACCGGCGAGGACCACGACCACAGCCACGGCGAGGCCAAGGGCCACGGCGACAAGGAGCACCACGCCGAGGAAGGCAAGGGCGAAACCAAGGCTGCCTCCGGCGAAGCCAAGGGCGAGGAGAAGTCCGCCGCGCACAAGGAGGACGAGGAAAAGATCGCCTTCACCGACGAGCAGGTCAAGGCCTCGGACATCGCCATTGAGAACGCCGGCCCCGCGCGCATCAAGCTGTCGCTGCAGCTGCCCGGCGAGATCAAGTTCAACGAAGACCGCACGGCCCATGTGGTGCCGCGCGTGGCGGGCGTGGTCGACAGCGTGTCGGCCAACCTGGGCCAGGAGGTCAAGCGCGGGCAGGTGCTCGCGGTGCTGTCGAGCCCGGGGCTTTCGGAGCAGCGCAGCGAACTGCAGGCGGCACAGCGCCGGCTGGAGCTGGCCCGCACCACCCACGAGCGCGAGAAGAAGCTGTGGGAGGAAAAGATCTCGCCGCAGCAGGACTACCTGCAGGCCCAGCAGGCCATGCAGGAGGCGCAGATCGCCGTGGCCAACGCCAACCAGAAGCTGCTGGCGCTGGGCGCCACGCCCGCCTCGTCGGCACTGGGCCGCTACGAGCTGCGCGCGCCCTTCGACGGCATGGTGGTCGAAAAGCACATCTCGCTCGGCGAATCGGTGGGCGAGGCGGTCAACGTCTTCACCATTTCCGATCTGTCGACCGTGTGGGCCGAGATCAGCGTGGCCGCCAACAACCTGAACCTGGTGCGCATCGGCGAGCAGGTGAAGATCCGCTCGACCGCCTTCGACCAGACCGCGACCGGCAAGGTGTCGTACGTGGGCTCGCTGATCGGCGCGCAGACGCGCACCGCCACCGCGCGCGTCACGCTGACCAACCCCGAGCGCATCTGGCGCCCGGGCCTGTTCGTGAACGTCGAGCTGGTGGCCTCCGAGACGGAGGCCCCCGTGACGGTTGCGGCCGACGCGGTGCAGACCGTGGAAGACAAGCCCACCGTGTTCCTGCGCGTACCCGGCGGCTTTTTGCCGCAGCACGTGCAGACCGGGCGCAGCGACGGCAAGCGCATAGAGATCGTCGGCGGGCTGAAGCCCGGCGCGGCCTATGCCGCCAGCGGCAGCTTCGTCGTGAAGTCGCAGCAGGGCAAGAGCTCGGCCACGCACACCCACTGAGGAAGCCCGCATGTTCGAACGAATCATCCGCTTCTCCATCGAGCAGCGCTGGCTGGTCCTGCTCGCCGTGTTCGGCATGGCGGCGCTGGGCATCTTCAGCTACCAGAAGCTGCCCATCGACGCCGTGCCCGACATCACCAACGTGCAGGTGCAGATCAACACCGCCGCGCCCGGCTACTCCCCGCTGGAGACCGAGCAGCGCGTGACCTATCCGATCGAGACCGTCATGGCCGGCCTGCCGGGCCTGCAGCAGACGCGCTCGCTCTCGCGCTACGGCCTCTCGCAGGTCACGGTGATCTTCAAGGACGGCACCGACATCTACTTCGCGCGGCAGCTCGTCAACGAGCGCATACAGTCCGCGCGCGAGAGCATGCCGCGCGGCATCTCGCCGGTGATAGGGCCGATTTCCACCGGGCTGGGCGAGATCTACCTATGGACCGTGGAGGCGGAAGAGGGCGCGAAGAAGGCCGACGGCAAGCCGTATTCGCCCACCGACCTGCGCGAGATACAGGACTGGATCATCAAGCCGCAGCTGCGCAACGTGCCGGGCGTGACCGAGATCAACTCCATCGGCGGCTTCGCCAAGGAGTTCCAGATTGCGCCCGACCCGGCCAAGCTGCTGGCCCACGGCCTGACCATGGGCGACATCGTGCTCGCGCTGGAGCGCAACAACGCCAACGTGGGCGCGGGCTACATCGAGAAGCGCGGCGAGCAGTACCTCATCCGCGCGCCGGGGCAGGTGAAGTCGGCCGAGGACATCGGCAACGTCATTCTCGGCAACGCCAACGGCATTCCGCTGCGCGTGCAGGACGTGGCCGAGGTCGGCATCGGCAAGGAGCTGCGCACGGGCGCGGCCACCGACAACGGCCGCGAGGTGGTGCTGGGCACCGTGTTCATGCTGATCGGCGAGAACAGCCGCACCGTGTCGCAGGCCGTCGACAAGAAGATGCAGGAGATCAACCGCACGCTGCCCGCCGGCGTGAAAGCGGTGACGGTGTACGACCGCACGGTGCTGGTCGACAAGGCCATCGCCACTGTGAAGAAGAACCTGTTCGAGGGCGCGGTGCTGGTCATCGCGATCCTGTTCATGTTCCTGGGCAACATCCGCGCGGCCGTCATCACTGCGCTGGTGATCCCGCTGTCGATGCTCTTCACCTTCACCGGCATGGTGAACCAGAAGGTCAGCGCCAACCTCATGAGCCTGGGCGCGCTGGACTTCGGCATCATCATCGACGGGGCGGTGGTGATCGTGGAGAACTGCGTGCGAAGGCTGGCTCACGCGCAGGCCCACAAGGGACGGCCGCTCACGCGCAGCGAACGCTTCCACGAAGTGTTCGCGGCCTCGCAGGAGGCGCGGCGCGCGCTGCTGTTCGGCCAGCTGATCATCATGATCGTGTACCTGCCGATCTTTGCGCTCACGGGCGTCGAGGGCAAGCTGTTCCACCCGATGGCCTTCACCGTGGTGATCGCGCTGCTGGGCGCGATGATCCTGTCGATCACCTTCATCCCCGCTGCCGTGGCGCTGTTCATCGGCAACAAGGTCAGCGAGAAGGAAAACCGCCTGATGCTGTGGGCCAAGCGCGCCTACGAGCCTCTGTTGTCGCGCGTGATGTCGGCCAAGCCGCTGGTCATCACCTTCGCGGCCGTGGCGGTGGTGCTGTCGGGCCTGCTGGCCACACGCCTGGGCACGGAGTTCGTGCCGAGCCTGAGCGAAGGCGACTTCGCCATCCAGGCGCTGCGCATTCCGGGCACCAGCCTCACGCAGTCGGTCGAGATGCAGAAGCAGCTCGAAAGCACGTTGAAGAAGAAGTTTCCGGAGATCGAGCGCGTGTTCGCGCGCACCGGCACGGCGGAGATCGCGTCCGATCCGATGCCGCCGAACATCTCCGACGGCTACATCATGCTCAAGCCCGAGAAGGACTGGCCCGAGCCGCGGCGCACGCGTGCCGAGGTGCTCGCGGCGGTGCAGGAGGAAGTCGAGAAGCTGCCGGGCAACAACTACGAGTTTTCGCAGCCGATCCAGCTTCGCTTCAACGAGCTGATCTCGGGCGTGCGCAGCGACGTGGCGGTGAAGATCTTCGGCGACGACATGGACGTGCTGAACAAGACGGCGGCGGAAGTGTCCGGCGTGCTGGGCAAGATCGCCGGCGCGGCCGAGGTGAAGGTCGAGCAGACCACCGGCCTGCCGATGCTCACGGTGAACATCGACCGCAGCAAGACCGCGCGCTACGGCCTCAACGTGGGCGACGTGCAGGACGCGATCTCCGCCGCCGTCGGCGGGCGCGAGGCGGGCACGCTGTTCGACGGCGACCGGCGCTTCGACATCATCGTGCGGCTGCCCGAGAACCTGCGCACCGACCTCGAAGCCATCAAGCGCCTGCCCGTGGCCCTGCCCAAGGGCGCGGGCGCCGAAGGCCAGCGCACCAGCTTCATTCCGCTGGGCGAGGTGGCCACGCTGGACATCGCGCCGGGCCCCAACCAGGTGAGCCGCGAGGACGGCAAGCGCCGTATCGTGGTCAGCGCCAACGTGCGCGGGCGCGACCTGGGCTCCTTCGTGGCCGAGGCGGAGGAAGCCATGCGCAACGTGAAGATTCCCACCGGCTACTGGACCGTGTGGGGCGGGCAGTACGAGAACCTGGCCTCGGCCACGCAGCGGCTGCAGATCGTGGTGCCGGTGTCGCTGCTGCTGGTGTTCACGCTGCTGTTCGCGATGTTCGGCAACATCAAGGACGGGCTGCTGGTGTTCACCGGCATTCCGTTCGCGCTCACGGGCGGCATCGTGGCGCTGTGGATGCGCGGCATTCCGCTGTCGATCTCGGCGGCAGTGGGCTTCATCGCGCTGTCGGGCGTGGCGGTGCTAAACGGGCTGGTGATGATCTCCTTCATCCGCAACCTGAGAGAGGGCGGCCTGCCGTTGGACGCCGCCATCCGCGAAGGCGCGCTCACGCGCCTGCGCCCGGTGCTGATGACCGCGCTGGTCGCCTCGCTGGGCTTCGTGCCGATGGCCATCGCCACCGGCACCGGCGCCGAGGTGCAGCGGCCGCTGGCCACGGTGGTCATCGGCGGTATCCTGTCGTCGACCGCGCTGACGCTGCTGGTGCTTCCGCTGCTCTACCGCATCGCGCACCGGCGCGACGAAGAAGAGGCAGAACAGGCGCAGGTGGAAGGGCGGGAGCAGGCCCACGGCGCGCCGCTCGATCCTTCAGATCCTTCACTGCGAGGTTCCCATGGCACATGAGCATTCGCACGCCACCGGAGGCAACGAGAAGGCACTGCGCTGGGCGCTGCTGCTGACTTCGGTCTATCTCGTCGCCGAGGTGGTGGGCGGACTGGTGTCGGGCAGCCTCGCGCTGCTGTCCGACGCCGCGCACATGTTCACCGACACCGTGGCGCTGGCGATCTCGCTGACCGCCATCTGGATCGGCAAGCGGCCGGCCGACAGGCGGCGCACCTTCGGCTACTACCGCTTCGAGATCCTGGCGGCGGTGCTGAACGCGGTGCTGCTGTTCTTCGTGGCGATCTACGTGCTGTACGAGGCCTACCGGCGCATCTCGGCGCCGGCCGAGATCCAGTCGACCATGATGCTGCTGGTGGCCGCCGGCGGGCTGGTGGTCAACCTCATCGGCATGCGGCTGCTGGCGTCGGGCAAGGACGAGAGCCTCAACGTGAAGGGGGCGTACCTGGAGGTGTGGGCCGACATGCTGGGCTCCATTGGCGTGATCGTCGGCGCCATCGTCATCCGCTACACGGGCTGGGGCTGGGTCGACTCGGTGATCGCCGTGGCCATCGGGCTGTGGGTGCTGCCGCGCACCTGGCGCCTTTTGCGCGAGAGCCTGAACGTGCTGCTCGAAGGCGTGCCCGACGAGGTGGATCTGCCCGCCGTCGAAAGTGCGCTCCTGGGCAGCGAAGGCGTAGCGAGCCTGCACGACCTGCATGTGTGGGCGCTGTCCAGCGGCAAGGTGAGCCTGAGCGTGCACGTGGTGTGCACGCCGGAGACCGGCGACATGGCGCCGCTGACACAGCAACTGCGCGCGATGCTGGCCGAGCGCTTCGACATCCACCACTCGACCGTGCAGGTCGAGCGGGTGCCCTGCGAGCAGGCGGCCGATACGCACGGTTTCGGGGCGGCGAAGGCCTAGGAAAGGTTCCGAGGCCGGTTTTTTGGGAAGAAAGAGCGATCCGGCTGTCACAGGCGCGTGCGGCCGGACGTCTTGCAGGCGAGGGCGGCCATTGGGGGCGCTCCTTTCGCACTCTTCGCACTCTTTCTCGACCAAGGAATCGACCATGAAAATCGTCATCATTGGAGGCTCCGGCCTCATCGGCTCCAGGCTCGCCGCACGGCTGCGCCAGGCCGGCCACGACGTCAACGCCGCATCGCCCTCCACGGGCGTCAACACCCTCACCGGCGAGGGCCTGAAGGGGGCGCTCGCGGGCGCCCGGGTCGTCGTCGACGTGGCGAACTCGCCCTCGTTCGAGGACGAGGCGGTGCGCAACTTCTTCGAGACCTCGGGACGCAATCTGCTCGCGGCCGAGGTGGAGGCCGGCGTGGCGCATCACGTCGCGCTGTCGGTGGTCGGCACCGAGCGCCTGCTCGACAGCGGCTACTTCCGCGCCAAGCAGCTTCAGGAAGACCTGATCGAGGCTTCGCCCGTGCCCTACACCATCGTGCAGGCCACGCAGTTCTTCGAGTTCGTGGGTGGCATCGCGGCGTCCAGCGTGCAGGACGGCGTTGTGCGGCTTTCGGACGCGCTTATCCAGCCGATGGCGGCCGACGACGTCGCCGCGGCGCTCGCCGAAGTCGTAACCGAGCTCCCGGCACGCGGCCGGATCGAGATCGCCGGGCCGCAGGCCGTTCCGCTCGATGCGCTGGTGCGACGCTTCTTCGAGGCGACGGGCGACACGCGCAGGGTCGTGACCGATCCTGGGGCCCGCTATTTCGGCGTGCGCCTCGACGACCGCTCGCTGACGCCCGGCGCCAGTCCGCGCCTGGGGGCGATCCGCTTCGACGAATGGCTGGCGCAGCGCGCGGCGGCCTGAGCGCGGAGGACAGACAGCCATGACCCGTCTCATCAAGACCATCTGCATCCCGCTCGGCATCGCCCTCGGCGCATTCGCCGCGATGCCCACCTCGGCAGCCCCCGAAGCCGCCGTGACCGTGCTCAGCACGAAGGACCTGGCGGACATGCCCGGCAAGGAGGCCATCGTGCTCGCCGTGGACTTTCCGCCTGGCTCGGTCGACCCCGTCCACCGCCACGACGCCCACGCATTCGTCTACGTGATCGAGGGTTCCATCGTGATGGGCGTGAAGGGTGGCCAGGAGGTTACGCTGACGCCCGGCCAGACCTTCTACGAGGGCCCGGGTGATATCCATACCGTGGGACGCAACGCGAGCGCTACGAAGCCGGCGAAGTTCATCGTGACCATGGTGAAGAACAAGGGCGTGCCGTTCTTCATTCCGGTGAAGTAGCGCCGGGGCTGCCATTTCAGCTTGCCGGGCCGGGGTGTTGGACAATCGCGCCCGGACTACCTTCCCATGCACGCAGATCGATGAGCAGCAGCCGCTACGACAACAAGTCTTTCACCCCAGCGAAGGTCGAGGCGCGCGCGTCGCAGCGCCGCAGGGTCCACGGCGGCTCGTCGGCGCAGCCGCCCATGGCCTTCGATGTCGGCTACGCAGCGGCGCCTCCCGCCGCGCCCGTGCGGACCTGGCGGTCGACGGTGGTGGGCATCGCGATCGGTTTCGGCATCGTGCTCGCCTTCGCCATGAAGTGGCTCATGAGCTACCAGATCGACAGCGCGCAGGAGCGCCACGAGCAGCAGAAGGCGATGCGCGCAGCCGCCGCGCGCTGCTACGAACTCGCGTCGAACGCGGCGATCAACGCCTGCCTTAAGGACGTGGAAGCCAGGGGGCGCGAGGCCCAGTAAGCAGCCTCAGCGGGCGCGGATGGCCGATTTCGGCCGGAACGCCTTGCAGACCGAGTCGTCCGTCTCGAGGTAGGGTCCGCCGATCAGGTCGATGCAGTAGGGCACGGCCGCGAAGATGCCCGGCACCACCTGCACGCCCTCGGTGTCCTTCAGCCCTTCGAGCGTCTCGGCGATCGACTTCGGCTGGCCGGGCAGGTTGATGATCAGGCTCTTGTCGCGGATCACCGCCACCTGGCGCGAGAGGATCGCGGTGGGCACGAAGCGCAGGCTGATCTGGCGCATCTGCTCGCCGAAGCCCGGCATTTCCTTGTGTGCCACGGCCAGCGTGGCCTCGGGTGTCACGTCGCGCAGGGCGGGGCCGGTGCCACCGGTGGTCAGCACCAGCGAGCAGCCGGCGTCGACCAGCTCGATCAGCGTGGCGCTGATGCGTTCGGCCTCGTCGGGGATGAGGCGGGGTTCGAACTCGATCGGGTTCTTCAGCGCCCGGCCCAGCCATTCTTTCAGCGAGGGCAGGCCCTTGTCTTCGTAGGTGCCGCTGGAGGCGCGGTCGCTGACGGAGACGATGCCGATGCGCACCGGGTCGAAAGTGCCGGCTTCGCTCATGCGTCTTCTTCCCGGTCCTGTGCGGCGGCAGCTGCCGCATGGTCGGCGCCGCCATGCACAGCCAGCTGGGCGCGCACCAGCTGGAAGATCTCGCGGTAGGCCTTGCCCTGACGGGGGGCCTCGCCGGCGGGGCCGGACTTCATGTCCTTGCGGGCCTGGCGGACCAGGGCGCGCAGCTGCTGCGAATCGGTGGCGGGGTGGGTTTCGATCCAGCCGCCGAGTGCGTCGTCGTCGGCAATCAGCCGGTCGCGCCAGCGCTCGGCCTCGTGCAGGGCGGCGACTTCGGCCGCGGGCACGGTGTTCTGCTCGGTCAGGGCCTGTTTCACGGCTTCCAGCACTTCGGGCTCCAGCTTGCGCATGAGCTTGCCGATGAACTGCATCTGGCGGCGCTTGCCCTCGAAATTGGTGATCCGCTTGGCCTCGGCGATGGCTTCGACCAGTTTTTCGTCGAGCTGGAGCGCGTCGAACAGGCCGGCGCGCAGGGTGAGCAGCTCGGCGCCCAGCTTCTGCAGTTCTTCGCTTTCGCGCTTGAGGTCGGTGCGGCTGGCGTCGTCGGAGCCCTTGAGCTCGCGCTTGAGCTCGAGGTCGAGCTCGCTGCCTTCGGCCACGAAATGGCCGCGGACGTAATAGCCTTTTTTGGGTTTGCGGGACATGGGATGGATTCTGGGCCGCGCCGTGCAGCGTTGCAACGCACGGCGGGAAGCTGGGGAAAACCGGGAATGGGGGGCGCAAGTATCATAGCCACCACATGACGACATCCTCCTCGCGCGCCGATTCCGGCTTCGCCTACAGCCGATCCTTCTTCGAAAACCTGGTCGACACCGCATTGGCGCATGCCAAGAAGCTCGGTGCCACCGACGCCGGGGCCGAGGCCTCCGAGGGCTGCGGCCTGAGCGTCTCGGTGCGCAAGGGCGAGCTGGAGAACGTCGAGCGCAACCGCGACAAGTCGCTGGGCGTCACGGTCTACGTGGGCCACCGCCGCGGCAACGCCAGCACCTCCGATTTCTCCGAGGCGGCCATCGCCCAGACGGTGCAGGCGGCCTACGACATCGCCCGTTTCACGGCCGAAGACCCCGTCAGCGGCCTGCCGGACGAGGAAGACATCGCCAAGGTCCAGCCCGAACTCGACCTGTTCCACCCCTGGGACGTGACCAGCGAGCAAGCCGCGAAGCTGGCCCTGGAATGCGAAGAGGCCGCCCTGTCGACCGACAAGCGCATCACCAACAGCGAAGGCGCGGGCGTCTCGGCCCAGCAGAGCCATTTCTTCAGCGCCCACACGCATGGTTTCAGGGGCGGCTACGCCAGTTCGCGGCATTCCATCTCGGTGGCGCCCATCGCCGGCAAGGGCGACGACATGCAGCGCGACGCCTGGTACAGCTCCATGCGCTCCGCGGACGAGCTGGCCAGCCCGCAAGCGGTGGGCCGCTACGCCGCCGAGCGCGCGCTCAGCCGCCTGAAGTCGCGCAAGATCAAGACCACCGAATGCCCGGTGCTGTTCGAGTCGCCGCTGGCCGTGGGCCTGCTGGGCTCGCTGGTGCAGGCCGTGAGCGGCGGGGCGCTGTACCGCAAGAGCACCTTCCTGCTCGATTCGCTGGGCAAGCCCGTGCTGCCGGCGCACGTCGACGTGGCCGAAGACCCGCACCTGCTGCGCGGCAAGGGCAGCGCCCCCTTCGACGACGAAGGCGTGACCACCCGGGCACGCAAGGTGGTCGACGCCGGCCGCCTCGAGGGCTATTTCCTCTCGACCTACTCGGCCCGCAAGCTGGGCATGAAGACCACCGGCAACGCCGGCGGCTCGCACAACCTCACGCTCAGCTCGCGCCTGACGAAGCACACCGACGACCTCGACGCGATGCTCGCCAAGCTGGGCACCGGCCTGTTCGTGATCGAGCTGATGGGGCAGGGCGTGAACTACGTGACCGGCGACTACTCGCGCGGCGCCAGCGGCTTCTGGGTGGAGAAGGGCAAGATCGCCTTCCCGGTGCAGGAGATCACCATCGCCGGCAACCTGAAGGACATGCTGCTGGGTATTGAAGCCATCGGGGCGGATGCCTACACTTTCGGCGCCAAGACCACCGGATCGGTCCTGGTGAACCGCATGAAGGTCGCCGGCGCCTGAAGGCTGCGCCGCTGGCCTGCGCGCGAGGGCTTGTCGAACATGAGGCATAACGCAGCGCGAAAACCGGAACTCGAGCACGAACTGATGCGCGACCCCCGGCTCGGCTTCGAGCCGGCGGGCGGCAGTTCGGTGCGCTGCCTGCAGCACGGCGTGCCCTGGCCCTTCGACTGCTGGCACTACCACGACGAATACGAGCTGCAGTGCATCAACCGCAGCAGCGGCGACGCCTTCGTGGGCGACCACATCGGCCGTTTCGAGCCCGGCTACGTGGCACTTGTGGGCGCCCGGCTGCCCCACACCTGGATCTCGCACGACGTGCCGCCCGAGGGCATCGCCGAGCGCAGCATGGTCATCCACTTCCGCGACGAGCCGCTGCGCAAGGGCACCGACCTGTTTCCCGAACTGAACGCGGTGCTGCCGATGCTCGACCGGGCCAAGCTGGGCATCGAGTTCTTCGGCATCCATTCGCTGGTGCGCGAACGCTTCCTGCGCGTTCAGGCGCAGGAGGGCATGGCCCGGCTGGCGGAGTTCATCGGGCTGCTGCACGAGCTGGCCCGCTGGCCCGACTGGCGCCAGATTTCCAGCACCGCCGACCCGGCCGGGGAAGACCCGAGCGCCAACACCCGCATGCGCCGCGTGCTCGACTACCTCGACCGGCACCTGACCGAGGAGCTTTCGCTGCCGGCCGTGTGCGCCGTGGCCAACATGGCCGAGAGCAGCTTCTCGCGCTGGTTCCACCGGCACATGGGCGCCACCTTCACCGACTTCGTCACGCGGCTGCGCGTGGCCAAGGCCTGCGAGATGCTGCAGGTGTCCGACCGGCTGGTGAGCGACATCTGCTACGAGGTGGGCTTCGCGAATCTCGCCAACTTCAACCGCCGCTTCCTGCAGCTCAAGGGCATGACGCCCTCGGCCTACCGGCAGCAGGCGCAGGACCGCTTCGGCCTGCGCACGGCGCAGAACACGCCGCTCGCCACCACGGACTGAGCCGTTGCGGCTTCAGGAGGCCGTGTCCTGCGGCGTCAGGTGCCGCGTGAGCGCCCAGAACGCCAGCGCCACGCCGCTGACGAGGGCACCGGCAATGCAGACGCCGTTCCAGCCCGCATGGGCGTACACCATCGTCGAGGCCATCGATCCGGTGGCGGACCCGATGGAGTAGAAGATCATGTACCCGGCCGTCAGCCGGCTCTGCGCCTCGGGGCGCACGCGGTAGATCAGGCTCTGGTTGGCCACGTGCACCGACTGCAGCCCGAAGTCGATGACGACCACGCCGGCCACCATCGCCCAGATGGACCACGGCAGCATCGCGATGAGCGGCCACGACAGCAGCATCGCGCTCAGGCCGATGAAGGTGGTGCGCTGCGCGCGACCACGATCCGCCTGACGGCCCGCCCGGGCCGCGCCCAGTGCTCCGGCCGCACCCGCGAGACCGAAAAGGCCCACCTGCGTGTGCGACAGAGAGAAGGGCGGTGCGGTCAGCGGCAGCACCATCGGCGTCAGCATCATGGTGATGGCCATGAAGATCAGCATCGCGAGCACGGCGCGGATGCGCAGCACCGGCTCCTGCGCGAAGAGCGCGAACACCGAGCGGATCAGCTGTGCGTACGAGATGCCCGGCGTGGGTCGCGTGCGGCTCGGCAGCACCATCCACAGCAGGCCGGAGACCAGCAGCGTGGCCGCCGCCGACGCCAGGTAAACCGAGCGCCAACCGAAGAGATCCGACAGCGTGCCCGAGACCGCCCGCGCCAGCAGGATGCCGAGGATGATGCCGCTGGTGACCGTGCCCACCACGCGACCGCGTTCGCCCGGCGCGGCCATGCTCGCGGCATAGGCGACCAGCACCTGCGTCACCACCGCCAGCACGCCCACGGCGGCCATCGCCGGCAGCAGCACCGCAGCGCTCGGTGCGAACGCCACCGCCAGCAAGGCGACCGCCGACAGCAGCGATTGCCCGACGATCAGCCGTCGCCGGTCGACGAGATCGCCCAGCGGAACCACCAGCAGAAGCCCCAGGCCGTAGCCGATCTGCGTGATGGTGATGACGACGCCGACCGTGGCGGGCCGGATGCCGAAGGTGTGCGACAGCGTGTCCAGCAGCGGCTGGGCGTAGTAGACGTTGGCCACCGCGAGTCCGCAGGCGACGGCGAACAGCAGCGCCAGCGCGCCCGATATCGACGGCTCGGGGCACGGCCGTGCCCCCGCCGCATCGGCGTTCAGTTCCATGGCCGGGTTCCTCAGGCGTTCAGCGCGTCGTGGAAATGCTCGATGTGGGTGGCGATCACCTCGCCGAGCTCCTCGAGCGCGAAATGGCCCGTGTCGAGCAGCTTGAAGTCGACTTGCCGCAGGTCGCGCTGGTAGGGGTAGGCCCCCGAGGGCGGAAAGATCACGTCGTTGGCGCCCCAGACGATCAGCGTCGGCGGCTGGTGCTGCCTGAAGTAGGCCTGCCAGGCGGGGTAGAGCGAGAGGTTGCTGCCGTAGTCGTACAGCAGCGCCGCCATCGCGTCCTTGTTGCCGGAGCGCGCCAGCAGGGCGCGCTGCAGCAGCCAGCTGTCGGGGTCGATGCGTTCCACGTCCTTCACGCCGTGGGTGTAGTTCCACGCCAGGGCTTCGTCGGACATCGCGGCCTCGCGGATGCGCGCGTAGTTGGCGGGCGACGGGTCTCGCCACAGCTCGCGGGCCAGTCCCCAGAAGCTGTCGGGCAGGCCTTCCTCGTAGGCGTTGGCGTTCTGCACCACGAGGAAATCGACCTTCTCCGGGCGGCGGCTGGCCAGCCTGAAACCCACCGGGCCGCCGAAGTCCTGCATGTAGAGGCCGTAGCGCTCGAGGCCGAGCTGGTCGGTGAGCTTGCCGACGATGTCGGCGAGGCTGTCGAAGGTGTAGCTGAACTCCGCGACCGACGGCGCATCGCTGTGCCCGAAGCCGGGGTAGTCCGGCGCGATGACGTGGAAGCGATGGGCCAGCCGCTCGATCAGCCCGCGGTACATGAAGGACGAGGCCGGAAAGCCGTGCAGCAGGAGCAGGGCGGGCAGGGCCGGGTCGCCTGCCTCGCGATGGAAGATCTTCAGACCGTCGACGGTGGTGGTGCGGTAGTGGGTCATGGCGGTTGCGGCATCGGCCGATGTGGTTTTAAAAAAAGACCGGACAGATTCTATCGAACTAGTTTTATGTTGCAACCAATGTGACGATTGAAGCGAACCGGCGGGGCACCCATGCGCGCCTGACCCCGGCAAAACCCCAAGCAGGGTGGTCATGAAAATACCAGTGCCCCGGCTCGCGTGTACGCGGCGCCGCGCCGCCGCTGCCTACGCTTCGTCCCACCTGTTTCCGCCGCGATTCCCCGGCAATCCACGACAGGCTCAAAGGAGACAAAAGCGATGGCTGTTCAAGAAAACCGGTACCGGATGACGGGTTGCGCGATGGTGCTGGCGGCGCTGGCCGCATGGGGCGGCGCGGCCCAGGCGCAGCAGGTCTGCAAGGAGGACCTGCGCGTCCTGTCCCAGCCCCGCGACGGGCTGACCCTGCTCGAAAAGTACAAGGACGAGTTCAAGGCCCTCGCCGGCGCCTCGTTCAACATCGACAACCTCAACGAGAACGATCGCCGCACCAAGACCCGCGCGGACGCCTCCACGGTGGGCAAGTACCACGTGTACTACGTCGACGAGGCCAACGTGCCGCTGTTCGCCCAGTCGAAGTGGATCGTGCCGCTGGCGAAGTACTACCCCGCCGACTACGACTACGCCGACTTCGACCCCGGCCGCCAGAAGGTCGCCACCTTCGACGGCCAGGTCTGGTTCGCTCCGCTCACCGGCGGCGGCGACCTGCTTGTCTACCGCAAGGACCTGCTCGAGAAGGCCGGCATCAAGCCGCCGACCACGCTCGATGAATTCGTCGCCGCGGCGAAGAAGCTCAATGACCCGGCCAACGGCGTCTATGGCGTCGCGCTGCGCGGCCAGCGCGGCTCCGGTGCCAACGTGTGGCGCTGGATGCCCTTCTTCCGCGGTTACGGCGGCCAGTGGTTCGAGGGCGACAAGCCCGTGTTCGATTCCGCTGCCGCGGTGAAGGCCACGCAGACCTACCTCGAGCTGTTCAAGTACTCGGCGCCCGGCACCAAGACCGGCGGCTGGGACGAATCCACCGGCGCCTTCCTCGCCGGCAAGGTGGCGATGCTGGTCGAGTCGACCCCGCTGGCCGGCAACGCGCTCGACCCGAAGATGTCGACAGTGATCGGCAAGGTCGCCTACCTGCCGCCGCCCACGCCGCTGACCGGCGGCGGCTACGGCCACGGCCTGGCCATCGGCGCCAAGGCCAACAAGACCGAGGAGGCGAAGAAGTGCGCGGGCCTGTTCGTCGCCTGGGCAACCTCCAAGAAGCAGGAGCAGCGCCGCCTCGCGGAAGGTCAGTTCGGCGAGCTCAACCGCACCAGCGTGCTGTCGAGTCCCGAGTTCGCCAAGCGCTATGGCGCCGACCTCGGCAAGGCGCTGGCCGACACCGGCAAGGTCACGGCCGTGAACTTCTGGCAGGACCCGGCCTGGCCCGATCTCGGCGACCGCTGGGGGATCATCCTCGAAGAGCTGATCACCGGGTCGCGTACCGACATCAAGGCCGGCCTCGACGAACTCGACGGCTACGCGAAGCAACTGGTCGCGCGGCGCAAGAAGTAATGACGCTCAGGGAGAAAAAAAGGAAGACGACGAGGCTGCCTCTCGTCTTCATCGGGCCCGGGCTGCTGGTGCTGGCGGTGCTGGCACTGGTGCCCACCCTTTTCGCGATCGGCATCTCGCTGCAGGACCGCGAGCTCGGGCAGGCCGACACGGCCTGGGTCTGGCTGTCGAACTACATCCAGCTCTTTTCCGACCGGCGCTTCCTCAACTCGGTGCGCGTGTCGCTGGTGTGGGAGGTGCTGACGGTCAGCGCCACCATGGGCCTGGCGGTGTTGCTGGGCGTGCTGATGTTCCAGTGCACCACCGCGCGCTGGCGCAATGTGTTGTCGATGCTGTTCATCGTGCCGGTTCTGCTGCCGCGCGTGTCGGCGGCCTTCGTGTGGAAGTTCGCCTTCCACCCGCTGTTCGGCCTGCTGACCTGGCCGTACAAGGCCATCACCGGCGAGCCGCTCGACCTGCTGGCCGGCCCGGTCACCGCGCTGCTCACCGTGGCTTTCGTCGACGTGTGGCAGTGGGGCCTCTTCTTCGCCGTCATCGTGCTCAAGCTGCTCGAGACGCTGCCGCCCCAGCCCTTCGAGGCCGCGCGCATGGACCATGCGAAGACCTGGGAGGTCTACGCCTACGTGGCGCTGCCGATGCTGAAGGCGCCGCTGGTCAGCCTGTGCTTCGTGAAGATGGTGGAGTCGCTGCGCGCTTTCGACCTCATCTACGTGATGACGCGCGGCGGCCCCGGCATCTCGACCGAGACGCTGGACATGTACGCCTTCTCGCAGGGCTTCATCGAGTCGGGCCGCATCTCGTATGCCTCGGGCATGGCGGTGCTGATGATGGTCGCCTCGACCGTGGCCTTCACCTACATCTGGAAATGGACGCGGCCGAAATGAGCGCTGCTGCAAAGAAGAAGTTCTCCGTCGGCACGCTGCTCGCGCGGCTGGTGCTGATCCTGGCCGGTCTCTCGGCGCTGGTGCCGGTTCTGTGGACCTTTCTCAACTCGTTCAAGAACCGGGTCGACATCGTCTCGGCGGTGCCCAAGTTCTTCTTCACGCCCACGCTGGAGAACTACGTGTATGTGCTCAGCCGCGAGGCAGTGGCGCAGGGGCTGCTCAACTCCGTCGTGGTGGTGGGCGCGGCGGTGATCGCCGGCGCGGTGCTCGGGCTGCCCGCGGCCTATGCGCTCGCGCGCTACCCGCTGCGCTGGGCCAACGACATCCAGTTCTTCGTGCTCTCGATGCGCTTCCTGCCGCCGGTGGCTGTGGCCATTCCGCTGATGGTGATCTGGCTGCAGCTGGAGCTGTACGACACGCGCATCGCGCTCGTCGTCACCTACACGCTGCTCACGCTCTCCACCGTGATCTGGCTCGCCATCCCCGCCTTCAAGGCCGTACCCAAGGAGGTGGAGGAGGCCGGCCGCGTCGACGGCTACGGCCCCTATGCGATCTTCTTCAAGGTGGCGCTGCCGATCGCCGCGCGCTCGCTGATCGGTGCCATCGCCTTCGGCTTCGTGCTGGTGTGGAACGAGTTCCTCATCGCGCTGATGCTCACCACCTCGGACGCCAAGACGCTGCCCATCGTGGCCTCGGAGCTGAGCCAGCTCGGGCGCGACGTGCCCTGGGGCATCCTGAACGCGTCCGTCATCCTGCTCTCGCTGCCGCCGCTGCTCATGGTCGGCGTGCTCAGCGGCTTCCTCAATGCGGCGTTCAAGCGCAGGCGCGACGCGGCATGAATCCAGAGAGCCCACTTTCCCGGAACAACGAAATGTCCGCAATCAGCTGTCACAAGATCATCAAGCGCTACGGCGACACGCAGGTCGTCCATCAGTTCGACCTCGACGTGTCCGACAACGAGTTCGTCGTGTTCCTCGGCCCCTCGGGCTGCGGCAAGTCGACCATCCTGCGCATGCTCGCGGGCCTGGAAGACATCTCCGACGGCGACCTCATGATCGGCGGCCAGCGCGTGAACGACCTGCCGCCGCAGGAGCGCGGCATCGCCATGGTGTTCCAGAACTACGCGCTCTACCCGCACATGAGCGTGCGCGACAACATCGCCTTCGGCCTCAAGCGGCTGAAGGTGCCCAAGGCGGAGATCGACGCGCGCATCAAGGAAGTGTCGGACACGCTCGGGCTGGAGCGCTACCTGCAGCGCAAGCCCACCGAGCTGTCGGGCGGGCAGCAGCAGCGCGTGGCGATCGCGCGGGCGATGATCAAGACGCCCAAGGTGTTCCTCTTCGACGAGCCGCTGTCGAACCTCGACGCCAAGCTGCGCAACCACATGCGCATCGAGATCGCCCGGCTGCACCAGGCGCTGAAGACCACCACGGTCTACGTGACCCACGACCAGCACGAGGCGATGACGCTGGCCGACCGCATCGTGCTGCTGCGCGACGGGCGCATCGAGCAGGTCGGCTCGCCGCGCGAGATCTTCGAGCGGCCGCGCTCGGCATTCGTGGCCGGCTTCATCGGCACACCGCCGATGAACCTGGTGGAGATGGAAGTGCGCGAGGCCGCGCAGGCAGGGTCGACAGTCGAACTCTTCGGCCGTGAAGGCACTGTCCGGGTCGACGCGCGCCGGTTCGCGCTCGAAGGCCGCAGGCGCGTCACGCTCGGCGTGCGGCCTGCGCACCTGCTGGCGGATGCCCATGGCGGGCAGCACGGCGGCTTTCAGGGCGAGGTGCAGCTCATCGAATACCTCGGCAACGAGGTGCTGGTGAGCTTCGGCCAGGGCGACGGCGAGATCGCCGCGCTCATGCCCTCCGCGCAGTGCCCCGGGCTGCGCGAGCGCGTGCGCTTCGTGGCCGACCCCGCACAGGTGCACATCTTCGACATCGATTCGGGCGCCTCGCTGCTGCGCGCCGAGACCTCATTGCATTGACCACATACCGACAACACTCCTTCAAGGACTCAAGAACATGAAAGCACTGGTTCTGGAAAAAGCGCACGAGCTCAGGCTGCGCGAGCTCGACATTCCGCTTCACGTGGGGCCGCGCGACGTGAAGATCCGCATGCACACCGTGGGCGTGTGCGGCAGCGACGTCCACTACTACCAGCACGGCGGCATCGGCCCCTACGTGGTGGAAGAGCCCATGGTGCTGGGCCACGAGGCCTCGGGCATCGTGGCCGAGGTGGGCTCGGAGGTCACGCACCTCAAGCCGGGCGACCGCGTTTGCATGGAGCCCGGCATCCCGCGCATGGATTCGCGCGCCACGCTCGAGGGCATCTACAACCTCGACCCGGCCGTGCGCTTCTGGGCCACGCCGCCCATCCACGGCTGCCTCACGCCCTTCGTGGTGCACCCGGCGGCATTCACCTTCCGCCTGCCCGACAACGTGAGCTTCGGCGAAGGCGCCATCGTCGAGCCGCTGGCCATCGGCCTGCAGGCAGCGAAGAAGGCCGCGCTGAAGCCGGGCGACGTGGCGGTGGTCATCGGCGCCGGCACCATCGGCGCAATGACGGCGCTGGCCGCGCTCGCTGGCGGTGCCGCGCGCGTGATCCTCGCGGACCTCGTGCCCGAGAAGCTGGCGCTGTTCGCCGGAAACCCGGCCGTCACCACCGTCGACGTGCGCGCCGGCAAGCTCGCCGACACGGTGAAGGCGCTGACCGACGGCTGGGGCGCCAACGTCGTGTTCGAGGCCAGCGGCAGCGCGCGTGCCTTCGACGGCATCTTCGACCTGCTGTGCCCCGGCGGCTGCCTGGTGATGGTGGGCATACCCGCCGACAAGGTGGCCTTCGACATCGTGGCCATCCAGGCGAAGGAGGTGCGCATCGAGTCGGTGTTCCGCTACGCCAACATCTTCCCGCGCGCGCTGGCGCTGATCGCGTCGGGGCAGGTCGACGTGAAGCCCTTCATCTCTCGCACCTTCGCCTTCGAGGACGGCATCAAGGCCTTCGAGGAAGCGGCGGCCGGCCGCGCGACGGACGTGAAGATCCAGATCGAGTTTCCGGAGCCTGCGGCCGCCTGAGGGCGTCGGCAAGCCTTCGACGCAGGGGCTCCGGGCAAGGGGAAATGCCGGGGGGCGCGGCGCGCGTGCGCGGATAAAGTGGCCGGGCTTTTTGCCACCCGGAGCCCTCGCGCCAATGCCCTTGCCGTTTCGCAACGTCGTCCTCACCGGTGCCTGTGGCGGGCTGGGACAGGCGCTGGCGCGCGAGCTGATCGGCAACGGGGCGAGCGTGGCGCTGGTGGGGCTCGACGCCGGCAGGCTCGCCGAACTGGCCGCGCTCGCGCCGGACCGCTGCTCGGTCTACACCCCCGACGTATCCCAAGGCGCCGCCATGCAGGCCATGGCCGCCGACTGGATGGCGCGCGCCGGCGTGCCCGACCTCGTGATCGCCAATGCCGGCGTCGCGGGCGGCTACGACACCGCGCAGGCCGACGACCTGGCCGTATTCCGCCGCATGCTCGAGATCAACCTGCTGGGCGCGGCCACCACCTTCCAGCCTTTCGTGGGCGCGATGCGCGCGCAACAGTGCGGCGCGCTGGTCGGCATGGCCAGCATCGCCGGCTGGCGCGGCATGCCTGGCAACGGCGCCTACTGCGCCAGCAAGGCCGGGCTGATCCGCTACCTGGAAAGCCTGCGTGCCGAACTGCGCGAAACGGGGCTGACGGTGCACACGGTCAGCCCCGGCTACATACGCACCGCGCTCACTGCCGGCAACCGTTTCGCGATGCCGGGGCTGCTGGAGGCCGATGAGGCCGCGCACCGGCTGCTGGCGGCCGTGACGGCGGGGCGGGAGAAGATCGTGCTGCCGCGCCGCATCGGCTGGCTCTCGAAGGCGCTCGACCTGCTGCCGGAGAAGCTTCACGACCGCCTGTTGCGAGGCCAGCCGCGCAAGCCCCGTGTCGGCGAAGCGGGCGCAACAGCCATTCCCGGTCTTTCGAAGGAGCCTCCGCCCCGATGACGTCCAACGCCGCCGCAGTACCGACTCACGAACAGATCGCGCTGATCGGCGCGGGCCCCTCCGGCCTTGCCGGTGCGCGCAACCTGCAGAAGCACGGCGTGCCGTTCCAGGGCTTCGAGGCGCATGGCGATGTGGGCGGGCTGTGGGACATCTCCAATCCGCGCTCCACCGTCTATCACTCGGCGCACCTGATCTCGAGCAAGCGCACCACCGAGTTCACCGAGTTCCCGATGGCCGACACGGTGGCCGACTACCCCAGCCACCGCGAGCTGCGCCGCTACTTCAGCGACTTCGCCGAGCGCTTCGGGTTGCGCGAGCACTTCCGCTTCAACACGCGCGTGCTGCGCGTCGAGCCGGCGAGCGACGCGCCCGATACGCGCTGGCTCGTCACCACCGAGGACGGCGAGGGCACCGTCGAGACGGCCGAATACAGGGGCGTGGTCATCGCCAACGGCACGCTCGCCGAGCCCAAGCGGCCGAGCTTCGACGGCAACTTCGATGGCGAGCTTCTGCACACCAGCGACTACAAGCACCCGGAGCTCTTCAAGGACAAGCGCGTGCTGATCGTCGGCGCGGGCAACTCGGGCTGCGACATCGCCGTGGATGCCGTGCACTACGCCAGGAGCGTCGACATCTCGGTGCGGCGCGGCTACTACTTCGTGCCCAAGTACGTGTTCGGCAAGCCGGCCGACACGCTGGGCGGCAAGCGGCCGCTGCCGCCGTGGCTCAAGCAGCGCATCGACTCGACGGTGCTCAAGTGGTTCACCGGCGACCCTGTGCGCTTCGGCTTTCCGAAACCCGACTACCGGATGTACGAGTCGCACCCCATCGTGAACTCGCTGGTGCTGCACCACGTGGGCCACGGCGACATCGGCGTGCGCGGCGACGTCGCGCGGCTCGACGGACGCACGGTGCACTTCAGGGACGGCAGCGCGCGCGACTACGACCTGATCCTCGCGGCCACCGGCTATGCGCTGCACTACCCGTTCATCGACCGCGAGCTGCTGAACTGGCAGGGCATGGCGCCGAGGCTGTACCTCAACATCTTCTCGCCGCGCTTCGAGAACATCGCGGTGCTCGGGATGATCGAGGCCAGCGGCATCGGATGGCAGGGCCGCTACGAGCAGGCCGAGCTGGTGGCGCGCTACTTTCGCGCGCAGGCGGGCGGTTCGCCCAAGGCTGGCGCACTGCGTGTCGCGGCGCAGGGGCCGGCGCCCGACCTGTCGGGCGGCTTCAAGTACCTGCAGCTGGAACGCATGGCGTACTACGTGCACAAGGACACTTACCGCGCGGCCGTGCGCAACGCGGCCGCGGCGCTGGCCGACCCTGCCTGAAGACGAAGAAAGAAAAGAAGGAGGCCCCGCGCATGCTGCCCGTCGACGAGATACGCCTGCACTTCAACCCGGCCTCGCTGGTGCTGCTCAACGTGGTGCTGGGCTTTTTGATGTTCGGCATCGCGCTGGACACGCGCATCGAGGACTTCAAGCGCGTGGCGCGCATGCCCGGCGCCATGGCAGTGGGCATCGGCGCGCAGTTCATCGTGCTGCCGGCCGTGACCTACGTGCTCACGCTGATCCTCAAGCCGGGCCCGAGCATTGCGTTGGGCATGATCCTGGTGGCCTGCTGCCCGCCGGGGAACATCTCGCAGATCCTCACGCACCGAGCGCGCGGCAACGTGGCGCTGTCGGTGTCGATGACGGCGATCTCGAACGCGCTTTCCATCGTCGTGATGCCGCTGAACTTCGCCTTCTGGGGCGGCCTGCATCCCACGGCCTCGGCGCTGCTGAAGACCATCGCGCTCGATCCGCTGGACATGCTGGGCCATATCGTGGCGATCATCGGCGTTCCCTTCGTGCTGGGCGTGGCCTGCGCGCACAGGTTTCCGGCGCTCACGGCGCGCATCAAGAAGCCGGTGGGCGTGCTGAGCTTCGTCGCGCTGATCGTGTTCATCCTCGGCGCCATCGCGGGCAACTGGCGCTTCTTCCTCGACTACGTGGGGCTGGTGCTGATGGCGGTGGTGATCCACGACGCGCTGGCCTTCGGCACCGGCTACCTGTGCGCGCGGCTTTCGGGGCTTGGCGACTACGACCGGCGCGCGGTGTCCATCGAGGTGGGCATCCGCAACGCGGGGCTCGGGCTGGTGCTGATCTTCAGCTTCTTCGGCGGGCTCGGCGGCATGGCCGTGGTGGCCGGCGTATGGGGCTTCTGGGACATCATCGCCGGCCTTGCGCTGGCAAGCTGGTGGGGCCGCAAGCCCGCGAAGCCATGAGCGGCGAAGGACTCGTCGCGCGCCGCGTGCTGGTGACCGGGGCCGACGGCTTCCTGGGGCGCGGCCTGCTCGCCGCGCTGGCGGAGCAGGGCACGCTGGAAGCGCTGGTCGCGGTCGACGTGCGCGAGGTGCCGCCGGACCGACGCCTGATGGGCGTGGCCTACCAGCAGCTGGACGTGCGCGACTCGCGCATCGCAGAAGCCATCGCCGACCATGCCGTCGACACCGTGGTGCATCTTGCGTCCATCGTCACGCCGGGCAAGGACTCGAATCGTGCCTTCGAGCATTCGGTGGACGTGGGCGGCACGCGCAACGTGCTCGAAGCCTGCGTGACGAAGGGCGTGCGGCACATCGTGGTGTCGTCCAGCGGCGCGGCCTACGGCTACCACGCGGACAACCCGGCGTGGATCACCGAGTCGCAGCCGTTGCGCGGCAACGTGGTGTTCTCCTATGCCGACCACAAGCGGCAGGTCGAGGAGATGCTGGCCGGCTATCGCGAACGGCATCCGGCGCTGGCGCAGACGGTGCTGCGCATCGGCACCATCCTCGGCGAGCGGGTGGACAACCAGATCACGGCGCTGTTCGAGAAGAAGCGGCTCATCGCGATCCGCGGCAGCGCGAGTCCGTTCGTGTTCGTGTGGGACGAGGACGTGACAGGCGCCATCGCCCATGCGCTCGGTGGTGCGCCGCCCGGCTGCTACAACCTCGCGGGCGACGGCGCGCTGACCATCCACGAGATCGCCTCGCGGCTGGGCAAGCACGCAGTCGACTGGCCGGCCGGCGTGCTGAAGACGGCGCTGGCGGTGGGCTCGGCGCTGGGCGTGAGCCGCTACGGGCCGGAGCAGCTGGACTTTCTGCGCTACCGGCCGGTGCTGCTCAACACCGCGCTGAAGGAGCGCTTCGGCTATGTGCCGAGAAAGACCAGCAGAGAGGCCTTCGATGCCTTCGTGGCGGCGCGGGCGCGGCTGGGCCGGCCTGTCAGGGCTTCTTCCTGACTTCCTCGGGCGGCGGCGCGACCAGGTAATCGAGCATGCGCCGGGCGTTGAGCGGCAGGTCTTCCGACGAGCGCACGCAGGCCATCAGCGTGCGCTCGGCCCAGGCGTCGGCGAGAGAGGCGCGCGCGATCTTCATCGAGCGGGCGCAGCGCTCGGCCGCGGTCTGCGGGACGATGCCGACGCCGATGCCGTACTCCACCATCCGGCACACCGCCTCGAAGTTGCGCACGCGCACGCGGTAGGCGAGGTGCTTGCCGAGGGCGCGCACGTGCTGGGTGATCAGCAGCTGCAGCGCGCTGTCGGCGGGCAGGCCGACGAATTCGCTGTCGACCACCTCGGCCAGCCGCAGGCGGCGGCGCCCGGCCAGTGCGTGGCCGCGCGGCATGACGAGCACGAGGTCGTCGCGCCGGAAGGGATGGCATTCGAGACCCTCGCTGTCGATGGCGTCGGAGACGATGCCGATGTCGCACAGGCCTGCTCGCAGCGCTTCCACCGTGTCGGGGCTGGGGCGCTCTTCCAGGTCGACCGAGATGCGCGGATGCTCGGCGAGAAAGCGGCTCAGCACCTCGGGCAGGTGCTCGGTCAGCGCAGAGGTGCCGCACATGAAGCGCACATGGCCCTTGAGGCCCTGGCCGTACTCCCCGAGTTCGCCGCGCAGCCGCTCCATCTGCTGCAGCACGACGCGCGCATGGTGCAGCAGCGTGCGGCCGGCCTCGGTGGGGCGCACGCCCTGCGCGTGGCGGGTGAGCAGGGGGCTGCCGAGGGCGTCTTCCATGCCGCGCACGCGCTGGCTGGCGGAGGCCAGCGTCATGTGCGAGCGCCCGGCACCGGCAGTGAGGCTGCCTGCCTCGACGACGTGGATGAAGAGCCGCAGGTCGGTGAGATCGAAGCGCATGGTGGGCGGAGTGTGCACCAGGAGCCTCAGTCCCAGCCTGAGGCCGGCTGCGCGAATGCCGCATTTCAGGGCGCGGGCTTCATCGGCAGACTCGGCCGCGATGACAGCCATGCAACCCACCGACACGATGATCTTCTGGGCCGCCGCCACGGCCGTGTACCTGCTGGCCGGGGTGATCAAGGGCGTGGTCGGCCTCGGGCTGCCGACGGTGTCGATGGGGCTGCTCGCACTGTGGATGTCGCCGGCGCAGGCCGCGGCGCTGCTGATCGTGCCTTCGCTGGTCACCAACATCTGGCAGACCGGGCCGCGCGCGACCTTCATGCCGGTGCTGAAGCGCATCGGCGGCATGCAGGTGGGCGTGGTGGCCGGCACGCTGGGCGGGGCGCTCTGGCTGGGCGTGCCGGCAGGGGCGTGGGCGACGGTGGCGCTCGGCGTGGCGCTGATCGTCTACGCGGTCTGGGGGCTTACCGGGCGGCAGTTGCATGTGACCGACGCGCAGGCGCGTTGGGTGGGGCCGCTGGTGGGCATCGTCACTGGGCTGGTCACGGCGGTGACGGGGGTGTTCGCGGTGCCGGCTGTGCCGTACCTGCAGGCGCTGGGCTTCCAGCGCGATTCGCTGATCCAGGCGATGGGGATCTCCTTCACCACCTCGACGGTGATTCTGGCCATCGGGCTGGCCGGGAACGGGGGCTATCCGATGTCGGTGATCGGAGGCTCGGTCGCGATGCTCGCGCCGGCCATCGGCGGCATGGTGCTCGGGACCTGGCTGCGCAAGAGGCTGTCGGTGGCGGTGTTCAGGCGCTGCTTCTTGATCGGGCTGGCGCTGCTGGGCTTGTACATGGCCGTGCGCGCGGCCGGGGCGTGAGGACGGTGGCGTCTCAGGCCGTGAGCAGCAGGGCCGAACGCACGCGTTCGATCGTCTGGCGATAGGGCAGGGCGAAGTCGCCGAGCGGATCGCCGGCTTCGAGCCAGCTGAACAGGAACACCAGGCCTTCTTCCTCGGGACTGCCCGTGGCCGTGTGCGTGAAGCTCTCGGGCAGGGCGCCCTCGGCGCGCATCAGGAAGATGTGCCACAGCTGCGGGTGGCGGTGCGTGTTGCCTTCGACGCCGGCTTCGCATTCGCGGTCCAGCGTGCCCAGCGACTGCAGCTCTCCGGCGTAGTCGATGCCCGATTCCTCGAGCAACTCACGGCGTACCGCCACGTCGGGCGATTCGCCGGGCTCGATGGTGCCCTTGGGGAGTTGCATGCCGCCGTCCTCGGGATGGCGGAACACCAGCAGCCGGCCCCGGGCGTCGACCAGGCAGGCACAGGCCTTGGGAATGGTGACGCTGGGGCTGCTGGCGCTCATGCTCAGGCGCCCGTCAGAGCGGCCTTGACCGCTGCGCTGACCTGGCCCATGTCGGCCTTGCCGGCCAAGCGGGTCTTGACCACGCCCATCACCTTGCCCATGTCGCCGGGGCCGCTGGCGCCCAGCTCGGCCACGATGGCCTTCACTGCGGCCGCCGTTTCATCGGCGCTCATGCGCTGGGGCAGGTAGACCTCGAGCACCTTGATCTCGGCGGCTTCCTTGTCGGCGAGGTCGGTGCGGCCGCCGGTGGTGAAGGCGGCGATGGAATCCTTGCGCTGCTTGACCATCTTGTCGACGATGGCGACGACCATGGCGTCGTCGAGCTCCACGCGCTCGTCGACTTCCTTCTGCTTCATGGCGGCCAGCAGCAGGCGGATGGTGGCAAGGCGCTCGGATTCCTTGGCGCGCATCGCCGTCTTCATGTCTTCGTTGATCTGTGCTTTGAGAGTCATTCGGCAACCTTTCGGAAAAAACAAAAGCCGCGGCAGGTTTCCCTGGCGCGGCTGAGGCAACGGAGCGGCGGTGCTGACTTTCGTCTGGGCCTGCCGCCCGGGGCGTTGCTTAGTACAGCTTCTTGGGCAGCTGCATGCTGCGCACGCGCTTGTAGTGGCGCTTGACCGCGGCTGCCTTCTTGCGCTTGCGTTCGGCGGTCGGCTTTTCGTAGAACTCGCGGGCACGCAGGTCGGTCAGCAGGCCGAGCTTTTCGATGGTGCGCTTGAAACGGCGCAGGGCGACGTCGAAGGGCTCGTTTTCTTTAACGCGGATGGTGGTCATTGATGAATCGTTGAAATGAATTTGGCTTGGAGAGATCGAGGCCCCAAGCCGGGGTTCCTCAACTGAAATCTTTTGCGGCCGTTGAGGTAAGGCCAAGAGTTAGCCCGCGAGTATAGCACTCCCCCAGGCTGCGCGCACTTCGTGTCGCTTCGCCAACCCCCTCGCCGGGGGCGACACCTGAGGCCCGGCAAAGCCGGTTCCTCGGTGTCTCTGAAGGGGGCGAGAAAGTCAGAGGGACTGGGCGCACGCATGTGCGCTTGCCCAGGCCCACTGGAAGTTGTATCCGCCCAGCCAGCCGGTCACGTCGACCACTTCGCCGATGAAGTACAGGCCCGGCTGCTTCGATTCCATGGTCTGGGACGACAGGTCGCGGGTATCGACGCCGCCGGCCGTTACCTCGGCCTTCTTGTAGCCCTCGGTGCCGCTGGGAACGATCTGCCAGCGGGCGACGCGCTCCGACAGTGCTGCCAGCGCCTTGTCGGCCGCTTCGTTCACCGGCCGCTGCAGGGCCGGGTCCTGTCCGACCCAGGCGTCCGCCAGCCGGGAGGGCACCAGGGCGGCCAGCTCGTTGGCGATTCGTTTTTTCGACCGCAGCTTGGCCTCGCCCAATGCCTCGGCCACGTTCACGCCGGGGGCGAAATCCAGGGTCAGCGGGGCGCCGGGCTTCCAGTAGCTCGAGATCTGCAGCACCGCCGGGCCAGACAGGCCCCGGTGGGTGAAGAGCAGGTCTTCGAGGAACGCCATCTTTTCCTTCTTGGCGCCGGTCTCGATGCGCACCGGCAGCGCCAGCCCGGCCAGTTCGGCATAGGGCGCCCACGCGTCGCCGCCGAAGGTCAGCGGCACCAGCGCGGGGCGGGGCGCGACCATCCGCAGGCCGAACTGCTCGGCGATGCGGTAGCCGAAGTCGCTGGCGCCGATCTGCGGAATCGACAGACCGCCGGTGGCGACCACGATCTTCGGCGTTTCGACCGGCCCCCGGCTGCTCTCGATTCGATAGCTGCCTGCGCCCGTTCCATCTGCGTTGGAGGCGGAAAAAGCGATGCTCCCGACCTTGCACGGCTGCCAGAGCTCGACCCCGCCCGCCGCGCACTCGGCCAGCAGCATGTCGACGATCTGCTGCGACGAGCCGTCGCAGAACAGCTGCCCCTTGTGCTTCTCGTGGAAGGCGATCCCGTGCTTTTGCACTAGCTCGATGAACTGTTGCGGCGCATAGCGCGACAGCGCCGAGCGGCAGAAATTCGGGTTGTCGCCGATGAAGTGCCGCTGCGGCGCGCGCACGTCCAGGTCGCGGTTCGTGAAGTTGGCACGCCCACCGCCCGAGATGCGGATCTTCTCGCCCACCTTCTCGCTGTGGTCCACCAGCAGCACCTTCAGCCCGCGCTGGCCCGCCACGCCGGCGCAGAAGAGTCCGGCGGCCCCGGCGCCGATCACAACGACGTCGAAGCGCGACGAAGAAGAGCCAGCCGTGCTCAAGGGCCGTCGGCCGCCAGGATCGGCGGCGGGTTGTATTTCAGATGCCCGACATAGCGCAGCGGCTGCGTGGCGGCGATGGAGGGCACGTCGCCCTCGCGCATGTGGAGCAGGTCGGCCGGGCTCACCCAGCGCGGGTCGGCATTGGTGATCGGCAGACCTGCCTGCCTGTAGGCCTCCAGCACGAACTGCGAGCAGAAGAACTGGTCGTCGCGGCTCGCGCCCAGCTGCACCATGGCCATGCCGCTCAAGCAGTAGTGGCTGACGGCGGTGGGCATCAGCGGCAGCTCGCACAGGCGGCGGTTCAGCACGAAGGGCGCGTTCAGCAGCACGCCCACGGTGTTGTAGCTGGTGCCGACCTGCGACATCGCCCACTCGCGCATGCGGGCGGCGCCGGCGTCGTCCACGCCCGGCACGCGGAATGCCACGACCATCTGCTCTTCGTCGACCACTTCGGCGAGCGGCCGCGCGCGCACGCCGGTGCCGACGGCTTCGGCGATCTGGCCGTCGCCCAGGTACAGCACCGCGTGGCTCACCGGCGAGAAGGTGCCCAGCCGGATGCCGAAGGAGTTCACCGTGGCGATCGAGGTCAGCAGGATGTCGCCCGGCGCCAGCGCGTCGGCGGCGATGAGCTCGCCGCCGTTGCCCGGTGCGATCACCGAGCTCTGCACGCGCAGGCGCAGGCCGTTGTCCTTGGTCGGCAGGTCGAGGCGGGTGGCGCAGGCGGAAAGCAGCAGGGCGGCGCCCGCGGCAACGATGGCCGCGGCGGCCCGGAAAGGAATTCGCATCAGCCCTTCCAGACGAACGGGAACTTCAGCTGCTTGAAGAAGCCGTTGGGCACGTAGTCGCCCAGCACGCCGTACTTCTCGGGCCAGAGCTTGGTGCTCTTCACGGCCGTGCCGAAGATGTAGTCGAGGAAGGCGTAGTGCGCCGCGTAGTTCTTGTCCAGTGCTTCCTGGTCCTGGCTGTGGTGCCAGTGGTGGAAGTTGGGCGTCACGATCAGGTAGCGCAGCGGGCCGAGCCGCACGCTCACGTTGCAGTGGTTGAACACCGCCTGGAAGCCCACCACCACGATGTAGGCGTCGATCACGTCCTTGCTGAAGCCCAGCACGTAGATGGGAGCCAGCACCAGCGTGCGCGTGATCAGCAGCTCCAGGATGTGCTGGCGCGAGCCCGCCATCCAGTCCATGCTCTTCACGCTGTGGTGCACCGCGTGCAGGCGCCACAGCACGGGCACCTCGTGGTAGGCGCGGTGCGTCCAGTACTGCACCAGGTCGGCCACCAGGATGATGAGCAGCAGCCCCGCCCAGAACGGCAGGTTGCCCACCCAGCCTCGGATGCCGTCGTTGGCCGCCCAGCCGAAGAGCTTGTGCACCATCAGGTTGGTGGCCAGCAGCACGAAGCCCACGATCATGTGGTTCACCACGAAGTGGTGGAAGTCGGTCTGCCACTCCTCGCGGAATACCGGCTGGTCCTTTCGCAGCGCAAACAGCTTCTCGATGAAGATGAAGATCAGCGAGGAGCCCAGCAGGTCGAGGATGAACCAGTCGAGCCCGATGTACGGCGTGTTGTCCGCGAAGTCGTGCACCGGCACCTTGTGCCCGCCCAGCAGCGCCGAGGCCGCCACCAGCAGGAACGCGGCCGAAGACAGCCAGCGCGAGCGGTTGAAGATGATGTTGACCAGGGAAAGCCCGCCCGAGATGACCAGCGCCGTGAGCAGGATGACGCGCATCACGTCGACGTTGTAGCTCTTGCGCAGCTCGGGCGTCGTGAGGTACTGCGGGAAGTGGAAGGCCAGCACGCCCAGAAAGCACAGGATGGCAAGGCTCAGCGCGATGGTCCCGGTGACCAGCCCCTTGCCGCGGCGCAGTTCGCCGTGGCTTTCCGTGAATTCGTTGAGTTTCTCGAGCATTTCCGCCTCTCTCGCTTGTGTTTTTGTCGGGGCGCGATTTTAGAGGGGCTGCCGGAAAACGCTCACTTTCTGCGGATGGAGCGCCGCCGCAGCAGCGCGGCAGCGCCCAGCGCCACGCCCATGACCAGCAGCGATACCACGGTGGTCACGGTACCAAGTGCATAGATCGAAGGCGTGGTCACCGTCGAGGTCAGCCCCTGCAGCTCGAGCGGCAGCGTGTTCACGTCGCCGATGGCCTGCGAGGTGCGGGCGATCTCGTCCCACGACAGCGTGAAGCCGAACATGCCGATGCCCACGATCGAGGGCCCGATCAGCGGCAGCACCACGAAGCGGAATGTCTGCCAGGGCGTGGCGCCCAGGTCGCGCGCGGCCTCCTCGTAGGCGGGATTGAAGCGGTTGAACACCGCGAACATGATGAGCAGCCCGAAGGGCAGCGTCCACGTCAGGTGCGCGCCCAGCGCGGAGCTGAAGAGGCCGAGCGCGGTGCCGTAGCCTTCGAGCAGCGCGGCGGCGTCCATCGCCGTCAGCACGCTCTTGATGCCGGTGTCGATCAGCCGGAACTGCAGGCCGATGCCCAGCGAGATGATGATCGACGGCATGATGAGGCTGGCGACCGTCACGAAGAACAGGGCGTTGCTGCCCGCGAGCTTCTTGCGGAACGCGAGGCCGGCGAGCACCGACAGCACCACGGTGAACGCCATCACCACCGCGCCCAGCGCCAGCGAGCGCCTGAAGGCCGCGCCGATGTCGACCGTGCCCAGGCCCTCGGCCAGCTTGTGGAACCAGTGCAGCGACAGCCCGCGCAGAGGAAAGGTCAGCCCGCCCTCGGGCCCCTGGAAACTCAGCACGAAGATCGTGATCATCGGGCCGTACAGGAACAGCACGAAGAGCCCGAACACGATGGCCAGCGGCCAGAAGCCGGGCGCGCGCTGCGCGCCGACGGGTGTCTGCATCTCAGAGCTCCTTGCGGATGTCGACCATCCGGGTCAGCCCCCAGATGATCATCAGCACCACGGCCAGCAGGATCATGGCGTTGGCCGCCGCCAGCGGGAACTGCAGGTACGAGGTCTGCACCTGGATGATCTTGCCGATGGAGGCGATCTGCTGCCCGCCCATCACGCCGATGGTGACGAAGTCGCCCATCACGATGGTGATGACGAAGATGGAGCCGATGAGGATGCCGGTGCGCGAAAGCGGCACCACCACGTTCCACAGCGTCTGCCAGCCCGAGGCGCCGGCGTCGCTGGCCGCCTCGAGCAGCGAGCGGTCGATGCGCATCATGCTGTTGAAGATCGGCACGATCATGAACATCGTGTACAGGTGCACGAAGGCCAGCACCACCGAGAAGTCCGAGAACAGCAGCCACTCCAGCGGCTGATCGACCAGGCCGATGCCCATCAGCGCCTGGTTGACCAGTCCGTTGCGTCCCAGCAGCGGCACCCACGAGATCATGCGGATCACGTTGGAGGTCCAGAAGGGCACCGTGCACAGCACGAACAGCACCGTCTGCATGGTCGAGGAGCGCACGTGGAAGGCCAGGAAGTACGCGACCGAAAAGCCGATCACCAGCGTGATGCCCCACACCAGCAGGCAGAACTTGAAGGTGCTCAGGTAGGTGTTCAGCGTCACGCAGAGGTCGCCGTTGTCGGTGAGCCTCGAGCAGCCTTCGAACAGGCTGAGGTAGTTGCGCAGCGTGACGGCAGGTATCAGCTCGTACTCGTTGAAATTCCACAGGCTGACCATCGCGACCAGCGCCAGCGGAATCAGGAAGAACAGCAGGAACACCAGCGCGAACGGCGCCGCCTGCCACCACGCCTTCACGGCATTAACCGGGGCAGCGGCGGCATGGCTGGACACGACGGGTGTACTCATGGATGAAAGCGAAAGACTGTGTCCAAGGGCGAGCGAAGCGATGCCTGTTCGTGGGACACCGCGGAACCGGCTTTGCCGGGCCGCAGGTGTCGCCCCCGGTCAGGGGGAGGGAGAAGCGACACGCAGTGCGCGAAGCCTGTGGGCGAGCCTTCTTACGCAGCCACGAACTCGTTCCATTTCCTCACCATGTACTCGTTCTCGTCCATCACCGCGTTCCAGCACGCGATGCCGCCCATGCGCTGTTCGTAGCTGCCGCCGTCGCGTACCGAGCCGGCCTTGGCGATCACGTCGCCCTGCGGGCTCTTGATGTCCTGGGAGGCGGGCTTGCCTTCCATCCAGTAGGCCCACTCGTAGGCTTCCATCTTGGTCTTGGCGGTGTCGAGCACGGCGCTGTAGTAGCCCTGGCGGTTGAGGTAGGCGCCGGCCCAGCCGTCGAGGAACCAGTTGATGAACTCGTAGGCGCCGTCGAGCTTCTTGCCCGAGAGCGTGGCCGGCAGACCGAAGCCCGAGGCCCAGGCGCGATAGCCTTCCTTGAGCGGCTGGAAGGTGCAGTCGATGCCCTTGCTTCGCACGGCCGTGACCGCGGGCGACCACATCGACTGGATCACCACCTCGCCCGAGGACATCAGGTTCACCGATTCGTTGAAGTCCTTCCACAGCGCGCGGAACTGGCCCGCCTTCTTGGCCTCGATCAGCGCCTTGATGGTCAGGTCGATCTCGGCCTTGGTCATGTTGCCCTTGTCGGCGTACTTGTGCAGGCCCTTGGCCTCCACCACCATCGCGGCGTCCATGATGCCGATCGAGGGAATGTTCAGGATCGCGGCCTTGCCCTTGAACTCGGGGTTCAGCAGCTCGGCCCACGAGCCGATGGGGCGCTTGATGAGGTCGGGGCGGATGCCCAGCGTGTCGGCGTTGTAGGTGGTCGGGATCAGCGACATGTACTGCGTGGCCGCCTTGGCGAAAACCTTGCTCTTCTCGCCTTCGAGGTAGATCACCTTGACGGGTGCCGTACCCTGGCTGCCGACTTTCTTGCCTGCCACCTCGCCCTTGGTGAAAAGCGAGGTGATCTTGTCGGCGTTCTTCACGCGCTTGGTGTCGATGCCCTTCAGGTTGCCGGTCGGCACGATCTTCTTGAGCGAGAAGAACTCGGTGTCGATCAGGTCGAAGCTGTTGGGCGCGGTGACGGCGCGCTTGGTCACGTCGTCGGTGGTCACGGCCACGTACTGGATCTCGATGCCGGTGTCGGCCTTGAACTTCTCGGCAATCGCCTTGTCCTGGTTCACCGCGGTGCCGAGGTAGCGCAGCACGATCTTTTCCTGTGCGTGCACGAAGGGCGCGATGCCCGTGGCCAGAATGCCGGCGGTGCCTTGCAGCAGCGTGCGGCGCTTGACGCCGTTGAACGAGTCGATGGGTTCGGTCATTGCTGAGTCTCCAGAGAAAAAGGTGGAAAGAAACGAACGTGAGAAAACAAGAAACTGGTTGCCGATGCGCTCACAAGGTCATGGCGAGCGCAGCGGTGTCGTCGCGCTGGGCGGCCCCGGTACCGCTGGGCGCCGACGCCCGCTCGCCCGGCGGCTTGACGCCGGGGCCGAGCACGCGCGCGTCGGCTTCGGCCCACGAGAGGCGCACCGTTTCGCCGTGTGCATAGGGGCGAGCGAGGAAAGCGGCTTCGCCCAGCAGCACCGACACGCTCTGGCGCCCGGCGGCGGCGCCGTCGAGCGCGAGGCCGAGCAGCACGTAGGTGCCCTGGTATTCGACGTCGGTGACGGTTGCGGCGAGGGCCGCGCTGCCAGCGTTGTTTTCCGAAGCCGCGGCGATCCGCATGCGATCGTTGCGCACCGCGATCGGGCCGCCCGGCGTGTCGAACACGTTGTGGCCGCCCATGAAGCGCGCCACGAATTCGCTCGCCGGGTGGTTGTAGACTGCATGCGGCGAGCCGACCTGCTCGATCACGCCGTGGTTCATGACCACCATCGTGTCTGCCAGCGCCATCGCTTCCTCCTGCGAATGCGTGACGTGGATGAAGGTCAGGCCCAGCTCCTTCTGCCAACGGCGCAGCTCGGCGCGCATCTGGATGCGCAGGAAGGGGTCCAGCGCCGAGAGAGGCTCGTCCAGCAGCAGCACTCGGGGTTCGGTGATGAGCGCGCGCGCCAGCGCCACGCGCTGCTGCTGGCCGCCGGAGAGTTCGCCGGGCTTGCGTTCGGCCAGGTGGCCCATCGCGACGCGGGCGAGCAGTTCGTTGGCGCGCCGGTGGCGCTCGGCCTTGCCGACGCCTTTCATCTTGAGGCTGAAGGCCACGTTGTCGGTGGCCGAAAGGTGGGGAAAGAGCGCGAAGCTCTGGAACATCATCGCCGTGCCGCGCGCGGCGGCGGGCAGGTTGGTGATGTTGCGGTTGTCCAGCAGGATGTCACCGCTGCTGACCGACTCATGCCCCGCGATCATCCGCAGGGTGGTGCTCTTGCCGCAGCCCGAGGGCCCGAGCAGGCAGCAGTAGCTGCCGCTGGCGATGCGCAGGTCGATCCGGTCGACGGCGGCCGGGGTGTCCGGCGCGTAGAGCTTGGTGAGGGCGACGATTTCTACCGCGGCGGGTTCAGGCGTGGCGACGACATTCATTGCCGTCGGCGCAGCACGATCCATGCCACGCCGGGGGCGTGGCATGAACGGCGGTTGGGGGCGCGGTGCCGGCGCCGCCCCGGTCAGGAACCCGTCAGGTGCCGAACTTTTCCGCGCCCACCGGCAGCGCCGCCGCGGCCAGCCCGCGCAGCACGTCGCCCACCACGATCACCGCCGGGCTCGCCAGGCCCGCTTCGGCGATGCCGTCCTGCAGCTTGCCGAGCGTGGTCGCGATGTGCTTCTGGTGCGGCAGGCTCGCATGCTGGATGACCGCCACCGGCGTGTCGGCCGGCAGGCCGTGCAGCAGTTCGCGCTCGATGTGCGATACGCCCGACACGCCCATGTAGATCACCAGCGTGAGCCGCGCGTTGTACGCGGTCGCGGCCAGCGCGCGCCAGTCGGTCGGGTCTTCGGCGGCGCCGGCGCCGGTCTTGGCATGGCCGGTGACGAACACCACGCCCTGCGCGTGGTCGCGGTGCGTGAGCGGAACGCCCAGCGCGGTCACGGCTGCGAGGCCGGCGGTGATGCCGTTGACCACGGCGCATTCGATGCCGGCTTCGCGCAGGTGCTCCACCTCCTCGCCGCCGCGGCCGAAGATGAACGGGTCGCCGCCTTTCAGGCGCACCACCGTCTCGCCTTCGCGCACGGCGGTGATCATCAGCCGCTCGATGAAGGCCTGCGGCGTGCTCTTGCAGCCGCCGCGCTTGCCCACGTGCACGATGCGCGCGCCGGGGCGGGCGTAGGCCTGCACGATCTGGTCGTTCACGAGGTCGTCGACGAGCAGCACCGTTGCGGCCTGGATCGCCTTCACGGCCTTGATGGTCAGCAGTTCCGGGTCGCCGGGGCCTGCGCCCACCAGCGTGCAGCGGCCGGCGATGAGGGAGGTGGGGTTGTCGTTGTTCATGCGTGGGATGCCAATGCCAGTTGCGTGATGTGCCTGACCTGCGTCGCGATGGCCTCCGGCACGGGAAGCTCGCCGGCAAGCACGCGTCGCGTGTAGTCGGCGGTGGTGGCGACGTCGATTTCCTTGGGCAGCCCCGGCACTTCCGAGGCGGTGCCGGCCTGCTGCGACTGCAGCTCGGTGCGCACGCCGCGCACGAAGCCGTCGATCTGCGCGGTGCGGCGCGGGTCCGACACCACTTCGCCCTCGAGGCCGCGCGAGAGCAGGGCAGTCATGCCCGTGAGCTCGAAGGTCTCGCCCATGACGCGGGCGTATTCGGGGTGCGTGTAGCTGGCCACCACCACGCAGGGGCCGGCGGTGGGCTGCATCAGCTTCACCACGCTGTGGCCGGGGTTGCGCAGGCCGACCACGCGGCGCACGTCGAGCAGGCGCTTGAGCGCGGGGTTCAGGAGTTCGGTGGGCGCGAAGGCCACCTCGCCGCTGGCGACGGGGCGGATGGCTGTCATCGGCGCATGGCCCAGGGCCGTCAGCACGTTCGACGCCAGCACGCGCGAGGTTTCGCTCGCGCTGCCGTGCACCAGCACCGGCAGGCCCTCGCGCGCCAGCAGCAGCGCCAGCAGCGGCGTGAGCACAGGCAGCTTGCGCGCGCCGTTGTAGCTCGGCAGCACGACCAGCGCGCGCTCGCCGGCGGGAATGAGGTTCAGCCGCGCATGGGTGGCATCGAGGAAGCCGGCCATCTCCTCGGGCGTCTCGCCCTTGATGCGCATGGCCAGGCAGAAGCCGCCGATCTCGAGGTCGGTCACGGTGCCGTCCAGCACCTGGCCGAACAGGTCGGTGGCCTGTTCGCGCGTGAGCGGCTTGGCGCCTCGCGCGCCGCGGCCGATTTCCTTGATGTATTGGCTGATTCCCATGGGTAGGCGGATTGTCCTGCAACGCTTATGCCGAAACGTCATTCGGCTTATGCCCAGTGCAGTCACGGGGCCTCCGCCAGCGCTTCGGCGGGCGTCGCCCGCACCATGCGCTTGAGCTCGGGAATGCACGAGCCGCAGTTGGTGCCGCACTTCAGCGCCCCCTGCAGCTTCGCCAGCCGCTCGTCGGCGGTGCCGGTGCAGCGGGCCAGTTCGGTCTGGATCGCCACGTCCGCCACGTTAAAGCAGGTGCACACCGTCTTGCCGCGCGACTGCACCGCCACCGGCGCCTTCGAGCCCGGCGACAGCAGCAGGCGGCCGTAGCTCTGCGCGGGCAGTTCCTCGCGCAGCAGGGTGGCGATCCACGCTTCGGCGCTGGTGTCGCCGCCCAGCAGGAAGGCTTCGAGGCCTGCGCTGCCGTCGGCACGGCGCACCAGCCGGGCCGTCCGGCGCTGGCCGCGGCGGCGGTCGGCGTAGCGCAGCGCGTCGGCGGCCTGCAGGCCGAGCAGCGTCTCGATCTTCTCGACCAGCGCGTCGTCGGGTGCGTCGTGCGCGGCGGCACGAAAGAGGATGCCGGTGCGCTCGGTGCCCTGCGTGTTGCCGGAAAACGGCACGCAGGTCGCAAACGGAAACAGCGCCATCATCGGCTGCAGCGCGCGGTGCGCGGCCAGCGCCTCGGCGGCGGGAAGCCAGGCCATGGCCAGCAGCGACCACGGCAGCTCGGCCTTGAGAACCTTCACCGGCGTGTGCTTCAGCTCCGGCTGTTTCGACGTGGGGCAGAAGGCTGGCGTGGTCAGCGCGTTGATGCCCGCCAGCCGCGTACCGTTGGACGAGCAGCCGCTCAGGTATTCCTCGCCCCAGTGCATGGCGACGAAAGCCTGGCTCAGCCCCACCTCGGCGCTGGCGCGCGCGGGCAGCATGATCGAGCCCCGCTTCGAGGTCAGGTGCACCAGGTCGCCTTCGCCGATCTGGCGGCGTGCCATGTCCTGCGCGTTCATCTGCACCACGGGCTCGGACACGTGGCCGAACAGGCGCCCGGCCGTGCCGGTGCGGCTCATGCCGTGCCACTGGTCGCGCAGGCGGCCGGTGTTCAGCGAGAAGGGGTAGCGGGCCTCGCGCGCCTCGGCCACCGGCTTGTAGATGGTGTCGACGAAGCGGGCGCGGCCGTCGGGCGTGGGGAAAGCGCCGTCCTCGTACAGGCGCACGCGGCCGGTGCTTTCGCCTTCCTTCAGCGGCCATTGCTGCGGGCCTGCGGTCTCCAGCATCGCGTAGCTCATGCCGGTGATGTCGAGGTCTCGGCCGCGCGTGGATTCGCGGTGCTCGTTCCAGACCGATTCGGCCGTTTCGTAGGGAAACAGCGTGAAGGTGCGGCCCATCTGCCGTTCGAGCCGGTGCGCGAAGGCCACCGCGATCGACCAGTCGTTGCGCGCATCGCCCGGCGCCGGCACGGCCGGGCGCACGCGCGAGATGCGGCGCTCGCTGTTGGTCACGGTGCCTTCCTTTTCGCCCCAGGTGGTGGCGGGCAGCAGCAGGTCGGCGAAGGCGCAGGTGGCGGTGGTGGAGAAAGCCTCCTGTACCACCACGAACTCGGCGCGCTCCAGCGCACGCCGCACCGTGGCCTGGTCGGGCATCGACTGCGCCGGGTTGGTGCAGGCGATCCAGAGCGCGCGGATCTCGCCGTCGGCCGCGGCCTGGAACATCTCAACTGCCGTCTTGCCCGGCTTCTCAGGCACCGAGGGCACGCCCCACAGCGCGGCCACTTCGGCGCGGTGATCGGGGTTGGCCAGGTCGCGGTGCGCGCTCAGCAGGTTGGCGAGGCCGCCCACCTCGCGCCCGCCCATCGCGTTGGGCTGGCCGGTCAGCGAGAAAGGCCCGGCGCCGGGCTTGCCGATCTGCGCGGTCGCCAGGTGCAGGTTGATGAGCGCGGCGTTCTTCGCCGTGCCGCTGGACGACTGGTTCAGGCCCTGGCAATACAGGCTCAGCGTGGCTGGCGAGGTGGCGAAGAGCCGCGCTGCCTCGAGCAGGTCTTCCTTCGGGATGCCGCAGACCTGCGCCACCTTCTCCGGCGTGCACTCGCGCACCGTGGCCTTCAGCGCGTCGAAGCCATTGGTGTGCGACGCGATGTACTTCGCGTCGATCCAGCCTTCCCACAGCATCAGGTGCAGCATGCCGTTGAACAGCATCACGTCGGTGCCGGGCTGGATGGGCAGGAACAGGTCGGCGATCTCCACCGTGTCGGTGCGGCGCGGATCGGCCACCACGATCTTCAGCGCCGGGTTCGCGGCCTTCGCGTCCTCGATGCGGCGGAAGAGAATCGGGTGCGCCCAGGCCGTGTTGCTGCCCACGATGAAGAGGCACTGCGCGTCCTTCAGGTCGTCGTAGCAGGCCGGCGGCGCATCGGCGCCCAGCGTCTGCTTGTAGCCGGCCACGGCGCTGCTCATGCACAGGCGCGAGTTGGTGTCGATGTTGTTGGTGCCGATCAGGCCCTTGGCGAGCTTGTTGAAGACGTAGTAGTCCTCGGTCAGCAGCTGGCCCGACACGTAGAAGCCGACCGAGTCGGGGCCGTGGTCGCGAATCACTTGCGCGAACTTGCCGGCGGCGTTGTCCAGCGCGGTGTCCCAGGCGACGGCCGCGGGCGCTTCGCCGCGCGCGAGGCGCTGCATGGGCTGCAGCAGGCGCGTCTGCCGCGTGACGGTGGCGCTGGCCGTGAGATGCAGCGTCGAGCCCTTGGTGCAAAGCCGCCCGAAGTTCGCCGGGTGCTCCGGGTCGCCGCGCACGCCGGTGATCTCGTCGCCGGTCGACTCGATGATCACCCCGCAGCCGACGCCGCAGTACGGGCAGGTGGACCGGGTCTCCCGCGTCATGGGTTATTCCAGCGGAAGAACGGACAGCACGGCGAAAGGCTTCGGGCCGGCGACCGGGCGTTCCAGGTCGATGGCATGCGTCGCCAGCTCGGCGGCGTCGAGGTGCACCACGCCGTCTTCCACCTTCACGGCGAACTTCGGCGTGCAGCCCTCGTCGGGCGCCTTGGCGCAGCCGTCGTCCAGCCCGATGGCCCAGTTGTGCAGCGGGCAGGCCACGCTGGTGCCGAACACGATGCCCTGGCTCAGCGGGCCGCCCTTGTGCGGGCAGCGGTCGAGCAGCGCGAATACCTCGTTCTCGGCGTTGCGGAACACGGCGACGTCCAGGCCGGCGGGCCGCGCCACGCGGCGCGCGCCGAGCACGGGGATGTCGTCGATGCGGCAGATGACTTTCCAATCGCTCATGGTGGGGCTCTCTCGTCTAAGTCTTGATTTCCGAATACAGGCCGGTGACGCGATCCATGATCGCCAGCAGGTTCTCGCTGCTCACGAATACGTCGGACATCAGCGCGGGCGATGCCCCGGCGCCTTCGAGGCGCTGCAGGCCCCGGTTGAAGAAGAGCCATTGCGCGTCGGCCAGCACCAGTTCCTGCCTGATCTGCGCCGTGGCCTCGGGTGCGTTGCGCAGCACTTCGAGCGCGCTCACGAATTCGGTGCGCGACTTGCCGATCTCGGCCGTGCTGGCCGCCGGGTCGATCTGCATGGCGGTGGCCAGGTAGAACTTGGCCATGCGCTGCGACAGCATGCGCTGGCGGCCCGCGATGTTGACCAGCTTGCCCACCGGCTTGCCCGACGCGGCCTCGTACTGCCCGGTGCCCTGGTTGGCCAGCGCGAGCACGGCGGCGTCGAGCTTCACGACCCTGGCGGCTTCTTCCTTGCTCGGCGCGGCGTCGGTGAGTTCGTTCCTGAACGCGCCCCAGGCCGTCTCGAGCGATTCGTAGGTGGCGCGGATGGCCGGGCTGGGCGCGAAGGCCTTCAGTTCGCCCAGTTGGCGCTCGAACAGCGCGATCGACCTGTCGAGCACCTGCTGGGCGTTGCGCGACTCCACCTTCTGCACCAGCGCAAGGTAGGCCTTGCTGGCGCGCTGCGACAGCATGCGCTGGCGGCCGGCCTTGTTGATCGCGTCGTTGAGGTCGGTGACCTGGGCATGCGCGACCGTGGCCGCGCCCAGGCCCATGCCGGCGGCGGCCGCGGAAGCGATGAAGACTCTGCGTTTCAACCCGTCTTCTCCGCTCAGACCGTCAGCGGCGTGAACTGCCGCACGTCGACCGAGGCCTGCGCCGACTCGAACCACGGATCGGGCTCGCCGTCGAGCGCGAACTGCAGACGCTCCCACAGCGCCTTGCGGCCCTCTGCGTCGTCGAGGATCTTCTTCTTCACGTAGTCCAGGCCCACGCGGCCGATGTAGTGCACCGTGCGCTCCAGGTACCAGCCTTCCTCGCGGTAGAGCTGCAGGAAGGCGCCCGAGTACTCCATCACCTCGGCGGCCGTCTTCACCTTCACCAGGAACTGCGCCACCTCGGTCTTGATGCCGCCGTTGCCACCCACGTAGAGCTCCCAGCCGGAGTCGACGCCGATCACGCCCACGTCCTTGATGCCGGCCTCGGCGCAGTTGCGCGGGCAGCCCGAGACGGCCAGCTTGACCTTGTGCGGCGAGTACATGGCCCACAGCGCGCGCTCCAGGTCCTTGCCCATCTGCGTGGAGTCCTGCGTGCCGAAGCGGCACCACTCGCTGCCCACGCAGGTCTTCACCGTGCGCAGCGACTTGGCGTAGGCGAAGCCGCTGGGCATGCCGATGTCCTTCCAGACGTTCTCCAGGTCTTCCTTCTTCACGCCCAGCAGGTCGATGCGCTGGCCGCCCGTGACCTTGACGGTCGGGATCTTGTACTTGTCGGCCGCGTCCGCGATGCGGCGCAGCTCGTCGGGCGTGGTGTGGCCGCCCCACATGCGCGGAATGACGGAGTAGGTGCCGTCCTTCTGGATGTTGGCGTGGCTGCGCTCGTTGATGAAGCGGCTCTGCGGATCGTCCTTCGCCTCCTTGGGCCAGGTGCTGATCAGGTAGTAGTTGATGGCCGGGCGGCAGGTGGAGCAGCCGTTGGGCGTGCGCCAGCCGAGGTTGCGGTACACCTCGTCGTGCGTCAGGTAGTGCTCCTTGCGGATGGCGTCGCGCACGTCCTGGTGGCTCGCGTCGGTGCAGCCGCACACGGCCTTCTTCTTCGGCGTGGCGGAGTAGTCGCCGCCGGCGGTGAACATCAGGATCTGCTCGACCAGCCCGGTGCACGAGCCGCAGCTCGCGCTGGCCTTGGTGTGCTTCTTCACCTCGTCGAGCGTGAACAGGCCCTTTTCCTTGATGGCCTTGCAGATGGTGCCCTTGTTCACGCCGTTGCAGCCGCAGACCTCGGCGTCGTCGGGCATGCTCGCGGCCTTGTTGTGGCCCTCGTGGCCGGTGTCGCCGATGTTCGATTCGCCGAACATCAGCTTGTCGCGGATGTCGTGCACGCTGCGGCCGTCGCGCAGCAGCTTGAAGTACCAGCTGCCGTCCACCGTGTCTCCGTAGAGGCAGGCGCCCACCAGCTTGTCGTCCTTGATGACCAGCTTCTTGTAGACCCCGCCGAAGGGGTCGCTCATGACGATCTCTTCGGTGCCTTCGCCGCCCATGAATTCGCCGGCCGAGAACAGGTCGATGCCCGTCACCTTCAGCTTGGTGGACGTGAGCGAACCCAGGTAGCGGCCGATGCCGAACTGCGCCAGGTGGTTGGCCGCCACCTTGGCCTGCTCGAACAGCGGTGCCACCAAGCCGTAGGCGATGCCGCGGTGCGCCGCGCATTCGCCCACCGAGTAGATGCGCGCGTCGGTCACGGTCTGCATGGTGTCGGTGACGACGATGCCGCGGTTGCAGTGCAGCCGCATCTTCTCGGCCAGCTCCACGTTGGGGCGGATGCCGACGGCCATCACCACCAGGTCGGCGGCGGTTTCGGTGCCGTCCTTGAAGCGGATGGCCTTCACGCGGCCATCTTCCCCGCCGACCAGGTCCTGCGTCTGCGCGCCCATCAGGAACTTCAGGCCGCGGTCTTCCAGCGACTTCTGCAGCAGCTTGCCCGCCACGTCGTCGAGCTGGCGCTCCATCAGCCAGGGCATGACGTGCACCACGGTCACGTTCATGCCGCGCAGCATCAGGCCGTTGGCGGCTTCCAGGCCCAGCAGGCCGCCGCCGATGACCACCGCGTTCTTGTGCGTGCGCGCGGTCTCGATCATGTAGTCGGTGTCGGCGATGTCGCGGTAGGCGATCACGCCCTTCAGGTCCTTGCCGGGCACCGGCAGCATGAAGGGGTTGGAGCCGGTGCACATCAGCAGGCGGTCGTAGGCGGCCTCGGTGCCATCCTCGGCACGCACGATGCGCTTGACGCGGTCGACCTCCACCACCTTCTTGCCGGCGTGCAGCGTGATGTTGTTCTCGGAGTACCACTCCCAGCTGTTGAGCACGATCTCGTCGATCGTCTGCTCGCCCGCGAGCACCGGCGACAGCAGGATGCGGTTGTAGTTGGGATGCGGCTCCGCGCCGAAGACGGTGATGTCGTACAGGTCGGGCGCGATCTTCAGCAGCTCCTCGAGCGTGCGCACGCCGGCCATGCCGTTGCCGACCATCACGAGTTTCATTTTCTTCATGGGGCTTCGCCTTTCCTGGAAATCAAGCAAACGTCATCAAGCAGACAGGTGCCCCTGGCGCGCGTGGAGAATCGCGCCATGAGCTTTGAAGTGGACATCGGCTACAGCAGCCGGCGCGGACCGCGCGAGGTGAACGAGGACTTCGCCGGCGCGGTGCATGCGCCGCCGGGCGACGAGGCGCGCGGGCTCATCGCCGCGATTGCCGACGGCGTGTCCAGCGGCGGCCACGGCCGCGAAGCGGCGCAGACCACGGTGATGGGCCTTCTGGCCGACTACTTCGCCACGCCCGCCACCTGGGAGCCGACCGCCGCGCTCGACCGGCTGGTCGCCGCGCAGAACGGCTGGCTGGCCGATCACAACCGCCGCCGCCAGAGCAGGGAAGAGGGCGGCACCGCGCTCACCACGCTCACCGCACTGGTGCTGCACGGCCAGAGCTACACGCTCGCCCACGTGGGCGACACCCGCGCCTGGCGCGTGCGCGCCGGCGGCGAGGCTGCCGTGCCGCTCACGCAGGACCACGCCTTCGACCATCCCGACATGCGCAGCCGCCTGACGCGCGCCATCGGCCTCGACGACCAGGTGCGCGTCGACTACGTGCAGGGCGACGTTCGCGTGGGCGACTGCTTCGTGCTCACTTCCGACGGCGTGCACGGCGTGCTCAGGCCGCAGCAGGTGGCTGCGCTGGCTCTGCAGGGCGACGCCGAGGCGGCCAGCGATGCGCTGGTGAACGCGGCGCTCGACGCCGGCACGCGCGACAACGCGACCGCGCTGGTCATTCGCGTGGTGGGGCTCGACGCCCGGCAGCTCGACGACGAACTCGGCGACGGCCGCCGGCTCGCACCGCCGCCCGCGCTGAAGGTGGGCGACGTGCTCGACGGCTACGCCGTCACCGCGCTGGTGGCCGACACCGGCGTGCACCTGCTGTACCAGGCGCGCCATCCGGTCACGCGCGAGCTGGTCGCGCTGAAGACGCTGCATCCCTCGCGCGCCGGCGACCCGCAGGAGCGCGCGATGCTGGCGCACGAGGCGTGGCTGGGGCTGCGCGTCGGTGGCGCCGGCGGAAGCGGCTTCGTCCGCGTGCACGAGCGTGCCGAGAACGCGAGCGCGCTGTACGTCGTGTTCGACTGGCACGGCGGGCGCACGCTGGAGCAGCTGCGCAAGGCCAACCCGCGCGGCGCGGTGGCCGAGGTGGTGGCTGCCGGCATCGAGCTCAGCCGCGCGCTCGGCCGGCTGCATCGCCAGGGCGTGATCCACCGTGACATCAAGCCCGGCAACCTGCACCTGGGCGAAGACGGCCGCTGGCGCATCCTCGACCTGGGCGTGGCGCTGTCCGGCCGGGAGGGCGCGGCCCAGCGCGAGCTGCATGCGGGCACGCCCAGCTACATCAATCCCGAGCAGTGGGAAGAGGGCGGTACCGCCGACGCGGGCAGCGACCTGTTCGCCCTCGGCGTCACGCTCTACCAGTGGCTCACCGGCCATCTGCCCTACGGCGAGATCGAGCCCTACCAGGTGGCGCGCTACCGGCGCGACCCCGTCGCGCTCTCGCGCCTGCGACCCGACGTGCCGATCTGGCTCGACCATCTGGTGCGCAAGGCCGTCGCCCGCGATCCGCGCGAGCGCTTCGAAACCGCCGAGGAACTGCTGCTCGCGCTCGAGCGCGGTGCATCCCGTCCAGTGAACGCGCCCGCCGCCACGCCGCTGATCCGCCGCGATCCGCTCGCGCTCTACCAGCTGGCGCTGGGCGTTTCGGTGCTGTTCAACGTGCTGCTCATCGTGTGGCTGCTCTTCCTGCCACGCTGAGCGGATGCGGGCGGGGCGAGTCATGAGCGTGCTGCCTTGCGAACGTGGTTGGCGGCCGCAGGGGCGGGCGCCGGCGTGACGCGCGCACGGCCACCCTTCTCGGCCCAGGTGCGGGTCCAGCGGATCTGCATCACGCGCATCACGCCCAGCATCACGAGCGAGAGCGCCGCGAAGAAGATGAAGCCCCAGAGGTAGCTGCCGAGATACTGCTTCGACAGGCCCATGGCGTTGGGCACGAGGCCGCCGCCCAGGGCGCCGATCTCGCCGATCATCGAGCCGGCCACCGCCGTGCTCGCGGGCCAGCGCAGCGGCACCAGCTGGAACAACGCGCCGTTGCCCGCGCCCAGTGCCGCGAAGCAGACGATCAGCACCAGCGTGGTGACGGTCAGCGAGGCCGAGGAGAAGCCCACCAGCACGAGGCTCGCGGTCACCAGCAGCAGGACCACGGTGAGCGTGTTCACGCCGCCCCAGCGGTCGGAGATCCAGCCGCCCACGATGCGCACCGCCGCGCCCATGAAGGCCGCGAGCATGGTCAGCTGGCCGGCCTGCACCTTGCTCACGCCGAACTGGTCGTAGTAGTACGAGGGCAGAAAGGTCGTGAGGCCGATGAAGCCGCCGAAGGTCACGCCGTAGATCAGGCTGAACACCCAGCCGTCTTTTTCGAACAGGCAGGCGATGTGCTCGCGGAAGCTCGAATGGGCGTTCACGTCCGGCGGCTCCTTGGCGAAGAGCACCATCACGACCATCGGAATGAGGATGGCGACGGCGGCCACGCCGTACACCGCCTGCCAGCCCAGCCAGTTGGCCAGCGGCGGCGCCACTAGCACCGACACGGCCGTGCCCACGTTGCCCGCGCCCACCAGGCCCATGGCCAGGCCCTTGTGCTGCGGCGGGAACCAGCCCGAGCCCAGCGACAGCGCCACGCCGAAGCTCGCGCCCGCGATGCCCAGCAGCACGCCCATGGCGAGCAGGTCGTTGAAGCTCTTCACGAAGAAGAAGCCGAAGAGCATCGCCACCGCGATCAGCGCCATCTCGACCAGCGTGGCCTTCTTGCGCCCGATGTACTGCGAGAGGATGCCCAGCGGAAAGCGCATGAGCGCGCCCGCGATGATCGGCACCGACAGCATCAGCCCCTTCTGCGCGGGCGAGAGGCTGAAGGTCTCGCCGATGAAGGGCGCCATGGCGCCGTTCAGCACCCAGATGCAGCAGGAGAACGAGAAGTACAGGAAGGCCGCGAACAGTGTCGGACTGTGGCCTGACTGCAAGAAATTCCTGAAACCTGACATGGCGTTCAAAGATGCAAAAAGCCGCGGCGCGGCCCTGGAGAGGCCGTGTCGACGGACGGGGTTGGGAGCGGGGTGCCGGCAGCGGACGCTGTCGACGTGGAGGTGCGCGCGGCATGTGCGTTGCCGGGCCGGATGCAGGAGCCTGCAGCCTCTTCACCAAAGCGGTGCTTCGTTACACCGCGCCCTGTTTCATGCAAGAGGCGTGCCTGCGAGTTCGCGTTGGCGTGGCCTATGCTCGCGGTGCGTTCCCACACCGCTTTCCCATAAAGATGTCGCTTCTCGTTGTCCTGCCCGATCAACCTGCCGGCTTGGTGCTGCCCGAGGCGCTTGCGCAGGCGCTTTCGGGTGCCGGACTCGATGTGCTCGGCCTTGCGGACTGCGCCGGCTTCGCCCGGCAGGTCGAGGCGCTGGCTCCCGGGCAGGCGCTGATCTGGTTGCCGCTGGTTACGCCTGAGCTGCTCGATGCCTTGCGCACGTGGTCCGGCCAGCCGCCGTGCGCGCTGAGCCTTGCCAGCGCGGCCTTGAGCGGCACAGGGCACGAGGAACTGGTCGGACTCGGCGTGCACGCCTGGATGCAGATCGACACCGTCGACGCGGATTCGGTCGCCGCATTGACCGCGCGCGCCCAGGCCCGATGGCAGCGCGAGGCCGCCCTGCGCACCGAACTGGAGAACCTGCGCACCCGCATGGACGAACGCAAGTGGGTCGACCGCGCCAAGGGCCTGCTGATGTCCGCGCGCGGCATCGGCGAGGACGAGGCCTTCGGCCTGCTGCGCGGCGCGGCGATGCACGCCAACCTGCGGCTCGGCGAGGTGTCGCGCTCGGTCATCGAGGCGGCGCAGTGGGCGGACGCGATCAACCGCGCCGGGCAGCTGCGCATGCTCTCGCAGCGGCTGGTGCGCCTGGCGGCACAGCTGCTGGGCGGCATCGACGCGCAGCGGGCGCGGGTGCTGCGCACGCAGTCGTCCGAGCGGGTGCAGCAGAACCTGGATCATCTCGCGGCCCTCGGGCTCGGTGCGGCCGGTATCGAGGCGCTTGCGCAGGCGCAGGCCGCGTGGAGCGGATTGGCGGATGCCCTCACGGCGAAGCCGACAGCGACAGGGCTGGCCGACATCGACCGTCGCGCCGAAGTGCTGCTGGCTGCGGCCGAGGCCCTGACCGAGGCGCTCGAAACCTCGGGCGCGCGGCGTGCGCTGCGCATCGTCAACATCTGCGGGCGGCAACGCATGCGCGCGCAGCGGCTTGCGAAAGACGCATTGCTGGCCGCCGCGCTGAAGGAAGAAGCCACCAGCGCGCGGCTGGTGCCGACCATGGCCGAGTTCGAAGCGGCCTTGCTCGAGCTGGAGCGCGCCCCGCTGAGCACCGCCGAGATCCGCGCCGCGCTGGCGAGCGCGCGCGACGAATGGCTGAGGCTGGTCGGCGGCGTGCAGGCGCTCGACAGCGCCGACGGACGCGCCACGCTGGTGCGTTCCAGCGAGGCGCTGCTCGACACCTTCGAACGCCTCACGGCGTCGTACGAGCACAGCCTGCAAGTGATCATGTCCTGAACCTGGCACACCCCCAGGGCTTCGCGCACTTCGTGTCGCTACGCCAACCCCCTTGCAGGGGGCAACACCTGCGGCCCGGCAAAGCCGGTTCCGCGGTGTTCGCCGGAAGGCGATCATGGCTCGATGCGCCTGGACGCCGCGTCGATCTGTCAGGCCGCGACCTTCTCCACGTGCGCCTGGCGCGTGTAGAGGAAGTCGATCACCGCCTTGCGCGCATGCACGTAGACCGGGTCTTCCGCCAGCTCGACGCGGTTGCGCGGGCGCGGGATATCCACCGCGAGCACTTCGCCGATGGTGGCGGCCGGGCCGTTGGTGAGCATCACGATGCGATCGCTCAGCAGCACGGCCTCGTCCACGTCGTGAGTGACCATGACGACGGTGCTGTGCGTCTTCTGCACGATGGCGAGCAGCTCGTCCTGCAGCTTGGCGCGGGTGAGGGCGTCGAGCGCGCCGAAGGGCTCGTCCAGCAGCAGCACCTTGGGCTCCATCGAAAGCGCCCGTGCGATGCCCACGCGCTGCTTCATGCCGCCGGAGATTTCGCCGGGGCGCTTCTGCGCGGCGGGCGTGAGGCCCACCAGCGCCAGTGCCGCGTCGGTGCGTGCACGAAGCTGGGCCTTGCTCTCGCTGGCCGCGAACACGCGCTCGACCGCGAGGTACACGTTCTCGAAGCAGGTCAGCCAGGGCAGCAGCGAGTGGTTCTGGAACACCACCGCGCGCTCGGGGCCGGGGCCCTTGATCTCTTTGTTGGCGCACAGCAGCGAACCCTGCGTGGGCGTGGTGAGCCCGGCGATCAGGTTCAGCAGCGTCGACTTGCCGCAGCCCGAGTGGCCGATGAGCGTGATGAACTCGCCCTTGGCCACGTTCAGGTTCACGTCGCGCAGCGCGACGAAGCGGCCCTTGGGCGTCTTGAAAGCCTGCTCGACGCCGTGGATCTCGATGTACTTGCTGTCGTCGGTCATGACTTCACCTCTTCGAACGTGAACGCCGTTGCCAGCTTGATGAGCGCGAACTCCAGCACCAACCCCACGATGCCGATCACGAAGATCGCGATGATGATGTTGGCGACGTTGAGGTTGTTCCACTCGTCCCACACCCAGAAGCCGATGCCGACGCCGCCGGTGAGCATCTCGGCCGCCACGATCACCAGCCAGGCGGTGCCCACGGCCAGCCGCACGCCGGTCAGCATGTAGGGCAGCACGGCGGGGAAGAGGATCTTGGTGAGGATCTTCCATTCGCTGAGGTTCAGCACCTTGGCCACGTTCATGTAGTCGGTGGGCACGCGCTGCACGCCCACGGCGGTGTTGATGACCATCGGCCAGATCGAGCAGATGAAGATGGTCCAGATGGCCGCCGGGTTGGCGCCCTTGAACACCAGCAGGCCGATGGGCAGCCAGGCCAGCGGCGACACCGGGCGCAGCAGGCTGATCAGCGGGTTGAACATGCGCGAGAGGAACTCGAAGCGCCCGATGGCGAAGCCGGCCGGAATGCCGACCAGCGCCGCCAGGCCGAAGCCCATCGCCACGCGCTGCAGCGAGGAGAGCACGTTCCAGCCCACGCCCTGGTCGTTGGGGCCCTTGCTGTAGAACGGGTCGCTGAACACCGTCACCGCCTGCTGCCAGGTGGCCGCGGGCGTGGGGAAGCCGGTGGTGCTCTTCATGGCCACCACCTCCCAGATCAAGAGCAGCAGGCCAAAGCCCGCGAGCGGCGGCAGCACGCGCATCCAGAAGGCGCGCAGATCGAGCGGTGCGCGGGTGCGCGGCTCGGGTGCGGGGGCCGGCACCGGCTGCGGAGCCGCCACCTTGGAGGCGGCCGGCTTGGGCGGGGCGGAGGGCGCCGACTGGGCGGCGGCCACATCGAGCGGCGAGTGGAAGACTGCGCTGACCATGGTGTTCTCCCTATGCATGGAGCTTGAAGGAATCGGCGTACTTCTTCGGGTCCTTGCCGTCCCAGACGGAGCCGTCGAAGAGCTTGCTGCTGCGCATCGTTTCCTTGGGCACCGGCGTCTGCGTGGCGGCGGCGGCCTGCTTGTAGATGTCGATGCGGTTGATCTCGGTGGCCACCTTCAGGTAGTCGGGGTGCTCCTTCAGCAGGCCCCAGCGCTTGTGCTGCGTGAGGAACCACATGCCGTCCGAGAGGTACGGGAAGGTCACGGCGCCGCCGTTGTAGAACTTCATGTGGTTGGGGTCGTCCCAGCTCTTGCCCAGGCCGTTGGTGTAGCGGCCCAGGATGCGCTGGTTGATGGCGTCCACGCTGGTGTTGACGTAGCTCTTGTCGGCGATGGTCTCGGCCATCTTGTTCTTGTTCTGCAGGCCGGTGTCGATCCACTTGCCGGCCTCGAGGATCGCGGCGGTCACTGCGCGTGCCGTGTTGGGATATTTCTTCGCGAACTCGCCGGTGGTGCCGAGCACCTTCTCGGGGTGGTCCTTCCAGATGTCCTGCGTGGTGATGGCGGTGATGCCGATGCCGTCCATGATGGCGCGCTGGCCCCAGGGCTCGCCCACGCAGTAGCCGTCCATGTTGCCCACGCGCATGTTGGCCACCATCTGCGGAGGCGGCACGGTGATGTTCTTCACGTCCTTGAACGGGTCGATGCCGGCCGATGCGAGCCAGTAGTAGAGCCACATGGCGTGCGTGCCGGTGGGGAAGGTCTGCGCGAAGGTGTATTCGCGCTTCTCGCTGGCGATGAGCTTGGCGAGCGATGCGGCATCGACCGCGCCCTTGTCGGCGAGCTTCTTCGACAGCGTGATGGCCTGGCCGTTGTTGTTGAGGGTCATGAGCACGGCCATGTCCTTCTTCGGGCCGCTCAGGCCCAGGTGCATGCCGTAGACCAGGCCGTAGAGGACGTGGGCGAAATCCAGCTCGCCGTTGGCCAGCTTGTCGCGCACGCCGGCCCAGCTGGCTTCCTTGCTGGGCACGATCTTCACGCCGTACTTCTTGTCGATGCCAAGCACCGATGCCATCACCACGCTGGCGCAGTCGGTCAGCGGGATGAAGCCGATCTTCACTTCTTCCTTCTCGGGCTTGTCGGAGCCCTGGGCCCAGACGGCCGCGCGCAGGGCGGGGTCGATGCCGGCGGCGCCGATGGCCGCGGCTTGCAGTACGCGGCGTCGGCTGAGGCGGGTTTTGAGCAGGTCGGTCATGGGGCGGGGCTCCGGTTGAAGACAAACAAAACAAACAGGGCGAGACAAAAACGAAAAGGCGTCCGCACCGCGCAGGGGCTGCTCGAAAACGAGCCCTTGCGGGATGGGGACGCCTTTGTCCGGTTCGGTGGGAAGCACCCGCCGTTGGGTGCCGCCTGCCTGGAGACCCATCGAGGGCCTACGAACTTATTGCTTGCAAGCGGTGTGCCAGCTTCGAGATTCGCCGGCTGCTATCAAGAAAGTAGCTGGATATCGCACGAAGTCGCAGGGCGTCGCGGGTGAAGGGGCGGCCGGGGTGGCGCAGGGCGGTGGCACGGTTGTTGTGCAGTGCACCAAGTTGAACGCCGGAGCCGCTCGCTTCAACGCGGCGGTGCGCGGTCGAGCATGGGCAGGTAGTCGGCCATCGCGAGCATCGACTCGGCCACGTCGACCAGCCGCCGCTTCTGGTTCATGGCGGTCTGGCGCAGCATCTTGTGGGCGTCTTCCTCGCTGAGGCGGCGATGCGCCATCAGCAGGCCCTTGGCGCGTTCGACGATCTTGCGTTCGTTGAGCGAGGCGCGCACGGTCTCGAGCTCGTCGCTCATGGCCTGCAGGCGCCGCGACTGCTCCCGGACCATGTCGAGCACCGAGCGCTCCAGGTGGCGGCCGAACTGGGCCGGCGCGGCGGCCTGGGCATCGGCGTCGTCGAAGAAGAGGGCGCCGGCCTGGGGCGCCAGCGAGTCCAGCAGCTGCCGGTACTCGCGAAGCTCGCTGCGGGCCTGCGCGGTCTTGTGCTCGCACAGCGCGCGCAGGTCGCCGGCCAGGCGTTCCTCCACGATCTTCATGGCATCGATGCGGCGGGTGCAGCAGTCGAACCAGGCCTGGCTCAGCGGCACGTCGGCCGGTGCGGACACTGCGCCTCGCCGGCGGATGCGCTCCAGCTCGGCCACTTCGGTGTCGGGCTGGCTGTCGCGCCAGAGCGCGAGCACCTCTTCGCCCGAGAAATCGGTGAACACCTGGAAGCAGCGCTCCTGCGACTCGATCAGGTGCAGCCACTGCAGGCGCTGCGCCTCGTCGCTGCGGCCCAGAGCGAGCGCGGCGGAGCCGAATGCGCGCTCCTGGCCGGCGAACTCCTTGCCCTGCATGAAGTTGAACATTGCGACCAGCAGGCGCGAGATCTCGGGGTCGGTGGCGCCGTCGGCCGCCTCGAACACCACCGAGAGCAGGCCGGCGACGAGCTTGGCGAAGGCGGCGGTGGACTGGGCCGGCTTGAGTTCGAGCGCGTCGATGCGCCGGCGCAGGGCGGGCAGGGCGTCCAGGCCCGGCAGCACCCAGGCGATGCGGCTGAACAGGCGCGCGTTGTTGCCGGCGTCGGAGCCGCGGTGGTAGTTGTCGGCCTCGAGCTGGTCGAAGCAGGCGCGGACCTCCTGCTCGAGCACGACGCATTCGGCGATCTGCGGGCCGCGCTGCTCGGCGAAGCGGACGCCGCGCGAGGTGAGGAACATGTTCGACATGCCGCGCTCGCGCTGCAGCGCGTGGACCAGCCGGCCGATCAGGCCCACCAGCTCGCTGGTGCGCGCGAGCCGGTCCAGCTCGTCGATTTCGCAGCGACGGGCGGCGATGAGGAAACTCAGTCCGGATTTCATGGTGGGGCGCAGGCTCTGCACCGTCACTGCAACATCCGTGCCTCGCGAGGCACCAATCGCCGCCGCTTGCCCCTTCGCGGGCGCCGGGCGGGGGCCCGCGCCTACACTCGGCGCCATGCTCTTGTTGGGAATCGAATCATCCTGCGACGAGACCGGCGTGGCGCTGGTCGAGTCGCAAGGCAGCGCGCTGCCGGTGCTGTGCTCGCACGCGCTGCACAGCCAGATCGCCATGCACCAGGCCTACGGCGGCGTGGTGCCCGAACTGGCCAGCCGCGACCACATCCGCCGTGTGCTGCCGCTGACCGAGACGGTCATGGCCGAAGCCGGCCGCTCGCTGGACGAGATCGACGTGGTGGCCTACACGCGCGGGCCGGGGCTCGCGGGTGCACTGCTGGTGGGGGCCGGCGTGGCCTGTGCGCTGGGCGTGGCGCTGGGCAAGCCGGTGCTGGGTGTGCATCACCTCGAAGGGCACCTGCTGTCGCCGTTCCTGAGCGCCGATCCGCCGGAGTTTCCGTTCGTCGCGCTGCTGGTGTCGGGCGGCCACACGCAGCTGATGCGCGTGGACGGAGTGGGCCGCTACGAACTGCTCGGCGAGACCATCGACGACGCGGCCGGCGAGGCCTTCGACAAGAGCGCCAAGCTGATGGGGCTGCCGTACCCCGGCGGGCCGTGGCTCGCGAAGCTGGCGGAGGGCGGCGATGCCGCGGCCTTCAAGCTGCCGCGCCCGCTGCTGCACAGCGGCGATCTCGACTTTTCTTTCGCCGGTCTGAAGACGGCGGTGCTCACCCAGGCCAAGAAGCTGGGCGACGAACTCGAGGCTCGCAAGGCGGACCTGGCGGCGTCCACGCAGGCGGCCATCGTCGAGGTGCTGCTGAAGAAATCGCTTGCCGCGCTCGACCAGACCGGCCTCAAGCGGCTGGTGGTGGCCGGTGGGGTGGGGGCCAACAGGAGCCTGCGCGAGCAGCTGAATGCGGCCTGCGCCAAGCGCAAGGTGCGGGTGCACTACCCCGAGCTGCACCTGTGCACCGACAACGGCGCCATGATCGCCATGGCCGCCGCGATGCGGCTGCAGTCGGGGCTGTCGCAGGCGAGCGAGCGCTATGCCTTCGACGTCAGGCCGCGATGGCCCATGGCGTCGCTGTCCGAGCCCGAGGCGGCGTTACCTGAGACTGCGTAATCGTTTGCTTCGGCGACCTGCCGGCGGCCGGCAGCGGCAGCACGTCCAGCACATTGCGCCATAGCTGGCGCCATTGCGGCCAGTCGTGGCCGCCTTCGGTCGTGAAGACGCGCCCCGGCGGCAGGGCGTCGGCCAGCAGCTTGTGGTTGCTGGCGAAGCGGTCCTCGAGCCCGAACCCGAGATACAGCGGCGGAAGGTTCTTCGACGGCTTGGCTTCCAGGTATTGCTGGAAGAAGGGCCAGAGCTTGCGGTCGGGCTCTTCGTCGGGCTGCGGCCCGGTGGGAGCCTGCCAGGCGCGTAGGCCGCCGGCCTTCTTGATCTCCGCGCCGAGCACCCGGCGTCCGAGGTAGGGCGCGAGCGCCACGATGCCGTCGACCGAGCCCGGCCGCGCCAGTTCGTGGATCAGCGCGCCGAAGCCGCCGATGGAAATGCCCACGAGCCAGATCGACTTGTAGCCCTTGGCGCGCTGCGGCTCGATGACCTCGGTGTGCAGGCGGTCGCTCAGGGTCTGTTCGTAGTAGTAGGAAACGTCCGCGTCGACCAGCAGGGCGTCGGCCGCCAGATGGCGCTCGCGCACCGCGTCGATGAAGCCCTCGCGCTCGAACTCGTCGGGCTTCAGGTACGCCCCGGGCAGGAACACCAGGAGCGTGTCGGATTGTTCGTTGGGATTGGCGGGCTGAAGATGCGTTTTCATGGTGCCTTTTGGGGGCACCCGAACCGCACCGTAGCTAGTTCAGTGCGTTTACAAGACGCCCACGAAGAAGAAAGTTCTAAGAAAACGTCACATCATGTGACGTTATCCAGCGCTATTGTGAATAAGGTGCTCGTTTAAAGTCAAAAAGCGGGCCTTACTAACATTTTCCTCTTGTGGGCATAGGCCGAATTAGTTGATTTGCAACTGCATGGCCTGGCTCACCGGCACCAGCTTGCCGAGCTTCAGCGTGAGCACGCCGTTCTCGAGCTTCGCTTCGCTGGCGGCCACGTCGATGTCCTGCGGCAGTTCGTAGGCGGCCTTGAACTGGCGCTTGGCTTCTGCCTTGCTTTCGATGCGCAGGACGGCGCCTTCGATGCTGATCGCGAGGTCTTCGCGCGCGAAGCCCGGAACGTCGAGCGAGAGGGTCCAGCTCTTGTCGTCCTGCTCCACCAGGGGCGAGCGGCGGGCGCCTGCGAAGGCTTCGTTCACGAAGCGTTCGAACGAGCGGTCATACGCGCGGGGAGCGAAGCGGGCGGTGCGAAGGGTAGGGGCGAAAAACATGATGAAGAACTCCTGAATCAACACAATGGGGACAAGGAATGTGTGTCCCTTACACTGCGCGGCCGTTCAATCGTGAGTGCCGCTTGAGACCTCATCTAGGCGCAGCGGCACGCGTTTCAAGACAATGAGTCCCCCCTTTAATTTGCGTCGCGAGGCCTTGAAATTCGCGGCGCTGGCGCTATGCGCGAGGCCCTTCGCAGCGCTTGCGCAGACGCCTCCCGCGCCCATTCGCCTGGCTCTCATCGAAAGCATGAGCGGGCCCTTCGCCAACACCGGAGAGGCGGTGTTTCGCAACCTGCTGTGGGCGGTGGAGCGCGTGAATGCGCGCGGCGGGGTCAAGCTGTCCGGTGTTCCCGGAGGTGCGCGCCCGTTGCAGCTCGACCGCTACGACAGCAAGGGACAGAACGAGGAAGCGCTTTCCGCGCTGCGCGCCGCGCTGGACGACGGCGCACGCATCGTGCTGCAGGGCAATTCGTCGGCCACGGCTGCTGCGCTGATCGACGCCATCGACAAGAACAATGAGCGTGATCCTTCGCGGCGCGCGATCTTCCTGAACTACGCGGCGGTCGATCCCTCGCTCACGAACGAGCGCTGCAGCTTCTGGCACTTCCGCTTCGACGCGCACGCCGACATGCGCATGGCCGCGCTGATGGACGTGGTGAAGGACGACGCAACGCTCAAGCGCGTCTACCTGATCGGGCAGGACTACAGCTTCGGCCAGGCCGTGCTGCGCGAGGCGCGCCGGCAGCTCGGCGCGCAGCGGCCCGACGTGGAGATCGTCGGCGACGAGCTGCACCCCATGGGCAAGGTGAAGGACTTCGCGCCCTATGCAACGAAGATCATCGCCAGCGGCGCGCAGGCGGTGGTCACGGGCAACTGGGGCAACGACCTCACGCTGCTGGTGAAGGCAGCGCGCGAAGCGGGCTTCAACGGCAGCTTCTACACCTTCTACGGCAATGCACTGGGCGCGCCGGCGGCCATCGGCGACGCGGGCATCGGGCGTGTGGTCGCGGTGGCCGACTGGCTGCCCAACGTGCAGACGGCACAGTCCGAGGCCTTCTATCGCGCCTTCCGGGCGCGCTTTCCGAAGCCATCCGACGACTACGTGCACATGCGGCTGCAGCTGATGATCGAGGCGCTCGTGCAGGCCGTCGAGCGCGCCGGCAGCGTCGAGGCGGTGCCGGTGGCGCGCGCGCTGGAGCAGGCCGACGTGAGCCTGTACGGCCAGCGCGGGCGCATGCGCGCGGCGGACCACCAGTTCCAGCAGCAGCTCGTGGTCGGCGTGATGGACCGGCAGGGCAGGCCGGGCGTGCAGTTCGACGTGGAAGGCTCCGGCTACGGCTTCCGCGTGGTCAAGACGATCGCCCCCGAACGCGCCGAGCTGCCGACCTCGTGCAAGATGAAGAAACCTTGACCTGAAGTTGACGAAGAACAGGAACACCGGACATGCGTGAAGCCATCCACAACCTCGAAGCATCGAAGATCCGCGAAGTCGCCAATGCCGGCATGGGCCGCGACGACGTGCTGGCCTTCTGGTTCGGCGAGAGCGACGAAGTCACCCCCGAGGTGGTCCGCCAGGCGGCCATCGAATCGCTGCAGCGCGGCGAGACCTTCTACGCCCACAACCTCGGCCTGCCCGAGCTGCGCGAAGCCATCGCGCGCTATTCGAGCGCGCTGCATCCGACGATCGATGCGGCGCGCATCGCCGTCACCTCGGGCGGCGTGAGCGCGTTGATGCTCGCCGTGCAGGCGCTGGTCGACGCGGGCGACGACGTGGTCGCCGTCACGCCCGTGTGGCCCAACCTGACGGCGCAGCCCGCCATCATGGGCGCGCACGTGCGCACGCTGCCGCTGGTGCCGGTGAATGGCCAGTGGACGCTCGACCTGCCGGCGCTGCGCGCGGCGGTCACGTCGAAGACGAAGCTGCTGATCGTCAACGCGCCGAACAATCCCACGGGCTGGACCATGACCCGCGAGGAGCAGCAGGCCGTGCTCGATCACTGCCGCCAGACCGGCACCTGGATCCTGGCCGACGAGGTGTACGAGCGGCTCTACTTCGAGCCCACGCCCAACGCCTGCGCGCCGAGCTTCCTCGACATCTCGAAGCCCGATGACCGCCTGGTGGTCACGCACAGCTTCTCCAAGAGCTTCCTGATGACCGGCTGGCGCCTGGGCTGGCTGGTGCTGCCGCCCTCGATGGTGGACGGCATCGGCAAGCTGATCGAGTTCAACACCTCGTGCGCCAGCGTGTTCACGCAACGCGCCGCCATCGCCGCCATCGAGCACACGGCCGAGATCACGCCGCGCGTGGTGGCGCACCTCAAGCAGTGCCGCGACACGCTGGTGCCGCTGCTGGCTGCGTTGCCGGGCGTGCAGGTGGCGCCGGCCAAGGGCGGCATGTACGCCTTCTTCCGTCTGGAAGGCTTCGGCGATTCGCTCGAGGTGGCCAAGCGGCTGGTGGCCGAGGCGGGCCTGGGGCTCGCGCCGGGCAATGCCTTCGCGCCCGAGGCGCAGGGCTGGCTGCGCTGGTGCTTCGCCTCGAAGGACCCGCAGCGGCTGGTGAAGGGCGTGGAGCGGCTGCGCGACTGGCTGGCGCGGCAGAAGTAGCACGCCGGCTGCAATTTCGTTCAATACGCGGCGCGCAGGGGCCGCGAAGCTCGGGTTTTCTTTTCGGAAAGGCCCGGGATGTCGTCGCAACGGTTGAAAGGCATGGCGCTTTGCGCGCTGGCAATGGTCACGGTCGGGAGCACGGTGGTGGCCAGCAAGGTCATCGCGGCGGGGCTGCCGCCTTTCACCGCGACCGCGCTGCGCTTCGCGCTGGCGCTGCCTGTGTTCCTCGTGCTGCTGCGGCTGACCCGAACGCCATGGCCGAGGCCCGATCGGCGCGACCTGGCGCTGCTGGTGTGCCAGGCCGGGCTGGGAAGCGTGGGCTACACGGTGCTGCTGATCCTGGGCGTGCGCTGGGCGCCGGCCGCCAGCGCGGGCGTGGTGGCGGGCACCTTGCCGGCGGTGGCCGCGCTGGTGGCGGTGATCGCGCTGCGCGAGCGGCCGGGGCGGTTTCTGGTGGGCAGCATCGTGCTGGCGACGGCGGGGGTGCTGGCGATCAGCTGGCCTGGGGCGGGGGCGGTTTCGGCAGGGGACTCGAAATCCCCTGCGGCGCTGATCGGCAACCTGCTGGTGCTGGGCGCCGTGGTCTGCGAGGCGATGTTCATCCTGCTCAACAAGCGGCTGCGGGTGCCGGTGAGTCCGCTGGCGCTGTCCACGCTGATGACGGCTTTCGGGCTGCTGCTGTCGCTGGTGCCCGCCCTGTTCGAGCGGGCCTGGGTGCAGCCCCTGCCTGCGGACGCCCTGGCCGGTGTGGCCTACTACGCCCTGGTGCCCACGGTGCTGGGCTTCGTGCTGTGGTTTGCCGGATCTTCCCGGCTGAATGGGGCCGAGGCGGCGCTTTTCACCGCCGTGCTGCCGGTTTCGGCGCTGGTGCTGGCGGCGCTGTGGCTGGGGGAAAGCATCAGCCCGGCCCAGATCGGCGGGGCCGCCTGCGTTCTGGGGGCGGTGGGGCTGGCGTCGCTCGACGGAAGGCCTTCCGGGCCTTCCAAGGGGGCGAAAAGCCCGGGAAGGGCGGTCGGGCTATAATTCCAAGGCTTTGCATGCCGCAAGGCGCACGGCGAGGGCAGTTCCAGTCCTTGCCGCAAGTCAAACATCCCGGAACAAGGAAATCAACATGATCGCAGCCTCCATCAAGGCCGAAGTTGTCAAGGACAACGCCCGCGCCGCCAACGACACCGGCAGCCCCGAAGTGCAAGTCGCACTGCTGACCGCCCGCATCAACGAGCTCACCCCCCACTTCAAGACGCACGCCAAGGACCACCACGGTCGTCGCGGCCTGCTGCGCATGGTGAGCCGCCGTCGCAAGCTCCTCGACTACCTCAAGTCCAAGGACGCCGACCGCTACACCGCGCTGATCGCCAAGCTGGGTCTGCGCAAGTAATCCAAATCGCATGAAAAAACGCCTGGGTTAGTCCGCTAGCTCAGGCGTTTTTTACTTCGCGATCCACTTTCGGAGTGCCCAAACAGAGCGAAGCTGTGTCATTCCAATGAAGTTCTCCCCGAGCTTCGCTGGAATGGCATCGTGTTCTGAGAAGCCTCCGTCACCTGCGGACTCCGTGTAGTTCGCTATCAAAACAGGAGCAAAACATGAGCCTCTTCAACAAAGTCACCAAGTCGTTCCAATGGGGCGACAAGACCGTGGTCATGGAAACGGGCGAAATCGCCCGCCAGGCCAGCGGCGCAGTGCTCGTCGACATCGACGGCACCGTCATCCTCGCGACCGTGGTCGCCTCCAAGTCGGCCAAGCCCGGCCAGGACTTCTTCCCGCTGACCGTCGACTACATCGAGAAGACCTACGCCGCCGGCAAGATCCCCGGCAGCTTCTTCAAGCGCGAAGCCAAGCCCAGCGAGCACGAAACGCTGACCAGCCGCCTGATCGACCGCCCGATCCGCCCGCTGTTCCCCGAAGGCTTCCTGAACGAAGTGCATGTGGTCATCCACACGATCTCGCTGAACCCCGAAGTCGACGCCGACATCGCCGCCATGATCGGCGTGAGCGCCGCGCTGTCGATCTCCGGCGTGCCGTTCAACGGCCCGATCGGTGCCGCCCGCGTGGGCTACATCAACGGCCAGTACGTGCTGAATCCGGGCCAGACCGCCCGCAAGGATTCGCAGATGGACCTCGTCGTCGCCGGTACGCAAGCCGCCGTGCTGATGGTCGAATCCGAAGCCCTGCAACTCAGCGAAGAAATCATGCTGGGCGGCGTGGTGTTCGGCCACGAGCAGGCCAACATCGCCATCAACGCGATCCATGAACTCGTGCGCGACGCCGGCAAGCCCGTGTGGGACTGGCAGGCGCCCGCCGAAGACGAAGCCTTCGTCGCCAAGGTCAAGGGCCTGGCCGAAGACAAGCTGCGCGCCGTCTACCAGATCCGCAGCAAGCAGGCTCGTACGCAAGCCCTGCGCGAAGCCAACGCCAGCGTGCTCGAGGCCCTGAAGGCCGAAGGCGCCGAATTCGACTCCGGCAAGGTCAGCGACCTGCTGTTCGCCATCGAATCGAAGATCGTGCGCAGCCAGATCCTGTCGGGCGAACCCCGCATCGACGGCCGCGACACGCGCACCGTGCGCCCCATCGAGATCCGCAACTCGGTGCTGCCCCGCACCCACGGTTCGGCCCTGTTCACGCGCGGCGAAACGCAGGCGCTGGTCATCACCACGCTCGGCACCGAACGCGACGCGCAGCGCATCGACGCGCTGGCCGGCGAGTACGAAGACCGCTTCCTGTTCCACTACAACATGCCTCCCTTCGCCACCGGCGAAGTGGGCCGCATGGGCTCGACCAAGCGCCGCGAAATCGGCCACGGCCGCCTGGCCAAGCGCGCGCTCGTCGCCGTGCTGCCGAACAAGGAAGAGTTCCCGTACACGGTTCGCGTGGTGTCGGAAATCACCGAGTCGAACGGCTCGTCGTCGATGGCATCGGTGTGCGGCGGCTGCCTCTCGATGATGGACGCCGGCGTGCCCATGAAGGCGCACGTGGCCGGCATCGCCATGGGCCTGATCAAGGAAGACAACCGCTTCGCGGTGCTGACCGACATCCTGGGCGACGAAGATCACCTGGGTGACATGGACTTCAAGGTGGCCGGCACGACCAACGGCATCACCGCCTTGCAGATGGACATCAAGATCCAGGGCATCACCAAGGAGATCATGCAGGTCGCACTGGCACAGGCCAAGGAAGCGCGCATGCACATCCTCGGCAAGATGCAGGAAGCGATGGGCGAGGCCAAGGCCGACGTGTCGCAGTTCGCTCCGCGCCTGACCACGCTGAAGATCAACCCCGAGAAGATCCGCGACGTGATCGGCAAGGGCGGCGCCGTCATCCGCGGCCTGCAGGAAGAGACCGGCACGACGATCAACATCGACGAGGACGGCACCATCACCATCGCCTCGACCGATCCGGAAAAGGCCGAGCTGGCCAAGAAGCGCATCGAGCAGATCACGGCCGAAGTCGAAATCGGCAAGGTCTACGAAGGCCCGGTCACCAAGATCCTGGACTTCGGCGCGCTCATCAACCTGCTGCCCGGCAAGGACGGCCTGCTGCACATCAGCCAGATCGCGCACGAGCGCGTCGAGAAGGTGACCGACTATCTGAGCGAAGGCCAGATCGTGAAGGTCAAGGTCCTGGAAACGGATGAGAAGGGCCGCGTCAAGCTGTCCATGAAGGCCCTGACCGAGCGTCCGGCCGGCATGGAATACAGCGAGCGCCCGCCCCGCGAAGACCGTGGTGACCGCGGCGAGCGTCGTGAACGCGGCGACCGTGGCGATCGCGGTGACCGTGGTGGTGATCGCGGCGACCGTGGCGAACGCGCACCGCGCTTCAACGGCGAGCAGCAACAGCAGCCGCGCAGCGAAGCCCCTGCCGGCGAGCAGCCGCAGCAGGCCCCGCGCGAGCCTCAGGAGTAAGAAGGGCGCAACGGCGGTCCCTGTGGCCGCCGCTGCTATCTTTTGAACGTCAAGCTTCGCCCCATCTGCGGGCGTTGGAGGCCGAAGGACCATGAAAGCCATTGAAATCACTTCGTACGGCGCCCCCGAGGTGCTGCGCGTCGCCGAGCGTCCCGACCCTGTGGCGGGCGTGGGCGAGCTGCTGATCCGCGTCGCGGCGAGTGGCGTCAATCGTCCGGACGTGTTGCAGCGCAAGGGGCACTATCCTGTGCCGCCGGGTGCGTCCGATCTGCCGGGCCTCGAAGTGGCCGGCGAGATCGTGTCGGGCGACGCCGCGGCGCTGGCCGAGGCGGGCTTCAAGGTCGGCGACCGCGTCTGCGCGCTGATCGCCGGCGGTGGCTACGCCGAGTTGTGCGTTGCGCCCGTGGCGCAGTGCCTGCCCGTGCCCAAGGGGTGGAGCGATCTCGAGGCGGCGTCGCTGCCCGAGACCTTCTTCACCGTCTGGAGCAACGTGTTCGAGCGCGGCCGCCTGCAGAAGGGCGAGACGCTGCTGATCCAGGGCGGCTCGAGCGGCATCGGCGTCACGGCGATCCAGATCGCCAAGGCGCTCGGCGCCACCGTGATCGTCACGGCCGGCAGCGACGACAAGTGCGAAGCCTGCCTCAAGCTCGGCGCCGACCACGCCATCAACTACCGCACGAGTGACTTCGTCGAAGAGGCGAAGAAGCTCACCGGTGGCAAGGGCGTGGACGTGGTGCTCGACATGGTTGCGGGCGATTACGTGGCGCGCGAGGTCGAATGCCTGGCTGAAGACGGCCGTCTGGTCATCATCGCGGTGCAGGGCGGCGTGAAGAGCGAGATCAATGCGGGCCTCGTGCTGCGCAGGCGGCTCACGATCACCGGCTCGACGCTGCGTCCGCGGCCGGTGGCGTTCAAGGGCGCCATCGCCAAGGCGTTGCGCGAGAAGGTCTGGCCGCTGCTGGAAAGCGGCGCGATCAAGCCCGTGATCCACAGCACCTTTGCTGCAGCAGGTGAGCCCAGCGGTGCGGCCCAGGCTCATGCGCTGATGGAATCGAACCAGCACATCGGCAAGATCGTGCTGACATGGTGAGTGACGAGAAGACGAACGCGATGACAACCAAGAAGAAGCTGATCGCCGGCAACTGGAAGATGAACGGCAGCCTGGCTGCCAACGAGGCGCTGGTGAAGGCCCTGCAGCAGGGCCTGGCCGCAAGCCCGGCGGCTTGCGACGTGGCCCTGTGCGCGCCCGCGCCTTACTTCGCGCAACTGCAATCGCTGCTGGCGGGTTCGCCGGCGCTGGGGCTCGGTGCGCAGGACATTTCGGCGCATCCGCAAGGTGCGTTCACCGGCGAGCAGTCGGCCGCGATGCTGAAGGACTTCGGTGTGCGTTATGCCATCGTCGGTCATTCGGAGCGCCGGCAGTATCACGGCGAGACCGACGATGTGGTCGCTGCCAAGACGGCTGCGGCGCTGGCCGGCGGCATCACGCCGATCGTGTGCGTGGGCGAAACGCTGGCACAGCGCGAAGCAGGGCAGACCGAAGAAGTCGTCAAGCGCCAGCTGGCTGCGGTCATTCATGTGAACGGCCATTGCATCAGCGAGATCGTCGTGGCGTACGAGCCTGTGTGGGCCATCGGCACGGGCAAGACGGCCACGCCCGAACAGGCGCAGGCTGTGCACGCGGTGCTGCGCGCACAGCTGCATCACGCGGCGAGCGAGCATGCCGCCGGCATCCGCATCCTCTACGGCGGCAGCATGAATGCGGCGAATGCCGCCGAGCTGCTGGCACAGGCCGACATCGATGGCGGCCTCATCGGTGGCGCATCGCTCAAGGCGCCCGACTTTCTGCAGATCATTTCCGCCGCTGCGCGCTGAACGCGCAACGGCTGCCTCAAATTAGGAGTAAGAACGAATGAACCTGGTCCTCAACCTTCTGGTCGGCGTGCAGATGCTGGCTGCCCTCGCAATGATCGGCCTGATCCTGATCCAGCACGGCAAGGGCGCCGACATGGGCGCGGCCTTCGGCAGCGGCAGTGCGGGCAGCCTGTTCGGTGCCAGCGGCAGTGCCAACTTCCTCTCGCGCACCACGGCGGTGCTCGCTGCCGTGTTCTTCGCATGCACGCTGCTGCTTGCCTATTTCAGCCACGCGCGTCCCGCTGGCGGCGGCAGTCTTCTGGAGCGTGCAACGGTGGGTGCGCCTGCTGCGCCGACCTCCGGTGCGGCCAACGAAATTCCTGGTGCTGCTGCTCCCAATGCTCCTGCTTCGGCTCCTGCAGCCCCTGTTTCGGGTGCGGGCCAGATTCCGAGCAAGTAATCAACTCGTTTTCATGAGTTGCCCGTGAGAAATGGCTCCATTTCAGGGTAAACTCTAAATCTGTTCGGAAAGCCAAATTCCTCTTGCGGGTACCTCATGCCATCCGAACAGAAAAAACCGCGGTCGTGGTGAAATTGGTAGACACGCTATCTTGAGGGGGTAGTGGCGAAAGCTGTGCGAGTTCGAGTCTCGCCGACCGCACCAAATCTCATCGGCAGAAAACCTCATCCAGAGGTTCTTCCTGCCGGTGGCAAGCGGTGAAAAACTCTCGATGAATCTCGATTCCTACCTCCCCGTCCTTTTGTTCATTCTGGTCGGAGTCGGCGTAGGCGTCGCCCCTCAGGTCATCGGATACATTCTCGGCCCCAACAGGCCCGACGCCGCAAAGAACGCTCCCTACGAGTGTGGCTTTGAAGCCTTCGAGGATGCGCGCATGAAGTTCGACGTGCGCTATTACCTCGTCGCGATTCTCTTCATCCTGTTCGATCTCGAGATTGCCTTTCTCTTTCCGTGGGCCATTGCGCTCAAGGAGATCGGTGCTGTCGGCTTCTGGGCCATGATGATCTTTCTCGCCATCCTCGTCGTGGGCTTCGCCTACGAGTGGAAAAAGGGTGCGCTCGACTGGGAATGACAAGGAAGAAACACGATGGCCATTGAAGGCGTTCTCAAGGAAGGCTTCGTCACCACGACCTACGATTCGGTCGTCAACTGGGCGAAGACTGGTTCTCTCTGGCCGATGACCTTCGGCCTTGCATGCTGTGCGGTGGAGATGATGCACGCGGGCGCCGCCCGCTATGATATCGACCGCTTCGGCATGCTGTTCCGCCCCAGCCCGCGCCAGTCCGATCTGATGATCGTGGCCGGCACGCTGTGCAACAAGATGGCTCCGGCTCTGCGCAAGGTCTACGACCAGATGCCCGAGCCGCGCTGGGTTCTCTCCATGGGTTCGTGCGCGAATGGCGGTGGCTACTACCACTACAGCTATTCGGTCGTGCGCGGCTGCGACCGCATCGTGCCGGTCGACGTCTATGTTCCGGGTTGCCCGCCCACCGCCGAGGCCTTGCTCTACGGCGTGATCCAGTTGCAGCAGAAGATTCGCCGCACCAACACCATTGCCCGCGCCTGAGGGATTGCCGACGATGACTGACTTTGCAATTTCGCCGGAGGTGCTGCGCGCCACCGTCGCCGAGACTCTCGGCGCCAAGGCCAAGAGCGTGACCGTTGCCCTCGGCGAAGTGACCGTCGTGGTCGGCGCCGCCGACTATCTCGAGGCCTCCTTGCTGCTGCGCGATGCGCCCGGCTGCCGTTTCGAGCAGCTGATCGATCTCTGCGGCATGGACTACTCCAGCTACCGTGAAGGCGAGTGGCAGGGCGCACGCTACGGCGTCGTCTCCCACCTGATGTCTGTGAGCCTCAACCAGCGCCTGCGCCTCAAGGTGTTCGCGGACAGCGATGACTTCCCTGTTGTCGACTCGCTGCAGTCCGTCTGGAATGCCGCCACCTGGTTCGAGCGCGAGGCCTTCGACCTCTACGGCATCGTGTTCGAAGGTCACGACGACCTGCGCCGCATCCTGACCGACTACGGCTTCATTGGCCATCCGTTCCGCAAGGACTTCCCGGTGTCGGGTCACGTCGAGATGCGTTACGACGAAGAGCAGAAGCGCGTGGTCTACCAGCCGGTTTCCATCGAGCCGCGCGAAATCACCCCGCGCGTGATCCGCGAAGACAACTACGGCGGCGGTTTGCACTGACTGATATGGCCGAAATCAAGAACTACACACTCAACTTCGGTCCCCAGCACCCGGCAGCGCACGGCGTGCTGCGCCTCGTGCTCGAGCTGGACGGCGAAGTGATCCAGCGTGCCGACCCCCACATCGGCCTGTTGCACCGCGCCACCGAGAAGCTTGCCGAATCGCGCACCTTCATCCAGTCGCTGCCGTACATGGACCGTCTCGACTACGTGTCGATGATGAGCAACGAGCACGCCTACTGCCTTGCCATCGAGCGCATGCTGGGCCTCGAGGTGCCGGAGCGCGCGCAGTACATCCGCGTGATGTTCGCCGAGATCACCCGCCTGCTGAATCACCTGCTGTGGCTCGGTGCTCACGGCCTGGACTGCGGTGCGATGAACATGCTCATCTACTGCTTCCGTGAGCGCGAAGACCTGTTCGACATGTACGAGGCCGTCTCTGGCGCGCGCATGCACGCGGCGTACTTCCGTCCGGGCGGCGTGTACCGCGACCTGCCGGATGCGATGCCGCAGTACAAGGTCAGCAAGGTCAAGAACGCGAAGGCCATCGAGAAGCTCAACGAGAACCGCCAGGGCTCGCTGCTCGACTTCGTCGACGACTTCTGCAAGCGCTTCCCGAAGATGGTCGACGAGTACGAGACGCTGCTCACCGACAACCGCATCTGGAAGCAGCGCACCGTGGGCATCGGCGTGGTCTCGCCGGAGCGCGCGCTGAACCTCGGCTTCACCGGCCCCATGCTGCGCGGCTCGGGCATCGAATGGGACCTGCGCAAGAAGCAGCCCTACGACGTCTACGACCGCATGCAGTTCGACGTGCCCGTCGGCAAGACCGGCGACTGCTACGACCGCTACCTGGTTCGCGTCGAAGAGATGCGCCAGGCCAACCGGATCATCCAGCAGTGCTCGGCCTGGCTGCGTGCCAACCCCGGTCCTGTCATCACCGACAACCACAAGGTCGCCGCGCCCGCGCGCGAATCGATGAAGGCGAACATGGAGGAGCTGATCCACCATTTCAAGCTCTTCACCGAAGGCTTCCATGTGCCCGAAGGCGAGGCGTATGCCGCCGTCGAGCATCCGAAGGGCGAGTTCGGCATCTATCTCGTGAGCGACGGCGCCAACAAGCCGTACCGCTTGAAGATCCGCGCCCCTGGTTTCCCGCACCTCGCCGCCCTCGACGAAATGTCGCGCGGTCACATGATCGCCGACGCTGTCGCGGTGATCGGCACGATGGACATCGTGTTCGGCGAGATCGACAGGTGAGAAAGAGCGAATGACTTCCTCGACCCACCACCATGACACGGCGCCCTCGGCGCCTTCTGCCCCTCTGGAGCCTGCGATCCTCGAGCGCTTTGCGCGCGAGGTGGCGAAGTACCCCGAAGCGGGCAAGCAGTCGGCCGTGATGGCCTGCCTGTCCATCGTCCAGCAGGACGAGGGCTACGTCAGCCTGCAGCGCGAGCGCGAGATCGCCGACTACCTCGGCATGGCGCCCATCGCCGTGCACGAGGTGACGACCTTCTACAACATGTACAACCAGCATCCGGTGGGCAAGTTCAAGCTCAACGTGTGCACCAACCTGCCTTGCCAGCTGCGCGACGGCGTCACCGCCCTCGTGCATCTCGAGAAGAAGCTCGGCATCAAGATGGGCGAGACCACGACCGACGGCCTGTTCACGCTGCAGCAGAGCGAATGCCTCGGCGCCTGCGCTGATTCGCCCGTGATGCTGGTCAACGACCGCACGATGTGCAGCTTCATGACCAACGAGAAGCTCGACCAGCTGGTCGACGGCCTGCGCAACGCCGCGCCGGCCACCAAGGGGGAGGCTTCCTGATGTCACCCGAACAAGTGCTCCAGCAGTTCCAGGCGACGGGTGTCCAGACCTGTTTCCATGACCGCCACATCGAGCCGCAGATCTACGCGGGCCTCGATGGCACCAACTGGCGCCTGGCCGACTACGAGGCGCGCGGCGGCTACCAGGCCCTGCGCAAGATCCTCACCGAGGGCCTCACGCCCGACCAGGTGATTGCCGAAGTCAAGGCCTCGGGCCTGCGCGGCCGCGGCGGCGCCGGTTTCCCGACGGGCCTGAAGTGGAGCTTCATGCCCCGCCAGTTTCCGGGCCAGAAGTACCTCGTCTGCAATTCGGACGAAGGCGAGCCGGGTACGTGCAAGGACCGCGACATCCTGCAGTTCAACCCGCACATCGTGATCGAAGGCATGGCCATCGCCGCATACGCGATGGGCATCAGCGTGGGCTACAACTACATCCACGGCGAGATCTTCCAGACCTACGATCGCTTCGAGGAAGCGCTTGAAGAAGCGCGCGCCGCCGGCTACCTCGGCGACAAGATCATGGGCAGCACGTACAACTTCCAGTTGCACGCGGCTCACGGCTTCGGCGCCTACATCTGCGGCGAGGAAACCGCGCTGCTCGAATCGCTCGAAGGCAAGAAGGGCCAGCCGCGCTTCAAGCCGCCGTTCCCGGCGAGCTTCGGCCTGTACGGCAAGCCGACCACCATCAACAACACCGAGACCTTCGCGGCGGTGCCCTGGATCATCCGCAACGGCGGCCAGGCATACCTCGAGTGCGGCAAGCCGAACAACGGCGGCACCAAGATCTACTCGGTGAGCGGTGACGTCGAGCTGCCCGGCAACTACGAAGTCCCGATGGGCACCCCGTTCTCCAAGCTCCTCGAGCTGGCCGGCGGCGTGCGCAAGGGCCGCACGCTGAAGGCGGTGATTCCCGGTGGTTCGTCTGCCCCGGTGCTGCCTGCGTCGATCATGATGGACTGCACGATGGACTACGACTCCATCTCCAAGGCCGGCTCGATGCTGGGCTCGGGCGCGGTCATCGTCATGGACGACAGCCGCTCGATGGTCGAGTCGCTGCGCCGCCTGTCGTACTTCTACATGCACGAGTCCTGCGGCCAGTGCACGCCCTGCCGCGAAGGCACGGGCTGGCTCTACCGCGTGGTGGACCGCATCCACAATGGGCAGGGCAGGGCGTCCGACATGGACCTGCTGAACTCGGTGGCCGACAACATCCAGGGGCGCACGATCTGCGCCCTCGGCGACGCGGCGGCGATGCCGGTGCGCGCCATGATCAAGCATTTCCGTCACGAGTTCGAGGCCCTGATCCCGGGCTACGTACCGAAAGCGCCCGTCAAGGCCTGAGCGCGAGAAACACACATATGGTTGAAATCGAACTCGACGGCAAGAAGGTCGAAGTCGCCGAAGGCAGCATGGTCATGCATGCGGCCGACAAGGCCGGCACGTACATCCCGCACTTCTGCTATCACAAGAAACTGAGCATCGCGGCCAACTGCCGCATGTGCCTCGTGGACGTGGAAAAGGCGCCCAAGCCGATGCCGGCCTGCGCCACGCCCGTCACGCAGGGCATGATCGTCCGCACCAAGAGCGAGAAGGCCATCAAGGCGCAGCAGTCGGTCATGGAGTTCCTCCTGATCAACCACCCGCTGGATTGCCCGATCTGCGACCAGGGCGGTGAGTGCCAGCTGCAGGATCTGGCCGTCGGCTACGGCGGTTCCTCTTCGCGCTACGAAGAGGAAAAGCGCGTCGTCTTCCACAAGGACGTCGGCCCGCTGATCAGCATGGAAGAGATGAGCCGCTGCATCCACTGCACGCGCTGCGTCCGCTTCGGCCAGGAAGTGGCCGGCGTGATGGAGCTCGGCATGTCGAATCGCGGCGAGCACTCCGAAATCGAAACCTTCGTGGGCGACTCGGTCGACTCAGAGCTCTCGGGCAACATGATCGACATCTGCCCGGTCGGCGCGCTCACGAGCAAGCCCTTCCGCTACAGCGCCCGCACCTGGGAACTGTCGCGCCGCAAGTCGGTGAGCCCGCACGATTCGACCGGCGCCAACCTGATCGTCCAGGTCAAGAACAACCGCGTGATGCGCGTGGTGCCGCTCGAGAACGAAGACGTCAACGAATGCTGGATCGCCGACCGCGACCGCTTCTCGTACGAAGCCCTCAACGGCCCGGAACGCCTGACGCAGCCCATGCTGAAGCAGGGCGGCCAGTGGCAGCAGGTCGACTGGCAGACGGCGCTCGAGTACGTCGCCAACGGCCTGAAGCAGATCAAGGCCGACCACGGCGCGCAGAGCATCGGTACGCTGGTCAGCCCGCACAGCACGCTCGAAGAACTGCAGCTCGCCACCATGCTCACGCGTGAGCTCGGCAGCGACAACATCGACTACCGCCTGCGCAACGCCGAATTCGCGGCCTTCGAAGGCGTGCGCTGGCTCGGCACCTCGATTGCCTCGCTCACGCAAGTGCAGCGCGCGCTGGTCGTGGGCTCGAACCTGCGCAAGGAACACCCGCTGTTCGCGCAGCGCATCCGCCAGGCCGTGCGCAAGGGCGCCGCGCTGTCGGTGATCACGTCGGCAAGCTTGATGGCGGACCGCGACGCCTGGGCCATCAACGTGGCGCAGTCGTCCATCGTCGAAGCCGGCCAGTGGGTCGAAGCACTCGCAGCAGTGGCCGCCGCCATCGGCGAGACCAACGGCGCAGCTGCGCCGCTGGCACCGAAGAACGCACCTGATGCCACCGCGAAGGCGATCGCCGCCTCACTGCTGAGCGGCGAGCGCAAGGCCATCCTGCTCGGCAACGCCGCCGCGCACCACGCCCAGGCGAGCAGCCTGCTGGCGCTGGCCAACTGGATCGGCGCGCAGACCGGCGCCACCGTCGGGTACCTGACCGAAGCCGCCAACACCGTGGGCGCGCAGATCGTCGGCGCCTTCCCGAAGAACGGCGGCCTCGATGCCGGCCGCATGCTCGCCGACGGCTCCGGCCTGAAGGCCGTGCTGCTGCTGAACACCGAGCCGGTGTTCGATTCGGCCGCCGGAGCTGCCGCCGCCGATGTCATCGGCAATGCGCAGATGGTCGTCACGCTGAGCCCCTTCAAGGCCAACCTCGAATTCAGCGACGTGCTGCTGCCGATCGCACCGTTCACCGAAACCCCTGGCACCTTCGTCAATGCCGAAGGCCGCCTGCAAGGTTTCCACGCCGTCGTGAAGCCGCAGGGCGAAACGCGTCCGGCCTGGAAGGTGCTGCGCGTGCTGGCCAACCTGCTGGGCCTGCCCGGCTTCGCGTTCGAATCGACCGCCGAAGTGCTGGCCACCGTGGGTGACAAGGGCGCGGTGCCGGCGAATGCGCTGAGCAATGCCACGTCCGCGAATGCCGCCGCTTCGAACGGCGCGGTTGCCGCACCCGTGGTCGCGAGCATCTACCAACTGGATTCGATCGTGCGTCGCGCACCGTCGCTGCAACTGACCGCCGACGCACGCAACGCATCGGCCGGTTCGAACGTGTCGGCTCGTGCCGAGGAGGCACTGGCATGATCGTCGACACCATTCATGGCTTCGGCCAAGGGCTGGTTGCCGCAGGTTGGTGGACCGGCGTGGTCTGGCCGGTGGTCTGGACGCTGATCAAGATCATCGTCGTCGTCATTCCGCTGATGCTGGCCGTGGCGTACCTCACGCTGTGGGAGCGCAAGGCCATCGGCTTCACGCAGATCCGCATCGGCCCGAACCGCATCGGACCGCTGGGCCTGCTCCAGCCGATCGCCGACGCGCTCAAGCTGATGACCAAGGAAATCATTCTTCCGACGGTCGCCAACAAGGGCCTGTTCCTGCTCGGCCCGATCATGACCATCATGCCGGCGCTGGCCGCGTGGGCCGTGATTCCCTTCGGTCCCGACGTGGCGCTGGCGAACATCAACGCCGGCCTGCTGTTCGTGATGGCCATCACCTCGCTCGAGGTGTACGGCGTGATCATCGCCGGCTGGGCATCGAACTCGAAGTACGCTTTCCTGGGCGCGCTGCGCGCCTCGGCACAGATGGTGAGCTACGAAATCGCGATGGGCTTCTGCTTCGTCGTGGTGCTGATGGTCACCGGCAGCCTGAACATGACGGAAATCGTCAACGTGCAGGGCAAGGGCATATTCGCCAACATGGGCGTCGGCTTCCTGTCGTGGAACTGGCTGCCGCTGCTGCCGATCTTCGTCGTCTACTTCATTTCGGGCCTTGCCGAAACCAACCGCCACCCCTTCGACGTGGTGGAAGGTGAGTCCGAAATCGTGGCCGGCCACATGATCGAGTACTCGGGCATGAGCTTCGCGATGTTCTTCCTGGCCGAGTACGCCAACATGTGGCTCGTCTCGATCCTGACCGTGGTGCTGTTCCTCGGCGGATGGCTGCCGCCGTTCGAGTTCCTGAGCTTCATCCCGGGCTGGATCTGGCTGGGCCTCAAGACCTTCTGCGTGGTCACCATGTTCCTGTGGGTGCGTTCGACGTTCCCGCGCTTCCGCTATGACCAGATCATGCGTCTGGGCTGGAAGATCTTCATTCCCGTCACGCTCGTGTGGCTGGTCGTGGTCGGTGGCTGGATGCAGACGCCGTTCAACATCTGGAAATAACAGGGAGCGCCAACATCATGTCTGCTGCGCACACCGCAACACCATCCGCGCCTTTCTCGCTCAAGGACTTCCTGAGCAGCTTCATGCTGTTCGAGCTGTTCAAGGGCCTGGCCATCACCGGCAAGTACGCCTTCGCCCGCAAGATCACGGTGCAGTTCCCCGAAGAGAAGACGCCGCTGTCGCCGCGCTTCCGCGGCCTGCACGCGCTGCGCCGCTATGAGAACGGCGAAGAACGCTGCATCGCCTGCAAGCTCTGCGAGGCCGTCTGCCCAGCGCTGGCCATCACCATCGAATCGGACGTGCGCGACGACGGCTCGCGCCGCACGACGCGCTACGACATCGACCTGACCAAGTGCATCTTCTGCGGCTTCTGCGAAGAAAGCTGCCCGGTCGACTCGATCGTCGAGACGCATATCTTCGAGTACCACGGCGAAAAGCGCGGCGACCTGTACTTCACCAAGGACATGCTGCTGGCCGTGGGTGACCGCTACGAGAAGGAAATCGCAGCGAACAAGGCGGCCGACGCCAAGTACCGCTGACCTGGTTCAGCCCGAAACCCGTACCAATTCGAATTCCAATGGACGTCAAGACCGGTCTGTTCTATCTGTTTGCCGTGGTGCTGCTGTTCGCAGCATTCCGCGTCATCACCGCCCGCAACCCCGTGTACGCCGCGCTGTACCTGGTTCTGGCCTTCTTCCAGGCATCGGCCATCTGGCTGCTGCTGCGCGCCGAGTTCCTCGCGATCTCGCTCGTGCTCGTGTATGTGGGCGCCGTGATGGTGCTGTTCCTGTTCGTGGTGATGATGCTGGACATCAACGTCGACAGCTTGCGGGAGGGCTTCTGGAAGCACTTCCCGCTGGCGGCGGGCGTAGGTGCGCTGATCGCGCTCGAAATGGCGGCCGTGCTCATGGGCGGCTTCCGCCTGGGCGAGGCGCCGCGCGCCGTTGCCGGTGCGGCGGCCAACACTTCCAATACGCTCGAACTGGGCAAGCTGCTCTACTCCGAATATCTCTACCCGCTGGAAATCGCCGCGGTCATCCTGCTCGTGGCCATCGTGGCCGCCATTGCCCTGACGCTGCGCACTCGCAAGGACAGCAAGTACGTCAACCCGGCCGACCAGGTTCGCGTGAAGGCCCGCGACCGCGTGCGCATCGTGCAGATGCCGGCGACGCGTGCGGCCGAACCCGTTGCGGCTGAAGCAGCAGCTGCGGACGCTGCAAAGGAAAACAAGGCATGACGCTCACGCTCGGACACTTTCTTTCGCTCGGCGCGATGCTTTTCGCGCTGTCCGTGATCGGCATCTTCCTGAACCGCAAGAACCTGATCGTCCTGCTGATGGCCATCGAGCTGATGCTCCTGGCCGTCAACATGAACTTCGTGGCCTTCTCGCACTTCCTGGGCGACATGCACGGCCAGATCTTCGTGTTCTTCATCCTGACGGTGGCCGCGGCCGAGTCGGCCATCGGGCTGGCACTGCTGGTCCTGCTGTTCCGCAACAGGTCGAACATCAACGTCGACGAACTCAACTCGCTCAAGGGTTGACAGCAACATGAGCGCAACCCTTTCCGCATCCACACTGCTGGCCGTGCCGCTGGCACCCCTGGTCGGCGCAGCCCTTGCCGGCGTGTTCGGCACCAAGTTCGGCGGCAATCACATCGGCCGCAAGGTCACGCACTCGCTGACCATCCTCGGCGTGCTGGTCGCCTTCATCATCTCGGCGATGACGCTCAAGAGCGTGATCGCCGACGGCGCCCGCTTCAACGAGACCATCTACGAATGGATGGTGGTCGGCGGCCTGAAGATGGAAGTCGGCTTCATGGTCGACGGCCTCACCGCCATGATGATGTGCGTCGTGACCTTCGTGTCGCTGATGGTCCACATCTACACCATCGGCTACATGGAAGAGGACGACGGCTACAACCGTTTCTTCGCGTACATCTCGCTGTTCACCTTCTCGATGCTGATGCTCGTCATGAGCAACAACATGCTCCAGCTGTTCTTCGGCTGGGAAGCGGTGGGCCTGGTGTCGTACCTGCTGATCGGCTTCTGGTTCAACAAGCCCACCGCGATCTTCGCGAACATGAAGGCCTTCCTGGTCAACCGCGTGGGCGACTTCGGTTTCATCCTCGGCATCGGCCTGATCGCTGCCTACGCCGGCACGCTGAACTACACCGAAGCCTTCGCCAAGGCGGGCACGCTGGCCGGCATCACCTTCCCGGGCACCGAATGGATGCTCATCACGGTGATCTGCATCTGCCTGTTCATCGGAGCGATGGGTAAGAGCGCCCAGTTCCCGCTGCACGTGTGGCTGCCCGACTCGATGGAAGGCCCGACCCCCATCTCGGCGCTGATCCACGCGGCAACGATGGTGACGGCCGGCATCTTCATGGTGGCGCGCATGTCGCCGCTGTTCGAGCTGAGCGACACCGCCCTGAGCTTCATCCTCGTGATCGGCGCCATCACCGCGCTGTTCATGGGCTTCCTGGGCATCATCCAGAACGACATCAAGCGCGTGGTCGCGTATTCGACGCTCTCGCAGCTCGGCTACATGACGGTCGCGCTCGGTGCCTCGGCCTACTCGGTCGCGGTGTTCCACCTGATGACGCACGCGTTCTTCAAGGCGCTGCTGTTCCTCGGCGCGGGCTCGGTCATCATCGGCATGCACCACAACCAGGACATCCGCTGGATGGGCGGCGTGCGCAAGTACATGCCTATCACCTGGATCACCTCGCTGCTGGGTTCGCTCGCGCTGATCGGCACGCCGTTCTTCTCGGGCTTCTACTCGAAGGACAGCATCATCGAGGCAGTGCACGAAAGCCACCTGTGGGGCGCGAACTTCGCCTACTACGCGGTGCTGGCCGGCGTGTTCATCACGGCCTTCTATTCGTTCCGCATGTATTTCCTGGTCTTCCACGGCAAGGAGCGCTACGACCAGAACCCCGATGCGCACCATGACGACCATGGTCACGGTCATGACGATCATGGTCACGGCCATGAGCACAAGCCGCACGAATCGCCCTGGGTGGTCTGGCTGCCGCTGGTGCTGCTGGCAATCCCGTCGGTCGTGATCGGCTTCATGACGATCGACCCGATGCTCTTCGGCGAGTTCTTCAAGAACGCCATCTTCGTGGACGGTGCCAAGCACCACGCCATGAAAGAGCTGGAAGAGGCGTTCCACGGCCCGGTGGCCATGGCCATCCATGGCCTGCAGACGCCGCCGTTCTGGCTGGCGCTGGCCGGCGTGGTCCTGTCCTGGTACATGTACATGATCAACCCGGCGCTGCCGGCGGCGATCAAGCGTGCCTTCGGCCCGATCTACCGCCTGCTCGAGAACAAGTACTACATGGACTGGTTCAACGAGAACGTCATCGCCCGCGCCACGCGTGCCCTGGGCACCGGCCTGTGGAAGGGCGGCGACCAGGCCCTGATCGACGGCGCCGTGGTGAACGGTTCCTGGAAGGTGGTGGGTCGTATCTCCGGCGTGGTGCGCTGGATGCAGTCGGGCTACATCTACCACTACGCCTTCGCGATGCTGCTCGGCATCTTCATCCTGATGACGTACTTCGTCTGGTTCAAACGCTGAGCCTAGCGCTGGAGAAAAAGAAAAATGGGTTTGTTGAGCCTTGCCATCTGGGTGCCGATCGCATTCGGCGCCGTGCTGCTGGCGTTTGGCCGTGACGAGCACGCCAAGGGCGTGCGCTGGGTCGCGCTCGTCGGTGCCATCGTGAGCTTCCTGGTCACGGTGCCGCTGTTCACGCGCTTCCAGAACGGCACCGCCGCGATGCAGTTCGTCGAGAAGACGGGCTGGATCTCGCGCTTCAACGTCAACTACCACCTCGGGATCGACGGTCTGTCGCTCTGGCTGGTGCTGCTGACGTCGTTCATCACGGTCATCGTGGTGATCTCGGCCTGGGAAGTGATCACCGAGCGCGTGAACCAGTACATGGGCGCGTTCCTGATCCTGTCGGGCTTCATGATCGGCGTGTTCGCCGCGCTCGACGGCGTGCTGTTCTACGTGTTCTTCGAAGCCACGCTGATCCCGATGTACCTGATCATCGGCATCTGGGGCGGCCCGAACAAGATCTACGCGGCCTTCAAGTTCTTCCTCTACACCTTGCTCGGCTCGCTGCTGATGCTGGTGGCGCTGATCTACCTGTACAACAAGTCGGGCGGCAGCTTCGACATCCTGTCGTGGCACAAGCTGCCGCTGGGTTCGACCGCGCAGACCTTCCTGTTCTTCGCCTTCTTCGCGGCGTTCGCGGTGAAGGTGCCGATGTGGCCGGTGCACACCTGGCTGCCCGACGTGCACGTCGAGGCGCCCACGGGCGGTTCCGCAGTGCTGGCCGCGATCATGCTGAAGCTGGGCGCCTACGGCTTCCTGCGCTTCTCGATGCCGATCGCACCCGACGCCTCGCACGAATGGGCCTGGCTCATGATCGCGCTGTCGCTGATCGCCGTGATCTACGTCGGCCTGGTGGCGCTGGTGCAGCAGGACATGAAGAAGCTGGTGGCCTACTCGTCGGTCGCCCACATGGGCTTCGTGACGCTCGGCTTCTTCATCTTCAACGAGCTCGGCGTGTCCGGCGGCATCGTGCAGATGATTGCGCACGGCTTCGTGTCGGGCGCCATGTTCCTGGGCATCGGCGTGCTGTACGACCGCGTGCACTCGCGCCAGATCGCCGACTACGGCGGCGTGGTGAACACCATGCCCAAGTTCGCCGCGTTCGCGCTGCTGTTCGCCATGGCCAACTGCGGCCTGCCGGGCACCGCCGGTTTCGTGGGCGAGTGGATGGTGATCCTGGGTGCCGTGAAGGCCAATTTCTGGATCGGCCTCGGTGCAGCGACCGCGCTGATCTTCGGCGCCGCCTATACCCTGTGGATGTACAAGCGCGTGTATCTGGGCCCGGTCGGCAACGACCACGTGAAGGAACTCAGCGACATCAATTCGCGCGAATTCCTGATGCTGGCACTGCTGGCCATCGCCGTGCTGTGGATGGGCCTGTTCCCGAAGCCGTTCACCGACGCGATGGACGCTTCCGTGACCGAGCTCCTGCGCCACGTGGCAGTTTCGAAGCTGCCTTCCTGATGCCACGCTGAAGAAGAGAACGAGATGATTGACAAACTCAGCTGGGTCACGATCTACCCCGAAATCGTGTTGCTGGTCATGGCCTGCATCATTGCGCTGGTCGACCTGTCGGACACGAGCGCCCGCCGTACCCGCACCTATGTGCTCACGCTGCTCACGCTGGCCGTGGTCGCCGTGCTGTCGGGCCTGCAGGCCGCGGAAGCCAAGACCATCTACGGCTTCGGCGGCATGGTCGTCAGCGACCCGATGGGCAACTGGCTCAAGTGCTTCGCCACCGTCGCCCTGATGGTCACGCTGGTCTACGGTCGTCCCTACGCGGCCGACCGCGAGATGCTGCGCGGCGGCGAACTGTTCACCATCAGCATGTTCGCGCTGCTGGGCATGTTCGTGATGATCTCGGGCAGCAACTTCCTGCTGATCTACCTGGGCCTCGAACTGCTCACGCTGTCGAGCTACGCGCTGGTGGCGCTGCGCCGCGACAACGCGGTGGCCAGCGAAGCGGCCATGAAGTACTTCGTGCTCGGCGCCATGGCCAGCGGCTTCCTGCTGTACGGCCTGTCGATGATGTACGGCGCGACCGGCTCGCTCGACGTGAACGAAGTGTTCAAGACCATCGCGAGCGGCAAGGTGAATCACCAGGTGCTGGTGTTCGGCCTCGTGTTCATCGTCGCCGGCCTGGCCTTCAAGGTGGGTGCCGCTCCGTTCCACATGTGGGTGCCCGACGTCTACCAGGGCGCACCGACGGCGGTCACGCTGCTGATCGGCGCGGCGCCCGAACTGGCCGCCTTCGCGATCATCATCCGCCTGCTGGTCGACGCACTGCAGCCGCTGGCCATCGACTGGCAGCAGATGCTCGCCGTGCTGGCCATCGCCTCGCTGCTGGTCGGCAACCTGGCCGCCATCGCGCAGAGCAACCTGAAGCGCATGCTGGCCTACTCGACGATCTCGCAGATGGGCTTCATGCTCCTCGGCCTGGTCGCCGGCTCGGACCAGCAGGGCACCTACAACGCCCAGTACGCCTACAGCGCCGCGATGTTCTACATCGTGACCTACGTGCTGACCACGCTGGCGAGCTTCGGCATCATCCTGCTGCTGGCGCGCGAAGGCTTCGAGAGCGAGGAGATCACCGACCTGGCCGGCCTGAACCAGCGCAGCCCGCTGTACGCCGGCGTGATGTCGATCGCGATGTTCTCGCTGGCCGGTCTGCCGCCGCTCGTCGGCTTCTACGCGAAGCTGGCCGTGCTGCAGGCGCTGATCGCCTCGGGCCATGCCATCTACATCGGCCTGGCCGTGTTCGCGGTGATGATGTCGCTGATCGGCGCGTTCTACTACCTGCGCGTGGTCAAGGTCATGTACTTCGACGCACCCGTCACGGCCACCACCGTGTCGGCACCGCGCGACGTGCGTACGGTGCTCACGATCAACGGCGCGCTGATCCTGATCCTGGGCATCGTGCCCGGCGGCCTGATGACGCTCTGCTACGACGCGATCGTGGCAACCCTGGCCCACTGACGCGGCCGGCCTCGGGTGTCGCAAACCGCGTCGGTCTGGGTCGTATTGCTGGTGGCCCTGGTGGCCGCCAACCTGCCGTTCTTCAACGACCGCCTGTTCGGCGTCGTGCCGCTGGCGACTGCTCCCAAGTCGCTCGCGGTGCGCCTCGCCGAGCTGGTGGTCTTGTACTTTCTGGCCGGCGGCATCGGGTTGCTGTTCGAGCGCAGGGCAGGGCAGATCGCCGCTCAGGGCTGGGAGTTCTACGCGGTGACCGGCGCGCTGTTCATCGTGCTGGCCTTTCCGGGGTTCACCTGGCGCTACCTGATGAAGCACAGGCACTGAAGACGATCTCATGACCACCAAGCCCACCGACACCACCGATTCGCACCTGAAGGAAGAGCTCCTGAGCCGCGAGGAGCTGTTCGAGGGCAAGTTCCTGCGGGCCCGGCGCGACACCATCCGCCTGCCCGACGGCCACAGCGCTACGCGGGAGTACGTGGTGCATCCCGGCGCCGTGGTCGTGATTCCGCTGCTGGACGACGGCCGCATCGTGCTGGAGCGGCAGTTCCGCTACCCGGTCGACCACGTGATGATCGAGTTTCCCGCGGGCAAGCTCGATGCGGGTGAAGACCCGTTCGACTGCGGCCGGCGCGAGCTGATCGAGGAGACCGGCTACACGGCACGCGAATGGGCTTACGCAGGTGCCATGCACCTCGCGGTGGCCTACTCGACCGAGATCATCCATATCTACTTCGCGCGGGGCCTTTCGCTCGGCGAGCGGCAGCTTGACCACGGCGAGTTCCTCGACGTTTTCACGGCCACGCCCGACGAACTGGCCGGCTGGTGCCGCGAAGGCAAGGTCACCGACGCCAAGACCCTGACCTGCACGCTCTGGCTGCAGAACGTCCTTTCAGGCGCATGGGCTCTGGATTGGCAGCCCGCGCCTGCTCAAGGCAGCGCGGGATAATCCGCGCATGAAGGTTCTCGATCTCCGCTGCACCCACGGCCACGGCTTCGAAGGCTGGTTCGCCTCGAGCGAGGATTTCGAGACCCAGCTGGCTTCAGGCCTGGTCGAGTGCCCGGTCTGCGGCGACACCGGCATCGTCAAGCTGCTGAGCGCGCCGCGCCTCAACCTGGGCAACGCCAAGGCGCCGCAGGAGGCCGCCGCGCCTGCGCCCGCGGCAGCAGTTGCTTCTTCCAACGTTCCCGCCGACATCTCGCCCGAAGCCCGCTGGATGCGCGCCGTGCGCGAGGTGCTGGCGAAGACCGAGGACGTCGGCGACCGTTTCGCGGACGAGGCCCGGAAGATGCACTACGGCGAGACCAAGGAGCGCGGCATTCGAGGCCAGGCGACGCCCGAGCAGACGGAAGCGCTGCTCGACGAAGGCATTCCGGTGATGGCGCTGCCGATTCCGGCCGGGCTGAAGGAAACCCTGCAGTAATCCGGCCAGGGGCGGGGCCGTTCAGGCCGTGAATTGGAGCGCGGCCAGCCGCGCATACACGCCGCCCTGCGCGACCAGCGTCGCGTGCGTTCCCTGTTCGACGATCCCGCCGTGGTCCAGCACCACGATGCGGTCGGCCTTCTGTACCGTCGCCAGGCGGTGCGCGATCACCAGCGTGGTCCGGTTCTCCATCGCCGACTCGAGTGCGGCCTGCACCATGCGCTCGCTCTCCGCGTCGAGCGCGCTCGTGGCTTCGTCGAGCAGCAGCAGCGGCGGGTTCTTCAGGATCGCGCGCGCGATCGCGATGCGCTGGCGCTGGCCGCCCGACAGGCGCACGCCTCGCTCGCCGAGGAAGGTGTCGTAGCCCTCGGGCAGTGCCTGCAGGAAGTCGTGGGCGAAGGCGGCGCGAGCCGCGGCTTGCACTTCTTCCGTCGTGGCTTCGGGGCGGCCGTAGCGGATGTTGTCCAGCGCGCTGGCCGAGAAGATCACGGCATCCTGCGGAACCAAGCCGATGCGGGTGCGCAGCTCGGGCAGGGCGAGCGACGCCAGCGGCGCGCCGTCGAGCAGCAAGCGGCCCGATTGCGGGTCGTAGTAGCGCAGCAGCAGCTGGAACACGGTGCTCTTGCCCGCGCCGCTCGAACCGACCAGCGCCACGGTTTCGCCCGGCGCGATGTCGAGGCTGAAGTCGCGCAAGGCCGGAGTGCCGGGGCGGGAAGGGTAGTGGAAGGTCACCGCGTCGAACCTGATGCCACTGCCCGCGACCGGCACGGGGGCAATCGCCGGGTTCGCGGGTGAAACGATGGCAGCGGGCGCATGCAGCAGCTCCATCAGCCGCTCGGTCGCGCCGGCCGCGCGCAGCAGGTCGCCGTACACCTCGCCGAGCACGGCGGTCGCGCTGGCGAGGATGGCGACATAGACGACGGTCTGGCCCAGGTGGCCGGCGGTGATGTCGCCGCGCAGGACGGCCTGCGTGCCCTGGTAGAGGCCCCAGAGCAGCGCCGCCGAGGTCGCGATGATGATGAACGCCACCAGCACCGATCGCGCCCGTGTGCGGCGAACGGCGGTGCGGAAGGCGTTCTCTGTCGAGCCGCTGAAGCGCGCGGCCTCGCGGCCTTCGGCGGTGTAGCTCTGCACCACCGGAATGGCATTCAGCACCTCGGCGGCAATGGCGCTCGAGTCGGCCACGCGATCCTGGCTGGCGCGCGAGAGCTTGCGCACGCGGCGGCCGAACACCATGCTGGGCAGCACCACCAGCACGAGGATGCCCAGCACCTGCACCATCACGTAGGGGTTGGTCCAGATCAGCACGGCCAGGGCACCCACGCCCATCACCGCATTGCGCAGGCCCATGCTCAGCGAGGAGCCGACGACCGTCTGCACCAGCGTGGTGTCGGCCGTCAGGCGCGACAGCACCTCGCCGGTCTGCGTGGTCTCGAAGAAAACGGGGCTCTGCTTGAGCACGTGGCCGTAGACGGCGTTGCGGATGTCGGCCGTCACGCGCTCGCCCAGCCAGCTCACCGTATAGAAGCGCGCCGCCGAGAAGACGCCCAGCGCCACGGCCACGGCGAAGAGGGCGCCGAAGTGCTCGCGCAGCGCCATGGTCTGCGCGCCCTTGTCGGAGCTGATGAGGCCGTTGTCAATCAGGCTGCGCAGGGCGATAGGAAAAGCCAGCGTGGTGACCGCCGCCAGCACCAGAAACAGGCCCGCCAGCACGATCTGCACACGGTACGGGCGAAGAAAAGGGCTCAGGCCCGAGAGCGATCGGGGCGAGCCCTTGGCCATGGAAGACGGTGGGGTGGAAGCCATGCGCCGATTCTACCGATCCCTTGCCTCTACAAAGGTAGCCTTGACAATAATTGCCGAGGCAACTAATATTTGGCCTATGAGCGATGCAAACACCCCTCAAGACCCGTCGGTTCCCGCCGGCGAGGAGCGTCGTGCGTCCGTCGCTTTCTATAGCCCCGAGACCTACCGGGCGGAGGACAGCATCGGCTACCTGATGCGCCGCATCGTCACGGCGGTCGGCCAGTCGGTCGAAACCCGCATGTGCGAGCCGGGCAGTCCTACCTATCCGCAGTGGGTGCCTCTCTACAAGCTGCACGTCGGCGCCGCCACCACGGTGGCCGAGTTGGCCCGCGCCTGCGAGCTCGACACCGGCGCCATGACGCGCCTGCTCGACCGCCTCGAGGCCAAGGGCCTGTGCCGCCGCGTGCGCTCGCTCGAAGACCGTCGCGTGGTCAACATCGAGCTCACCGACGAAGGCCGCGCGGCCGCCAAGGAAGTGCCGCACGTGCTCAGCAGGGTGCAGAACGAGCACCTCGCAGGTTTCACCATGGAGGAGTGGGAGCAGCTCAAGGGTTATCTGCGCCGCATCCTCGACAACGCCCAGGCCCTCGCGGCCCGTGGAGATAAAAATGACTGATTCCCTCGCCGTGCGCGCCGTGCGTCGCACTCCCGTCGTGGCCGCCGCACTGCTGGTGGTCGCACTCGCCGGCTGCGCCGACATGGCCGGCATCGGCTCGCAGGCCAGGCTGCGCGACGCGTCGTCGCTGGGCATCGCGCCCGACAGCGCCGCGGTCCCGGTGTCCCGCCTGGATGGCCAGTGGTGGCTCGCCTTCGGCGATTCGCAGCTCAACTCGCTCATCGACCAGGCTGTGGCCGGCAACCCCAACCTGCAGGTCGCGCAGGCCCGCCTCGCGCGCGCGCAGGCTTCGGCCGACATCGCGGGCGCGGCGCTCAAGCCGCAGGTCAAGGGCGACCTCGACCTGAACCGCCAGAAGTTCAACAGCAACTACATCTACCCGGCGCCGCTGGGCGGCTCCACGCAGAACATCGGCCTGCTGCAGCTGAGCGCCAGCTGGGAGCTCGACTTCTTCGGCAAGAACCGCACCGCGCTCGACACCGCCATCGGCGCCGCCAATGCCGCCGCCGCCGACGCCGACGCGGCCCGCGTGCTGCTTGCGAGCAACGTGGCACGCAGCTACTTCCAGTGGGCGCGCCTGAACGACCAGCTCACCGTTGCCCAGCGCACGCTCGCCCAGCGCGACGAAACGCTGAAGCTGGTGCGCGACCGCGTCTCCGCCGGCCTCGACACCCGCCTCGAACTGCGCCAGAGCGAGGGCGGCCTGCCCGAGGCACGCCAGCAGATCGAATCGCTCAACGAGCAGATCGCGCTGCAGCAGCACGCGCTCGACGCGCTCGTCGCCCAGCCGAACGTGACCGCCTCGCTCAAGCCGCCGGTGCTGGCGGGCGTGAAGCCGATGGCGCTGCAGGCGAACATCCCGGCCGACCTGCTCGGCCGCCGCGCCGACATCGCCGCCGCGCGCTGGCGCGTCGAGGCCGCCACGAGCGACGTGGCCAACGCGAAGACACTCTTCTATCCCAACGTGAATCTCACGGCCTTCGCAGGCTTCCAGAGCCTGGGCTTCGGCAAGCTGCTGAAGTCGGGCAGCGAGCAGTGGGGCGTGGGCCCGGCCATCAGCCTGCCGATCTTCGAAGGCGGCAAGCTGCGCGCCAACCTGCGCGGCAAGTCGGCCGACCTCGATGTGGCCATCGAAAGCTACAACGCCACCGTGATCGACGCGGTGCGCGACGCGGCCGACCAGGTCACGAGCGCGCAGTCGATCACCCGCCAGCAGGCCGAGCAGCGCGCCGCGCAGACGGCCGCCGAAGGTGCCTACGACATCGCCGTGCAGCGCTACCGCGCGGGCCTCGGCAACTACCTCAACGTGCTGACCGCCGAAACCTCCGTGCTGGCGCAGCGCCGCCTGGCCGTCGATCTCGCCGCCCGCGCGCTCGACACCCAGGTGGGCCTGGCGCGCGCGCTGGGCGGCGGCTGGCAGCCCCCGGCCACCGCCACGGCATCGGCTCCCTCGGCCCCTCTGAACTGACCGGCACAGCCCAGGTACAGCCCGGCCCGACCCCTTCGTCTTCGGAAAGAACTTCATCATGAGCGACAACAACACTCCGACGCCCGCTGCAGCCGCAGCTTCCGCCGCCCCCGAGGCGCCCGCCGGCAACGGCAAGCGCCGCCGCGCACTCACCGCGCTCGCCGCGGTGGTGATCGTCGCCGGCGGCGGTTGGGGCCTCTACGAATGGCTGGTGGCCAGCCACTACGAGGACACCGACAACGCCTACGTGCAGGGCAACGTCATCCAGATCACGCCGCAGATCGGCGGCACGGTGATGGCCATCAACGCCGACGACACCGACTTCGTGAAGGCCGGCCAGCCGCTGGTGCAGCTCGACCCGGCCGACGCCAAGGTGGCGCTGGAGCAGGCCGAGGCCGCACTCGCGCAGACTGTGCGCCAGACGCGCACGCTGTACGCCAACAACGGCTCGCTGGCCGCGCAGGTCGCGCTGCGCCAGGCCGACATCGTCAAGGCGCAGAGCGACATCGCCAAGGCGCAGGACGACCTGCAACGCCGCCGCGCGCTGTCGGGCAACGGCGCCGTGTCGAAGGAAGAACTCAACCACGCCGAGACGCAGCTCGACACGGCCAAGAGCCAGCTCGCCGCCGCGCAGGCCGGCGTGACGGCAGCGCGCGAGGCGCTGGTCAGCAACCAGTCGCTGACCGAAGGCACCAGCGTGTCCCAGCACCCGAGCGTGCTGGCCGCCGCCGCCAAGGTGCGCGAGGCCTACCTCGCCACCCAGCGCGTGGCCATGCCCGCGCCGGTCGACGGCTACGTCGCCAAGCGCACGGTGCAGCTCGGCCAGCGCGTCTCGGCCGGCACGCCGATGATGTCGATCGTGCCGCTCAACCAGCTGTGGGTCGACGCCAACTTCAAGGAAGTGCAGCTGCGCAACATCCGCATCGACCAGCCCGTGAAGCTCACGGCTGACGTCTACGGCAAGAAGGTCGAATACTCCGGCAAGGTCGCCGGCCTGGGCGTGGGCACCGGCAGTGCGTTCGCGCTGCTGCCCGCGCAGAACGCCACCGGCAACTGGATCAAGGTGGTGCAGCGCGTGCCCGTGCGCATCGCGCTCGACCCCGAGCAGCTCAAGGCGAACCCGCTGCGCATCGGCCTGTCGATGGATGCCGAGGTCGACATCTCGCAGAAGACCGGCAAGATGCTCGCCGACGCGCCGCGCGCCACCGCGCTGACGCAGACGCAGGTCTACAGCCAGCTCGACCGCGGCGCCGATGCCGAGGTGGAGCGCATCATCGCCGCCAACCTCGGACGCAACACGCCGGCCACCGCCGCTGCCGCGACCAAGGGTCCCGCGTCGTCATCGGGCGGCGCTTCGGTGGCAGTGCAGGGACAGCCGGGCTGATCGCCCGCGCGTCCTTCCTCCGCTTCTTGTCCTACAGGTAAACAGCTCCGCCCATGGCCACCGCTGCTCCTGCATACGTTGCGCATCCGCCGCTCGAGGGCGCAGCCCGCGTCTGGGGCACGGTTGCACTCTCCGCGGCAACCTTCATGAACGTGCTCGACTCGTCGATCGCGAACGTGTCGCTGCCCGCCATCTCGGGTGACCTGGGCGTGAGCACCACGCAGGGCACCTGGGTCATCACGAGCTTCGCGGTGGCCAACGCCATCGCGGTGCCGCTCACGGGCTTCATGACGCAGCGCTTCGGACAGGTACGTCTGTTCATGGCCAGCGTGATCCTGTTCATGATCAGCTCGCTGCTGTGCGGCCTCGCGCCGAACATGACGACGCTCATCGCCTTCCGCGCGCTGCAGGGATTCGTCGCGGGGCCGATGATCCCGCTGTCGCAGGCGCTGCTGCTGTCGAGCTATCCGCGCGCCAAGGCGGGCCTCGCGATGGCCATGTGGTCCATGACCACGCTGGTCGCGCCGGTGATGGGGCCGCTGCTCGGCGGCTGGATCACCGACAACATCTCGTGGCCGTGGATCTTCTACATCAACATCCCGGTTGGCATCGTCGCGGCCGCCATCACCTGGGCGCTGTACCACAAGCGCGAGAGCGCCACGCACAAGGTGCCCATCGACGCCGTCGGCCTCGCGCTGCTGGTGCTGTGGGTGGGCTCGCTGCAGCTCATGCTCGACAAGGGCAAGGAGCTCGACTGGTTCCACTCCGCGCAGATCGTGACGCTGGCGGTGGTGTCGGTCGTCGGCTTCGCGTTCTTCCTCGTCTGGGAGCTGACCGACAAGCACCCGGTGGTCGACCTGTCGCTCTTCAAGCGCCGCAACTTCTGGTCGGGCGCGGTGGCGACGGCGGTGGCCTACGGCCTCTTCTTCGGCAACGTGGTGCTGCTGCCGCTGTGGCTTCAGCAGTGGATGGGCTACACCGCCACGCAGGCGGGGATGATCATGGCGCCCGTGGGGCTGCTGGCCATCTTCTTCTCGCCGGTGGTTGGGCTCACGGTGGCCAAGATCGACCCGCGCCGCTACGCGACCTTCTCGTTCCTGGTGTTCGCGCTTGTGCTGTGGATGCGTTCGAACTTCAACACGCAGGCCGACTTCGTGACGATCATCATCCCGACGATCATCCAGGGCATCGCGATGGCGTTCTTCTTCATCCCGCTGGTGACGATCACGCTGTCGGGCCTCACGCCCGACCGCATCCCGGCCGCCTCGGGGCTGTCGAACTTCCTGCGGATCACCGCGGGCGCGATGGGCACCTCGATCACGACCACGCTGTGGGACAACCGCGCGACGCTGCACCACGCCCAGCTGGCCGAAACGGTCAACCAGGGCAACAACGCGGCCACGAGCGCGATGGCCGGGCTCAACGCCAACGGCTTCGGCACCGACCAGGTGATGGGGCAGATCAATCGCATCGTCGACCAGCAGTCCTACATGCTGGCGACCAATGACATCTTCTATGCGTCGGCGATCCTGTTCCTGTTGTTGATCCCGCTGGTGTGGCTGGCGAGGCCTCAGAAGGGTGGAGCAGGTGGCGATGCCGCCGCCGGCGCGCACTAGGCTCTCCCCCAGGCTGCGCGCACTTCGTGTCGCTACGCCAACCCCTTCCGGGGGCAACACCTGCGGCCCGGCAGAGCCGGTTCCGCGGTGTTCCACGAAAGAGCAGGCTTTCTTCAGGCGCGCAGCGCCTTGAGCACGTCGTAGCAGGCGCCCATCGTGTGGTAGTCGGTCTTGCCGGCGGGGCTCTTCTCGTCGCTGATCTTCCGGTTCTCCGGCGTGAGGATGCGGTACCAGGCGCCGTGGCGGTGATCGACGAAGTGCGTCCAGCTGTAGGTCCAGATGCTGTCGTACCAGTCCCAGTAGCCGGTCTCGCCGGTGCGCACCGCGAGCAGGGCGGCCGCGGCGAAGCTCTCGGCCTGCACCCAGAAATACTTGTCGCCGTCATACGCCGCGCCGTCGGGGCCGAAGCCGTAGATCAGGCCGCCGTTGTCCACGTCCCAGCCGCGGAACATGGCGGTCTCGAAGAAGTGGCGCGCGCGCGGCAGCGCCCAGTCGGCCGTGCGGTCCTCGGCGGCGAGATGGCTCTCGAGCTGAAGCAGCAGCTTGGCCCATTCGGTGAGGTGTCCGGTCTGGAAACCCCAGGGCCTGAAGATGTCGGACTTGTCGTCGCGATTGAAGTCCCAGTCGACCGACCAGTCCTTCCGGTAGTGCTCCCAGACCAGCCCGTTGGCCAGCGCGGCCAGCCGGCCGGTCACGGATTCGGCCACCGCCAGCGCGCGGTCGAGGTAGCGCTTCTCCTGCGTGGCCTCGAAGGCGGCCATCAGCGCTTCGCAGGCGTGCATGTTGGCGTTCTGCCCGCGATAGGCGCCCACGTGCCAGTCGACGGTGGCTTCGTCGGCATAGAGCTGGTGCCCCGGCTCCCAGAAATGCCTTTCCATCAGTTGCCAGGTGTGGTCGAGCCCCGGGTACGCCTCCTCGATGCCGGCCATGAGCGCATGCGCCTGCGCGAGCAGGACGAAGTCCAGCCCGTAGCAGCGGTTGGTGTCGTCCTGCACAGTGGCGCGCCGCTGGTGCCAGTCGATCTGCCATGCATAGCCGCCACTCTGCTGTCTATGGGCGCGTTCGATGAACGCGAGGCCGTGCCGCGCGGCCGTGAGATGCGCGGGAGTGCCGAAGCGCCGGTAGGCCATCGCGTGGTTGAAGACGAAGCGCGTGCTGCTCACGAGGTGGCGCGTGCGCCGGTCGTACACCGTGCCGTCGTCCTTGAAGAAATGGAAGAAGCCGCCGGTGGCGTCGAGGCTGCGCGGCTCGTAGAAGGCCAGCGTGTGCAGGATGTGGTCGGTCAGGAAGTCGGGAGAGCGGAAGTTCGGCATGTGAGGGGTGTCATTGGTCCCAGGGACGCAGCCCCATCTGGCATTTGCCGAGGGCCGTGAGGTCGTCGATGGTGGCTCGGCCCTTGAAGTCCGTTTCGTGGTCTTCGGGCGCGAAGTCGGGGCTGCTGCGACCGGCCAGGAAGGCGGGCGCCTGCCGTGCCATGAAGTCGCGATTCTTGTCGCACCAGGGCGCGGCGGCAATGTAGATGACGCTGCTGTGCTCGCTGCCCTTGTGCCGGTCTTCCACCGCATGGATCACGTCGGGGTGCCACCACACGGTGTCGCCCGGCTCCATCAGCGGAATGGAGACCAGTCCCTCGCGCAGCGCCGCATGCCATTCGGGCGTGGCGCCGAGAGCGCGGCCGGGTTGCGCGCCGCAGAGGTCGCCTTCGGGCACGTCGGGCATCAGCGCGCGCAGCAGCATCCAGGGCGCGGTGCGCGCCACCGGCACGAGGCGCAGCGTGCCGTCGCCCGGCCCCTGGCGCGACAGCGCGGTCCAGCCCTGGAAGGTGCGGAAGGCTGAGCACACGGCAGGCGAGGGGATCTCGCGGGTTCCGGTGCGGCCTTCGGCATCGAAGGGGTCGAAGCGCGCGAGATCGCCTTCGAAGACTTCGCGGTAGACGGGGCGGAAGCTCGGCTCGCACCAGCGCTCGACCGAGCCGCCGTCGGAGTGCGGCGACAGGCCCAGCGTCACGTCGCCGGGCTCGCGGCGACGGATGCGGTCGGCGTAGTTCGCCTGTCGGTCGGGGTCGAAGAAGCGCACGCCGTTTTTCTCGTACGTCCAGAGCCGGTTGAGGAACGAACGCGTGCTGTCCATGGCTTCGGCCTGGCGCGCCAGCATCTGCGGACGCGACCAGTACAGCCCGAAGATCTGCGGACGGCCCGAAGCCAGCGCGCTGAAGTACTTGTCGAGCCCGGCCTTCGAGCGCGCGCGCTCGAGGTATCCGTTGTCGTCGATGTAGCGGCGGATTTCCTCGTTCCACTCGAGCACCTGGGCCGGGTCGAACACGCGCCGCACCACGACGCAGCCGCGCCGGCGGATGCGCTCGATCTGCCGCCGCGACACGCGGCCGTGCACGATGTCGTCGTGGGCGATCTCGGGCACCGCGCCGCCTGCGGCCTCTTCCGCGTGCACCAGTGCAACTTCGTCGCGCAGCCACTCGTTCTCGCGCAGGAAGCGCCACTGCAAATCCGGAACACTGGTGCGCAGCGAGCGCTGGGCCTGCGCGACGGCGCGGGGTATGTCCTTCATCCAGTCTTGCGGCAGGTCGTTCTTCGGGTCGTGCATGGGACTTGGCGTATGAGTCCGGGGCAGTTTAGGTTGGCCTCCGCGACGCGGCGCGCTGTGCTTTCCCCAACGAAAGTCGGCGCTGCGAGCGCAACAAGCGGCGGGCCTTCGCCGCACCTCGAATGCCTCCTTTGTCGTCGAGACGACAGTCGTGCCGCACAAGCCTGGCAAGACCGTGAAATGGTTGCACTGCAGCATAGGCATTTGCCCCAGTATGCAAGCGGGAGACGCGCACGAACAATCGGTCCGCGCTCGATGGTGGCGCATTGAGATGGAGCGCATGACCGACTTTCTTTCCACGAACCCGGGCGACTTCGCGAGATGAGCGACGTCATTCTCGAAACACGCCAGCTCACCAAGGAATTCAAGGGGTTCACTGCGGTCAGCAAGGTCGACCTGTCCGTGGCGCGCGGTTCCATCCACGCGCTCATCGGGCCGAACGGTGCCGGCAAGACGACCTGCTTCAACCTGCTCACCAAGTTCCTCGAGCCCACCACCGGCACGATCCTGTTCAACGGACACGACATCACGGGCGAGCGCCCCGCGCAGATCGCGCGGCGCGGCATCATCCGGTCGTTCCAGATCTCGGCCGTGTTCCCGCACCTCACGCTGCTCGAGAACGTGCGGCTGGGCCTGCAGCGCCGCCTCGGCACCTCGTATCACTTCTGGAAGAGCGAGAAGTCGCTCAAGCCGCTGGATGCCAGAGCCCGCGAACTGCTGGCTGAAGTCGGCCTCGAAGAGCTCGCCGACGAACAGACGGTGAACCTTCCCTACGGCCGTAAGCGCGCGCTGGAGATCGCCACCACGCTGGCCATGGAGCCCGAGCTGATGCTGCTCGACGAGCCCACGCAGGGCATGGGCCATGAAGACGTGCACCGCGTGGCCGAGCTCATCAAGCGCGTGTCGGCCGGACGCACCATCCTGATGGTGGAGCACAACATGAGCGTGGTGTCGACCATCGCCGACACCATCACCGTGCTGCAGCGCGGTGCGGTACTGGCCGAAGGGCCGTACGCGGAAGTCTCGAAGAACCCGCAGGTGATGGAAGCCTACATGGGCACCACCGAAGGCCAACTGCAAGGGGCCCACTGACATGACCGCCGCACTCGAAATCAAGGGCCTGCAAGCCTGGTACGGCGAATCGCACGTGCTGCACGGCGTCGACATGGTCGTGCAGCCGGGCGAGGTCGTCACGCTGCTGGGCCGCAACGGCGCGGGCCGCACCACCACGCTGCGCGCCATCATGGGGCTCACCGGTGCACGCAAGGGCAGCATCGAGGTCAACGGCCGCGAGACCATCGGCATGCCGACGCACCGCATCGCGCACCTCGGCATCGGCTACTGCCCCGAGGAACGCGGCATCTTCGCGAGCCTCTCGTGCGAGGAAAACCTGATGCTGCCGCCCGAGCTGAAGGGCGTGGGACAGGGCATGTCGGTCGAAGAGATCTATGCCATGTTCCCCAACCTCGCCGAGCGCCGCCACAGCCAGGGCACGCGCCTGTCGGGCGGCGAGCAGCAGATGCTGGCCGTCGCGCGCATCCTGCGCACCGGCGCGCGGCTCTTGCTGCTCGACGAGATTTCCGAAGGCCTCGCACCGGTCATCGTGCAGGCGCTGGCCCGCATGATCACCACGCTGCGGGCCAAGGGCTACACCATCGTGATGGTGGAGCAGAACTTCCGCTTCGCCGCGCCGCTGGCCGACCGCTTCTACGTCATGGAGCACGGCCGCATCGTCGAGAAGTTCGGCGCCTCCGAACTCGAAGCCAAGATGCCCGTGCTCACCGAGCTGCTGGGCGTCTGACACGGGCACGCGTCCACAAGACAGACCTTTTTCAATCCCACAAAGATTCCTCCAGGAGACAACACGCCATGATCAAAAAACTCGGTCTCATCGCTACCGCCATCGGCATCCTCGCGCTGAGTGCTGGCGCCGCGCAGGCACAGGAAAAGGTGAAGATCGGCTTCGTCACCGACCTGTCGAGCCTGTACGCCGACCTCGAAGGCAAGGGCGGCGCCACCGCCATCCAGATGGCCATCGACGACTTCGGCGGCAAGGCGCTGGGCCAGCCCATCGAGCTGCTGACCGCAGACCACCAGAACAAGGCCGACATCGCCGCCTCCAAGGCCCGCGAATGGATCGACACCGCAGGCGTGACCATGGTCTTCGGCGGCACCAACTCGGGCGTGGCGCTGGCCACCGCGAAGGTGGCCGAAGAGAAGAAGCGCGTGTACTTCAACAACGGCGCCGGCAGCTCGGTGCTCACCAACGAGCAGTGCAGCCCCTACACCATCCACTACGCCTACGACACCGTGGCACTGGCCAAGGGCACCGGCGCGGCGGTCGTGGACCGCGGCGGCAAGAGCTGGTTCTTCCTGACGGCCGACTACGCCTTCGGCCACGCGCTGGAAGCCGACACCACCAAGGTCGTGAAGGAGAAGGGCGGCACGGTGGTGGGCGCTGTGCGCCATCCGCTGAACGCATCCGACTTCTCGTCGTTCCTGCTGCAGGCGCAGAACTCCAAGGCGCAGATCCTGGGTCTGGCCAACGCGGGCGGCGACACCATCAACTCGATCAAGGCCGCCAAGGAATTCGGCATCAACAAGACGATGAAGACGGCGGGCCTGCTGGTCTTCCTGAGCGACATCCACAGCCTGGGCCTGAAGAACACCGAAGGCCTGCTGCACACCACCAGCTGGTACTGGGACCTGAACGACGAGACGCGCAAGTTCGCCAACCGCTTCTTCGAGAAGACCAAGCGCATGCCCACCGACGTGCAGGCCGCCGACTACTCGGCCACCATGACCTACCTGAAGGCCGTGGCCGCCGCCAAGACCACCGACTCCGACAAGGTGATGGCGCAGCTCAAGAGCATGAAGATCGACGACTTCTACGGCAAGGGCCAGATCCGCGCAGACGGCAGCTTCATCCACGACATGTACCTGGTCGAGGTGAAGTCGCCCGCAGAGTCGAAGAAGCCCTGGGACTACCTGAAGGTGCTCAAGACGCTGCCGGGCGACCAGGTCTTCACGACCAAGGCCGAGAGCAAGTGCGCGTTCTGGAAGTGATGCCCGTTCCCACGATTCTTCGTTCCTCAACCAGGAGATCCTGACCATGAAAAAGACGTTCGTGCTTTCCGGCCTGTCCCTTGCCGTTGCGTTGGCCGCCGGCGCCGCGCAGGCCCAGGAGAAGGTCAAGATCGGTTTCATCACCGACATGTCCAGCCTCTACGCGGACGTGGAGGGCAAGAACGGCGCCCTGGCGATCCAGATGGCCATCGACGACTTCGGCGGCAAGGTCAACGGCATGCCCATCGAGCTGCTGCAGGCCGACCACCAGAACAAGGCCGACATCGCCGCTTCCAAGGCACGCGAGTGGATCGACACGCAGGGCCTGACGATGCTGTTCGGCGGCACCAGCTCGGGCACCGGCCTGGCCATGGCCAAGGTGGCGCAGGAGAAGAAGCGCGTGTTCATCGTGAACGGTGCGGGCAGCTCGGCGCTCACCAACGAGCAGTGCAGCCCCTACACCGTGCACTACGCCTACGACACCGTGGCGCTGGCCAAGGGCACGGGCAGCGCCGTCATCGCGCGCGGCGACAAGAGCTGGTACTTCCTGACGGCCGACTACGCCTTCGGCCAGGCCCTCGAAGCCGACGCGACCAAGGTCGTGAAGGAAAAGGGCGGCACCGTGCTCGGCAGCGTGAAGCATCCGCTCAACACCTCCGACTTCTCCTCGTTCCTGCTGCAGGCGCAGAACTCCAAGGCGCAGGTGCTGGCGCTCGCGAACGCGGGCGGCGACACGCAGAACGCGATCAAGGCGGCGCGCGAATTCGGCATCACCAAGACCATGAAGATGGTCGGCCTGCTGGTGTTCGTGACCGACGTGCACAGCCTGGGCCTGAAGAACACCGAGGGCCTGCTGCTGACCACCAGCTGGGACTGGAACCTCGACGACAAGACGCGCGCCTTCGGCAAGCGCTTCTTCGAGAAGACCAAGCGCATGCCCACCGACATCCAGGCCGCCGACTACTCGGCCACCATGACCTACCTGAAGGCCGTTCAGGCCGCCAAGAGCACCGATGCCGACACGGTGATGGCGCAGATCAAGAAGACGCCGATCGACGACTTCTACGCCAAGGGCTTTGTGCGCGAGGACGGCCGCTTCGTGCACGACATGTACCTGGTGCAGGTGAAGTCGCCGGCCGAGTCGAAGCAGCCGTGGGACTACTACAAGGTGGTCCAGAAGCTGAAGGGCGAAGAGGTCTTCACGACCAAGGCCGAGAGCAAGTGCGCGCTGTGGAAGTAACCCCCCAGGCCGCGCGCACTGCGTGTCGCTTCGCCAACCTCCCTTTGCAAGGGGGGCGGGCCGGCCGCTTCGGGCGGCCGTGCGCGGCGGCCCCCGCGAAAAAGAAGAAACGGCCAGTGGCGTCCTGAACTTTCTATGAACATTTCCCTTCCCGCCTTGCTGAGCCAGCTCCTGCTGGGGCTGGTCAACGGCTCCTTCTACGCCATCCTGAGCCTCGGGCTGGCGGTGATCTTCGGTTTGCTCAACGTCATCAACTTCGCGCACGGCGCGCTGTTCATGCTCGGCGCTGTCCTGACGTGGATGGCCATGGAGTATTTCGGCATCAACTACTGGGTGATGCTGATCGCGGCGCCCGTGGTCATCGGCATCTTCGGCGTGGTCATCGAGCGGCTGCTGCTGCGCTGGATCTACAAGCTCGACCACCTCTACGGCCTGCTGCTCACGCTGGGCCTCACGCTGCTGATCGAAGGCGTGTTCCGCTCGATCTACGGCGTCTCGGGGCTGCCCTACGACGCGCCCGACGCGCTGTCGAGCGCCACCGACCTCGGCTTCATGGTGCTGCCAAACTACCGCGCCTGGGTGGTGGTGGCATCGCTGGTGGTGTGCTTCGCCACCTGGTACGTGATCGAGAAGACGCGCATCGGCGCCTACCTGCGCGCCGGCACCGAGAACCCGCGCCTCGTGGAAGCCTTCGGCGTCAACGTGCCGCTGATGATCACGCTGACCTACGCCTTCGGCGCCGGCCTGGCCGCCTTCGCCGGCGTGCTCGCCGCGCCGGTGATCCAGGTTTCGCCGCTGATGGGGCAGAACCTCATCATCGTGGTGTTCGCCGTGGTCGTGATCGGCGGCATGGGCTCGATCATGGGCGCCATCCTCACCGGCCTCGGGCTCGGCGTGATCGAAGGGCTCACCAAGGTTTTCTATCCGGAGGCGTCCTCGACGGTTGTGTTCGTGATCATGGTCATCGTGCTGCTCATCCGCCCCGCCGGCCTGTTCGGCAAAGAGAAATGAAGAGGCGAGCGGCATGAACAAGAAAAAAATCTCCACCGTCGTCTACGCGCTGCTGCTGCTCGCACTGGTGCTGGCCCCGTTCTTCGGCGCCTATCCGGTGTTCGTGATGAAGCTCATGTGCTTCGCGCTCTTCGCGGCTGCCTTCAACCTGCTGCTGGGCTTCACCGGCCTGCTGTCCTTCGGGCACGCGGCCTTCCTCGGCGGCTCGGCCTACGTGGCGGGGCACGCGATCAAGGTCTGGGGCCTCACGCCCGAGCTGGGCCTGATCGCGGGCACGCTCACCGGTGCTTTCCTCGGCTGGATCTTCGGCGTGCTGGCGATCCGCCGGCAGGGCATCTACTTCGCGATGATCACGCTGGCGCTCGCGCAGATGATGTTCTTCGTCGCGCTGCAGGCCAAGTTCACGGGCGGCGAAGACGGCCTGCAGGGCGTGCCGCGCGGCAAGCTCTTCGGCGTGATCGACCTGTCGAACGACCTCACGATGTACTACGTCGCGCTGCTCATCGTGGTCGCGGCCTTCCTGCTGATCGTGCGCACCATCCATTCGCCCTTCGGCCAGGTGCTCAAGGGCATCAAGGAGAACGAGCCGCGCGCGCTCTCGCTGGGCTACGACGTGAGCCGCTTCAAGCTGCTGGCTTTCGTGATCTCGGCGGCGCTGTCGGGGCTGGCCGGCTCGCTCAAGACGCTGGTGCTGGGCTTCGCCACGCTGTCGGACGTGCACTGGACCGCCTCGGGCCAGGTCATCCTGATGACGCTGGTAGGCGGTCTCGGCACGCTCTCGGGTCCGCTGGTGGGCTCGGCGGTGGTGGTGCTGCTGGAGAACAAGATCGGCGAACTCGGCAACTTCCTCGCGCGCATCACGACGGTGGACTGGTTCAACACGCTGGGCGAGTCGGTGACCATGGTCACGGGCCTGATCTTCGTGATCTGCGTGCTGGCCTTCCGCAAGGGGATCATGGGCGAGATCATCGCGTTCATCGACCGGCGACGGGCGAAGTAGGACGTGGACAAACAAGAAGGGAGCCTTCCGGCTCCCTTTTTCGTTGAGGGCTCTGTGGGCCTGCGCCTCAGCAGTTGCCCTTCTTGGCCTGGCCGGGCGGGCAGAAATCGCCGCGGTCATGGCCGTGCCGGTGATCGCGCTCGTAGCGGTCGTGGCGGCGGTCTTCTTCCCATTCGCGTTCGCGGCGTGCCTCGCGGCGGGCTTCGCGGCGCCAGTCGCCGTCGTTCCAGCGCCAGCCGCCGCGGTCCTCGATCCAGCGGCCCGGTGCATACACGTAGCCCGCGCGCGCCGGTTGCCAGCCGCCCGCGTGCCATGCATAGGCACGACCGTCCCAGACCCAGCGGCCCGGCACCCAGACGAAGCCGCCGCGCGGCGGGGGCAGGGGCTCGTAGCGTGGCGGGGGCGGGGCCGTCATCACCAGTCCGGGGACATTGATGTTGACCGAGACCTGCGCGTTGGCGGCCAGTGGGCTCGCGAGGATGGAGAGAGCGCCGGCCGCGGCCAGCATTGCGATTCGGGTTTTCATGGGGCTCCTCTGAGTTGGTCGATTATTTATGGGAAATTTTCCCAACGCATGTAGGCGGTGTTCGGTTGTCAGCCCCCGAGCGTGGTGACAACATTTACAGCTTCAGCGGCGAGGCGTAGCCTGTCATCTCCAGGTAGCCGCGTCCTACACGGCGCCCCTGTGCGTCGAGCAGGTCGCTCACGCCTTCCCAGTAGACACCGCCTGTGGAGCCGCGGCTGTCCAGCTCCTGGTCGTCGAGCAGGGCGCGCACCTCGAAGCTGCCGGCGGGCGTCTGTACGCGCCATCGTGTCGGGTACTTCGCCTGCGTGCGGGGGCTGTTCCAGGTCTTGAGGCCTTCGAAGCGCACTTCGTCGTTCCTGAAGATGCGGGCCGTGCCGTCGCGCGGGCGGAACGAGCCACCGGCCCACAGTGCGCTGCCGTCGCTGCGCCGCAGATGGAAGGCGGTGAGGGCGCTGCCGTCCTCGAGGTTCATGCCGATCCAGTCCCAGCCCACGGCCTCGGGGTGCATCAGCGCCTCGCTCCATTCGTGGTCCAGCCACGCGGTGCCTGCGATGTCGAAGGCCTGTCCCTTGAGCGTGAGCCTGCCCTGCGTCTTGAGCTGCGGCTCGCTGTAGTAGTAGCTGGCCTGCGATTCCTCCGGCCCTTTTCGCGAGAGACCGGCGCTGCCCTGCAGCAGCACCGCTTGCGTGGGCGTGAAGCGCAACTCAAGCGCGAACTCTCCGGCCGGAATGCGCGCGAGGTAGAGGCCGTTCTCGCGCACCAGCGACCAGTCGCGGATGCGCACGTCGGTGTCGCTCGTGCTCGCCTCCGCAACGCCGAAGCCCGCGCGCGCGATGCGCTGGTCGTGCAGCAGCACGCGGCCTTCGAGGTCGGTGATCGCCGCGTGGGCGAACACGAGATGCTTCGCTGCGAAGGCCGAGCGCATGTCCTGCGTGGCCTCCACGCGCGAACGGAAGAAGGTCACCTGAAAGCCGAATTCACGCCCGGCCGATGTCTTCGCGTGGCCGGTGATGTACCACCACTCGGTGCGCAGCTCGGGGTGGCTGCCGAAGTCGCGCGGGAACTCCAGGCGACGCTCGGGCAATGCCCATGCGGCCAGCGGCCCCGATGCGAGCGCGGCCAGCAGCAGGCCTCGGCGCGAAAGAGAGAAAGAAGAAGGTGCTTGCTGCATGGGTGCGCCAGTCTACAAGTCGCGCCTTGTAACGCCCACGAGGCGCGCAAATCGGGATACTGTTCGCTGCCATCCATCAACGAACAAGACAAGGCAGGAGACGAGGCTCATGAAAAGAACAAACCTGCGCCCGGCATCGCGGCGCTCGTTAGGTCAAAGGCATTCCTTTCGCGCGACTGTGCTCGCATCCCTCACCGTTCTCGTGCTCGCGGGCTGTGCCTCGGGGCCTCCCGATGCGAAGACGCCGACGCGACCTTCCTCGTCCTTCGCGGTGCCCGGCCTCGAGAAGCCGGCAGAGGTGCTGGTGGACCGCTGGGGCGTGCCGCACCTGTACGCGGGCACGCTCTACGACGCCTTCGTGGCGCAGGGCTTCATCGCCGCGCGCGATCGTCTCTGGCAGATGGACCTCTGGCGCAAGCGCGGCCTCGGCGAGATGGCGAAGGACTTCGGTCCCGCCTGGGTCGAGAACGACCGCGCCGCGCGTGCCGTGCTCTATCGCGGCGACATGTACCGCGAATGGCTGGCCTACGGCTCCGATGCCAAGCGCGTGGCCGAGGCCTTCACCGCCGGCGTGAACGCCTACGTGGCGCAGGTACGTGCGCAGCCTTCGCTGCTGCCGCCGGAGTTCGCGCTGCTGGGCTACCAGCCTGCGACGTGGTCGCCCGAGGACGTGGTGCGCATCCGCCACCATGGCCTCACGCTCAACTTCACTTCCGAGATCGACCGCGCGCGCGCCTTCTGCGCAGGGGGGGCCGGCATCAAGGCCGACTGGCTGCGCCGCGAGCTCGATCCGCCGGTCAACCCGCGCGTGCCGCAGGGGCTCGACCCGTGCACCATCCCGGCGGCCGAACTGCGCGCGGCCTACATGCGGGCCACCGAGGCGCCGCAGTTCAGCAAGACCAACACGAAGCTCGTCGCGACCACCGCGAGCCTGCGGCCCGATGCCGGTTCGACGGACGAGCAGCAGGCTTCGCAAGGCGACCCCACCGGCGCCTACGGCAGCAACAACTGGGTGATCTCGCCGAAGCTCACCTCCACCGGCCGGCCCATCCTGGCCAACGACCCGCACCGCGCGCACGGCGCGCCGAGCCTTCGCTACATGGCGCACCTGAGCGCGCCGGGCATGGACGTCATCGGCGCGGGCGAGCCTTTCCTGCCGGGCCTTTCGATCGGGCACAACGGCACCATCGCCTTCGGCCTCACGCGCTTCTACATGGACCAGGAAGACCTGTACGTGTACCAGCTCAACCCGCGCAACCCCAACGAGTACCGCTACCAGGGCCGATGGGAGCAGATGGTGCGCGTCACCGAGCGCATCACGGTCAAGGGCGAGAGCGCGCCGCGCGAGGTGGTCAACACCTTCACGCGCCACGGGCCGGTGCTGCTGTCGGAGCCTGGAAAGCAGCGCGCGTTCGCGCTGCGCGCTGCGTGGCTGGAGCCCGGCATGGCGCCGTACTTCGGCTCGATGGACTACATGCGCGCGCGCAACTGGGACCAGTTCCGCGCGGCCATGAACCGCTGGGGCGCGCCGGGCGAGAACCAGGTCTACGCCGACACCGGCGGCAACGTCGGCTGGATTCCCGGCGGCCTCACGCCCATTCGCCCCAACTGGGACGGGTTGATGCCCGTGCCGGGCGATGGCCGCTACGAGTGGTCGGGCTTTCGCAACGGCGACGAGCTGCCTTCGGAGTTCAACCCCGCGCGCGGCTATGTGGTGACGGCCAACGAGAACAACATTCCGCCCGACCATCCCGCGGCGAAGAAGGGCGTGGGCTACGAGTGGAGCGACGCGGCGCGCGCCCGTCGGCTCAAGGAGCTGTTCGCGGCCAAGGTGGCGGCGGGCTCGCGCTTCTCCGTCGAGGACTCGGAGCGCATGCAGAACGACATCGTCGCCACGCCCGCGCAGCGGCTGCTGAAGCTGCTGTCGGGCCTGCGCAGCGACGATGCGCAGACGGCGACCGCGCTGCGCATGCTGCAGGGCTGGGACGGCACCATGGACCGTGACAGCGCCGCCGCCGCGCTCTACGAAGTGTGGAGCAGCAAGCCGCTGCGCGCCGCCGTGCTCAAGGCCGGCGCGGGCGATGCCGGCGCGGCGCTGGCCGCGCCCGGCGACAACACGCGCATGGTGCTGCTGCTGGAGAACCCGTTCGGCTGGGTCACGAACGAACAGCGTGATGCACTGCTGCTCAAGACCCTGCCCGCGGCGATGCAGGAGCTCACCGCCAAGCTCGGCCCCGACCCCGCAACCTGGAAGTGGGGCGCGCTGCACCGCGCCGAGTTCCGCCATCCGCTGGGCGGCGTGGTCGATGCTTCCACGCGCAAGAAGCTCGACGTGGGCGATTGGCCGATGTCCGGCTCTTCCTTCACTCCGATGGCCGCGACCTACCGGGCCAGCGACTACAAGCTGACCTCCGGTGCGTCGTTCCGCATGGTGCTGGACGTGGGCAACTGGGACGCCTCGCGCGTCATCAACGCGCCGGGCCAGTCGGGCAACCCCGAGAGCCCGAACTACCGCGACCTCGCGCCGCTGTGGCTGGAGGGCAAGTACGTGCCGCTGGTCTACAGCCGTGCCGCAGTGGAAAAGGAGACGCTGGAGCGGATCCAGCTCACGCCGGGGAAGTGAGCTCTTCCCGGATGTGACGACGAAAAATCCCCGATCCTGGGGATTTTTCATTCATGGCGCCGAGGCTAGAGTCGATCGTCGACGACTGCCGAGGAACAGGCCTCCATGCCCACGCTTGCCCAGACCATGGATCCGAATCACAACGGCCTGTGGGTGTTCAACACACCCGCGCAAAAGCTGGGGGTCCTGCTGGACATGGCCGACAGCGTTGTTGCTGTCCCCGCGATCGGCGAGGTCTGTGCCTTCGTCGGGATGCTGAAGACCTACTGGACGCCCAGCGCCCGGGAGCAGCGTGCGCTGGACAGTGTGATCGGTACGCCACTGTCTCTGCTGGGCGTGTACCACGGCGGCTTCCTGCAGGCGCAGGCCCCTTTGCCCTGGCGCCACTTCTCCCGCGAACTGATCGCGCTGCAGCTGATCGTCAGGATCGTCCGCTACAAGTACATAGACCAGAAGAACCACCCGCTCTGCGGGCCGGTCACGTTCATGCACGGCGTCGCGCGGCACGACATCGAGGAGTACGTGCTGTACGTGACTGGCCTGGCCGAGAACCGCAGGGGCGACCTCGGGGCTCATACCGTGAAGGTCAAGTCGGGATCGAACCTGCTGGGCAAGCACCCGGGGGCCGGCGCGAACGAGATTCGCGAAGCCGACTACATAGCGCTGGCCAGCCTGCGCGAAGCCAGCAACATCTTTGCCTATCGCTCGGCCAGCACCAACAGGACGCTAGAAGGCATGTCGTCGCCGGCTTCCATGATGAAGTGGATGCGCGATGCCGGCTACAGCAACGTCGAAGACCATGTCCATGACGGCTGGCGTCTGCACGGCCTGCGCATGAAGGCCGACCGTACCAACCTGGGCAACAACCTCATGCGGCCGCATCTGCTGAAGATGCACCAGCGACTGACCAATGGCTACACCGTCATGCTGGTCGCCGCCGACAGCCTGGCCAACATGGCGCGAGGCAGGAACCACCGCCAGTCCGCGCTGATGCGCGTCTTCGGCGGCCATTTCATGCTGGCGCTCTCCGTCGACGTGAGGCAGAACGGGGCGGCGTTCGGCCTCGTCACCTGGGGTGAGGAGATTGCCCCGACCGTCGAGATCCCGTGGAGCAAGATCGCGAGCTGGTACCGGGGTTTTGTCTGCGGACAGCCCTGAGACGCAGGCCGTGCGAGGCTACAGACCTACCAGTCTTCCTTCACCGCCAGCACCACGTCCTTGCCCGCGGCGGCACGGCCGGCCAGCCAGGCCGTGACGGTGCCGGCGGCCACCACCGCGCCGCACAGCGCCAGCAGGCGCTCCCATGGCACCAGCAGGTCCATGGTCCAGTGGAAGCTCTGCGGGTTCACCACCTTCACGAGCACCACCGACACCGCGAGCCCGAGGCCCAGCCCCGCCACGGCGCCGATCGCGGTCCACGCCGCGCCTTCGCCCGCCACCACAGCCAGCACCTGCCGCCGCGTGAAGCCCAGGTGCGCGAGCAGCCCGAACTCCTTGCGCCGCGCCAGCACCTGCGCACTGAAGCTCGCGGCGATGCCGAACAGGCCGATGGCGATGGCCACCGCCTGCAGCCAGTAGGTCACGGCGAAGCTGCGGTCGAAGATGCGCAGCGAGGTCGTACGGATCTGTCCCACCGACGCGATCTCCACCGACCCGGCCGAGCCGTCGTCCTGGCGTGCGGCGAGTTCGCGCACGGAGTTCTGGACGGCGCCCTCCGATGCGCCGGGCGCGAGCCACAGCGCCACGTCGCTCACGTTGCGCTCGCCGGTGATGCGTTCGAAATCGCGCGCGTCCATGGTGATGGCGCCGAACTGCCGCGCGTAGTCGCGCCACACGCCGGCCACGAAGAACGACACCCGTGCCTTGCCCATGGCTCCCGACAGCGGCGCGAACGTAGTGCCCGGCTTCGCGCCGTAGAGCTCCTCCATCGGCTCGCTCACGTAGATGCCGACCTGTCCTTCCGGCACTGGCAGCGCGGAGCCCACGAGCGGCAGCGATTGCGCGGCACTGCCTTCCAGGCTGCGCGCGATCAGCGTCACCGCGGGCCGCGTCGCATCCAGCTGCAGCGACTGCGTGCGCAGCGTGCCGGTGCGCGCCACGCCGGGCAGCTGCGCCAGCGACTGCACGAAGGCCGGGGAAAAGGTCGCGGTGTCGGTGCTGCTGGCGCCGCCGCTGTTGCTGCCGCGCCCGCCCGAGGTGGCGCGCACGTACAGGTCGGCGGGCAGCACCACGTCGAGCCATTGCGTCACCGAATCGCGAAAGCTCGCCACCATCACCGTGAGCGCCACGGCAAGGCTGAGGCTCGCGACCACGCCGCTGACCGCCACCGCCGCCGTGCCGCGCATGCGCCGCGCGCGTTCCACGGCCAGCATCGGCAGCACGCGCTGCGCGAACAGCGGCGCGACGCGGTCGTACAGCAGCGCGATCAGCCAGGGCAGGGCGGTGATGCCGCCCACCAGCAGGCATGCCACCGAGAGGTAGGCCGCCACCGGAATGCCGCCGATGGCGGGCAGCCTGGCCAGCACCGCGCCCAGCGCGATCAGTCCCAGCGCGAGCCAGTGGCCATTGCCCTGCGTGGGCGCCGCGCCCAGGCCCTTGAGCGTCTGCGCCTCGGGCAGCGCCTGCGCCGCGCGCGCGGGCCACCAGCCGCCGACCAGCGCGGCCAGCACGCCGAGCCCACCGTAGAGCAGGGCGGCGCCCGCGCTCCAGTGAAGTGTGGGCGCCACGCCCTCGAAATACCCGCCGCCCAGGTCGCCGCCCAGCACGCGCAGCGCGAAGGCCGCCAGCGCCGTGCCCAGCGCGAGACCGGCCGCGCTGCCGATCAGGCCCAGCACCAGCGACTCGGCCAGCACCAGCCGCAGCCGCTCGCGCGGCGTGAGTCCGAGCACGCCGAGCAGCGCGAACTGCTGCGCCCGCTTGGCCACGCTGAGCGCCAGCACCGAGAACACCAGGAAGGCGCCCGTGAAGAGGGCCACCAGCGCCAGCACCGTGAGGTTCACGCGGTAGGCGCGCGACAGGTTGCTCACGCGCTGCGCCGCATCGCCGGGCTCGGCGAACTGCACGCCCGCGGGCCAGTCGGGCGACTTCTGCAGCGAAGCCATGAAGGCCGCCCGGTCGGTGCCGGGCGCCAGCCGCAGATCGATGCGGCTCAGCTGGCCGATGCGGCCGAAGAGTTCCTGCGCGGCCGCGATGTCCATCACCGCGAGCGCCTTGCCGCCGGCGGCCACGTGGCCGTCTACCGTGAGCGGGTGCCAGGCGTCGCCGCTGCGCAGTTGCACCGTTTCCGTGGCGCCCTCGCCGGGTGCCTGTGCAGGCAGGCCCAGCGCGTCGCGCGCCGCGAGGTTGAGGAACACGCGGCCCGGCGCGAAGAGCGCGAAGCGGTCGGCGCCCGCGGCCACCTGCGGCATCAGCGCGGGCGCGATGGTCGGCAGCACCAGTGCGTCGATGCCGATCACGCGGATCGGCGCCTGTCGTTCGCCGGCCAGCGCCAATCCCTGGAACTCGAATACCGGACTCGCCAGCGCCACCTGGGGGTGCCGGGCCAGTCGCGCGAACACCGCCTCGTCGAAGCCGCCCTGCACGGCGCGCACCTCGAGGTCGGGCTCGCCGTTGACCGAGCGTACCGCGCTGGAGAACTCGTCGAGCGCAGAAGCGTTGATCAGCTGCACCGAGAAGGCCAGCGCCACGCCCAGCATCACCGCGAGCACGGCGGCCGCGTTGCGCCATGGATGGTGGCGGAGTTCCTGCCAGGAGAAGGTGGTGAGCAATGCGCGCATCGGGCCATTGTCGTCGTGGCGCTCGGGGCATGGCACGATGGCGGCTCTTCGACGACGCCTGAGGATTCCGACGATGCGGCTCCTGCCCCATGCCCCGCTGCTGTACCGTTCCTGGCTCGCGGCCTCGCTTCTCGTACCGTTGCTGGTGGCCGGCAATGCCGTCGCGCAACTGCAGCCGCCGCAGCAGACACAGCAGCCTCTGACGCTGGCGAGCGATCCGGCAGTGCTGGCCAGGGCCGCGCTCGGCGCGGAGCGCGGCACGCTGGTCGTCGGCACGCTGCGCAACGGTCAGGCTGCCTACGGCGCGGCCTACAACCCCGAGCCGCCTTCGGCCCCGCGCGCCATCGCGTCCGGCAGCGCCGAGCAGCCGATGTTCGAGATCGGCTCCGTCACCAAGGTGTTCACCGGCCTGCTGCTCGCGCAGGCGGTGCAGCGCGGCGACCTGAAGCTCGAGGACACCGTGGGCAAGCTGCTCGCCGGCAAGGTCGAGGGCCTCTCGCCGGCGGTGGCCTCGGTCACGCTGCGCCAGCTCGTCACCCACACCGGCTGCATGCCCGTGATGGCCGACGGCGTGACCGGCGGCGCGCCGCTCGTCGAGCAGTTCCACTCCTTCGACAAGCCCCTGTTCTGGGCCGCGCTCGCGCGCATCAGGCTCACGGCCGCGGCGCCGCCGTGCGAGGGCGCGTACAGCAACTTCGGCATGGCGCTGCTCGGCCAGCTGCTCGCCGAGCACTACGAAACCTCGTGGGGCGAACTGGTGCGCGCGCGCATCACCGAGCCGCTGGGCATGAACGACACCGTCATCACGCTCGGCGACAAGGCCTCGCGCATGGCGCCGGCCTTCGCCGGCGACCGCCGCCAGCCGCTGTTCGACATGCAGGCCTACGCGCCCGCCAGCGCATTGCGCTCCACGGCCGCCGACATGATGACCTTCAGCCGCGCCGTCCTCGCGGGGGCCAATGGCCCCCTGGGCCCGGCCGCCGCGCGCATGCTGACGCCGCTGGCGCGCTACGAGGGCGCCGAGATCGGCTACGCGGTGATGGTGCGCGGCCCCGAGGGCGGCCGGCGCACCTACTACCACGCTGGCGTCACCGAGGGCTACCGCACGCTGTGGCTGCTCGCGCCCGATACGGGCGAGGCGATGATCGTTCTCAGCAGCAACGCGCGCGCGCCGATGCAGTCGGTGATGCTGGCCATCGGCAAGAGCCGCTACCCGGTGCCGACGACGGAAGTGCCCCTCGACCCGAAGCGGCTCGACGACTACAAGGGCGAGTACCGCGTGACGAAGTCCAAGTCGCTGAGCTTCGCCGTGCGCAGCGGCAGGCTGCTGGTGCGCGAGACGGGGCGCGGCTACAGCGCGCTCACGCCCACGGGCGCCGACCGTTTCGCCGTGACCGCCATCGGGGCGCAGGTCGTGTTCCGTCGGGACGCGTCGAATGCGGTGGTCGCCGTGTCGCTGATGCAGGGGGGCAGCCAGCTCGACGGTCGCCGGGTGGGCGAGGCGGCCGCCGTCACGCAGGAGTGACCGACAGGCTCAGCCCGTCGACAGCGCCAGCAGCTCGCCGGCCATCCGTTCGATGTCGTTGCGCATCACGAGCTTGTCGAGCCAGTCGCGCGGAATGGCGTCGACACCGTAGAAGGCGCCCGCGAGCTGGCCGCAGATGGCTGCCGTGGTGTCCGCGTCGTCGCCTAGGTTGGTTGCGGCGAGCACGGCCTCTTCGAAGGAGTCGGTGTTCGCGAAGCACCAGAGCGCCGCTTCGAGCGACTCGACGCAGTAGCCCGATCCCCTGATCTGCTCGACGGGCTTCGAAGCGTAGGCGCCGCCCGCCAGCGCCGTGACCTTCGCGCTCAGCGGCGCCAGAGGCTCGGTCGAGAGGATCGCGGCCTTGTCTTCGCCAAGCAGCGCCGAACGCAGTTGCAGCGCGAAGAGCTGCGAGCATTCGATGGCTTCCTGCGCGCCGTGCGTGGTGCGCGTGCTCTCGCCGGCCTGCTTCCAGGCGGCCTCCGCGCTGGCCGCGTAGAACATCGGCACCGGGGCGAGGCGCATCAACGCGCCGTTGCCGGCGGTGCGCGGATCGGGGTCGCCGGCGAAGGGGTCGCCCGATGCGAGGTAGCGGGTGAGTGCGCCCGACACCGTCAGGCCGATGTCGAAGCAGTTGCCGGTGCTGCTCATGTAGCCCACGCTGCGCCAGTTGCAATACCGGTTCATCTGGTCGACCGCGTCGAAGCCCTTGCAGTGGATCAGGCTCGCTGCCAGGCACAGGGCCATCGAGGTGTCGTCGGTCCATTCGCCGGCGATCAGCCCGAAGGGGCCGCCGCCGTGCATGCCGGTGACCGGAGCGAAGCTGCCGCGCGAGCGGAACTCGACCGTGGTGCCCACGGCGTCGCCGCAGGCCAGGCCGAGCAGGCAGCCCCGGTAGCGCTCGATGGCGTTCACTGCTGCTGCCTCAGCGCATCGCGCGCGGCCATGAGCGCGAAGCCCAGCAGGTTGAGCCCCTTCCATTCGCGCGGGTCCTGTGCCGAAGGGCTGTTGGCCGCGAGCCCGATGCCCCAGATCGGGTCGACCGGGCTGGCCTCCACCAGCACCTGATGGCCGGTGCCGAGCAGGAAGGCGCCGAGCTCCGCGTTCTGCGCGAACTTGGCGATATTGCCCTGCGTCACGATGTCCAGCCGCGCGGCAACCCACGCGGCCTCGTCGAAGCCGCGGATCTGCCGGCCCAGCTTCTTGGCCTCTCCGGGCGTGCGCGCGGCGAGGATGCGCTCGCAGGTTTCCTGGTCGTCGAACAGGCGCGCCTTGCCGGCCATCATGAAATGCTCGGCCGTGCGGTACCGGACGCCGTCTACGGTGAAGGCCGCCTCGAACCACTGGCTGAAGCAGCTCTTGTTCACGCCGGTCTTCGGTGCCTGGTGGCCCCAGAACAGCAGGTACTCGGGGCGATGGCCCTGCGCGAAGTAGGCGGGCAGCTCGCGGGTGCTGCGGGGCGTGGTGATCGTCGTGTTCGTCATTTCGATTTTTCCTTCTCGAGGCCGATGTCGAGCACATGCTCCACCGGCAGTTGCAGCTCCGGGCTGTCGTCCTGCGCCAGCAGGCGCTGCGCGGCCACGAAGGCGCGCATGTCGATGACCTCCAGCAGCTCTTCGTGCGCGAATGCGGCCAGCGTGCGGCCGCGCAGTCCGAGCTGAATCGCGCGGCGTTCCAGCTTGCCGCCCTTCGGCGAGTGGTCCGGGTCCCATTGCAGGCGGACCTCGGACCGCTCCACGGCCTCCTGCCACGCTTCGGGGCTCGGGTAGCTCGCCGCATCGAAGGTCGACGGCACCGCCTCGCGCACCACGCGCTCGAAGAACGCGCGGCGCAACCGCAGGCCCAGCGTGACCTTCTGGCCTTCCTTGGTGCCCCAGCCCGAGCGGTACATCATCCAGAGGAAGTTCGGCTTGATCCAGCTCATGCGCGAGAGACTGAAGTCCGGCCCATCGAGTCGGCCGTGGCGGATGGCGTACTCGCCGATGGCGGGGCGATAGGCCTGGTAGACGATGACCGATGCCTCGTCGTGATGGGCAAGGATGTGCCTGCCGCTTTGGGGCCAGCGTGCGCGCTGGGTGAGGTGCGACTCTGTCGGGAGTGGCGCGTTCATGATGCAAGCACTTCCTTGAATGTCTCGTAAACCTTCTGCTGAGCCGAGGTGTCGAACACCGAAAAGATGACTCGATCGAATCGGGCTGCCCACGCCGCATCGCTGTAGAGGTGGTCGCGAAATGCCCGTGCCACCATGGCCGGATCATTCCGGAAAACGCCGCAGCCCCACGCGCCAAGAATCAGGGTGGGACAGTGTTGGAGGGCGGCCAGTGCCAGCACGAACTCGGCGCGTTTGCAAAGCGTGTCCTCAACCTGCCCGATGTCGCTTGGCTGGTTCTTTGCAACGGCACCTGCATTCGGCGCAGCACAGGTGATGAACGTCACCAGCTCTGGCTGTTGCATGAGTCCGCCATCGTCGGCACGGAAAACAGGGCAGTCAGGCGACAAGATCAGCGCGTCCGAATACAAGCATGACTCCATGGCACGGTGTCGCTCATAGAACTCCGGCGCTTGCAGCAGCGACGAATAGAGGGCGGAACTGCTTGCCAGCGATTCTTCCTGGGCGAGGCTGCCCCCGAGGAAACCGCCACCGGGGTTGCGCGCGGATGCGAAGTTCAATGCCGCGACGCGGTCATTGCTTTCGCGCAATGCACGCGAGAGACCGGCGAGCGTAGTTTCATTGACTACCTCGATGGATGCCGGATGAGGTTGCCGAGGCCGTGCAGAGACTTGCCTGATCAGTGCACGGGCTTCGGGTGCGTCGAGATAGCGGGTCGAACGCGCGCATTCATCGATGAGTGCCGTGAGATCGACGGGCAGGCCTTCAGGTGTCGTGTAGCGCTTTTGCGTAAGGATGACCAGCGTTTCTTGCGCCAGGAGCATGCGTTGGTGGCGATTCATTTCTTGTTCTTCGTTGTTGATGTCGTGACAGCATTTTCTTAGTTGTTCAGTGCAACTAATTTAGGGTTGTATAGTACAACTAATCAACCGAGAGTCAAGCAACCTGTGACCCAGCCTTCTTCGAAGTTCCCGCCACTGACCTTCCCGCGTCCGCTGGTCACGGTCGACGTGGTGATGTTCACCGTGCTCGACGAAGCCCTGCAGGTCCTGCTGGTGAAGCGGCCGGCCGACAGCGAGGAGCCGTTTCCCGGCAAGTGGGCATTGCCGGGCGGCTTCGTGAACATCGACGAGGACGCGACGCTGCTCGACTGCGCGCTGCGCAAGCTGCGCGAGAAGACCGGCGTGGTCACGCCTTATCTCGAGCAACTCGGCAGCTGGGGCGGAGCGCAGCGCGACCCTCGGGGATGGTCGGCCACGCACTGCTTCTATGCACTGATCCCCGCGCAGGCGATGCAGCTGCGCAGCGGCGCCAATGCGGCCGAGGTGGCGTGGTTCGAGGTCGATGCGGCTTCGCGCAAGCGGCTGGCCTTCGATCATGGCGAGCTGCTCGATGCGGCGGTCGCACGGCTGCGCAGCAAGGTCGAATACACCTCGCTGCCGGCCTTCCTGCTGGAGGAGCCGTTCACGTTGCCGGCGCTGCAGCACACCTACGAAGTCGTGCTGGGCCGCGACATCGACAAGAGCGCCTTCCGAAAGCGCATGCTCGACGGTGGTTTCATGGAAGAGGCCGGCATGGTCACCGGCAGCCTCGGCCGGCCGGCCATGAGCTACCGGCTGCGCGACCGATCGCAGGCCGCGCTGTTCCCGCGCACCTTCAACGCGACGAAGTAGGTCCGGGCTTCAGAGCCGGTCCGACATCGCGTGCAGGTACGCGCGCACGGCGGCGTTCGTGCTCAGGCCGATGGCCCTGTCGAATGCCTGGCGCGCGGCGGAGCGTGCACCGCCGGCCGCGAGCAGATGGGCGCGCGCCGCCCAATACGGCTGGTAGTTCGCCACGTCCTGCGCGGGAATGGCTTCGAGCGCTCGAAGGCCGATCTCGGGGCCGCGCGCGTTCGCGAGCGCGCAAGCAAGGCTGACCTGCGCGCCGATGCTGGAGCGCAGCGCCAGCAGTCCTTCGTACAGCGACACCAACGCCTCGGGCGGCACCGGCGCGCCCACGCGGCGCTCGCAATGGGCCGACTGGATCGCTGCCTCGAGCTGGTAGGCGCCCAGCGATTTCATTTCCGACGCACGGCGCAGGCAGAGCTCCGCCTCCGCGAGCAGGTCAGGGTCCCAGCGCAGCGGGTCTTGTTGGTCGAGCGGCACGTAGGCGCCGGTGTCGCTGCGGCGTGCCGCCATGCGGGCCTCGCAGAACAGCATCAGCGCCAGCAGGCCCAGCGGCTCGGGCTCGGCCGGCATCAGGCCGCAGAGGATGCGGCAGAGGTCGATGGCCTCGGTCGTGAGGCCGCGGGGCAGGGCGTCGGCGCCGTCGACGTCGTCCCAGCCCGTGCCGTAGGCCGCGTAGATGCCGTCGAGCACGTCCTGCAGCCGCTGCGGCAGGTCGCGCGCCTGCGGGTATTCGAAGGGAACGCCGGCGGCGCGGATGCGGGCCTTGGCGCGCACCAGCCTCTGGCCGAGCGTGGAGGGCGCGGTCAGGAAGGCGCCGGCCATGCGCGCCGCGTCGAGGCCGAGCACGGTCTGCAGCATGAGCGGTGCGCGCGCCGCGGCGTCGACGGCAGGATGCGCGCACACGAAGAGCAGGCGCAGCCGCTCGTCGGGAATGGCGCTGCTGCCGTCGGCGGCGTCGTCGACTTCGCCGGCGAGCAGCAGCAGGGTCTGGGTGGCCTGGTCCTGCACGCGGCTGTGGCGCCAGGCGTCGAGCTTGCGGTGTCGCGCCACGCTCAGCAGCCAGGCGTCGGGCTGCACCGGAATGCCGTCGGCGGGCCAGCGCTCGAGCGCGCGGGCGAAGGCATCGGCGAGCGCGTCTTCCGATGCGGCGATGTCATGGGTGCGCGCCGAGAGGATGGCCAGCAGCCGGCCATACGACTCGCGCGCCGCCCGCTCGGCGGCCCTGCCGACCGCCGGGTCGTTCATGCGGCAGCCAGGGCCGTGGCGACGAAGACGGGCCGCACTTCCACTCCGCCGCTGGTCGCGCAGGGCGCGCGCGCCGCCCATTCGAGCGCGGCGTCGAGGTCGGGCACGTCGATCACGAAATAGCCGCCGAGCTGTTCCTTGGTGTCGGCGAAGGGGCCGTCCTGCACCTGGCGCTTGTCGCCGCGCACGCGCAGCGTGGTGCCGGTCATGGGAGGGAAGAGGCCGTGGCCGCCGAGCGAGATGCCCGACTGGCGCACGGCGTCGGCATACGCGACCCAGCTGGCCCGGTAGGCCTGCGCGGACGCGTCCTCGCGTTGCTCGAATTCGGCCGCGGGCTGATAGAACATCAACATGTACTGCATGGTGTTTCTCCGTCGTGGAAAAGCTTGCTGAGCAGGATCGCTCACCACAATGACGGCCCGCCGGCGGTCATTTCGACACGGGCTTCGTGCCGAGCAGAATATTTTTTACGCGAACGCCCGCCGGCGCAACGGTGGCTGCACCGAGGCGGGTGGGTTCTCAGCTGGCGGTCAGGCGGCCTGGGCCTGGGCCCGCACCGGGGCCTGGGGCGCGAACAGCGCCTCCATCTCGCTGCGCACCTTGTAGGCGGCAGTGGTGGTGTCGATGGCCACGTCGGCCCAGCTCAGGCTCTGGCCCTTCTTCACCGGGCGCGCCAGCCTGACGTTGTGCGCCAGCCCCAGCGGCAGGCCGCCCAGCCGCAGCGAGCGGTCGGCCGGCAGCAGCTTGCCCCAGACGGTGTAGCCGCCTTCGCCGTCGAGCATCTCGCCGGCGGCGAGGTCGCGCTTGGCGGTGGCGACCACGTCGGCGTTCCAGCAGGTGGCCACGCCGGTGGGCTCGCCGCGCAGAGCGACGCTGGCCACCGACATGCCCACTTCGAGCCCGATCAGGTGCCAGCGCTTGTAGAGCGTGAAGTAGCGCCCGCTCGGATCGGTGTGGGCGTTGTACTCCTCGAAGCAGTTCCTGATGTAGTCGGTCTCGGCCTCGACCGTGACCCACACGCCCATGCGGATGTCGTACGGGATCTTCCGTCCGTCGGCTTCCAGCGAGGAGATCACCTCGACCATGCCCTTGCGCTCGAGCACGCCGCCTTCGCTCTTCGGCCGCGTGACGAAGGGAATGTCCTCCACGCTCGCGGGCGGGTAGAGCAGGCCGTCCGAGGGCACCGTGAGCCCGGTGGCGTTGGCCACCGCCGAGCTTTCGATCGAAGGCTTGGAGCCGTCGAGGAAGCTGTTGAACATCTTCGGGTTGAGCCCGCCGCGCTTCGCCTGCTCGGGCGTGAGGCCGTAGTTGCCCCACACCGTCTCGGGCGTCGATTCGGTGAAGTGCGGCAGCCACTTGTGGCCGCGCCCGGCCGCCACCACCGGAAAGCCGCAGGTGCGTGCCCAGTCGACCAGGTCGCAGATCAGCGCCGGCTGGTCGCCGAAGGCCAGCGAATAGACAACGCCGGCCTGCTGCGCCTTGCGCGCGAGCAGCGGGCCGCAGAAGGCGTCGGCCTCCACGGTCACGTTCACCACGTGCTTGCCGTGCGCGAACGCGTCGAGGCAGTGGTCCACGGCGGCGATGGGGTTGCCCGTGCACTCGACCACGATGTCGATGGAAGGTTCGCGCGTCACGGCCTGCCAGTCGTCGGTGATCCAGGTGGTGCCGAGCTTCAGCGCCTCCTGCACCGAGGCGGCTGCGGCGCGTTCGCGCTGCCAGCCTACGCGCTCGAGGTTGACGCGGGCCGCGTCCGGCGACAGGTCGGCTATCGCCACCAGCTGCACGCCGGGCGTGCGCGGAATCTGCGCGAGATACATCGCGCCGAACTTGCCGGCGCCGATCAGGCCGACGCGGATGGGGCGGCCTTCGGTGGCGCGCTGTTGCAGGCGGGAATGGAGGCTCATGTCGCTCAGGCCTCCACCGTGTCGAGGACATCGGGCGAGGTGCGCAGCGCGCTCTCGGGCAGGCCGTTCTTCCATGGCACTTCCACCGGGTAGGGCTTCAGCAGGCAGTCGTCGGGCAGCAGCTCGATGGGCGTGAAGTCGCGGTGTGCGATGTACTCGGGCCGCTTGTGGCGGCGGATGTGGTTGCTGACCGCGCACAGGCTCAGGTACACAGCCACGCGGTTGAAGGGCGAGAGATTGCTGCCCGAGGCATGCACGAGGCAGCTGTGGAACAGGATCATCGAGCCGGCCGGCCCCTTGGGCGAGACGATGCCGCCGTGCTTGCCGCCGGCGCGATCCACCAGCTGGCGGATCAGGTCGTTGTCGACGGTCCACAGCGGGTAGCTGGTGGTCGTGAGGTCGTGCCTGGCATCGACCACGCCCTTGCGGTGGCTGCCCGGGATGAACATCAGCGGGCCATTGTGCTCGTTCACGTCGTCGAGAAAGATCGCGACGTTCATCGCGCGCTCGGTGGGCATCAGGTCGTCGTTGAGCCAGGTGCCGTAGTCCTGGTGCCACTGCCACACGTCGCCTTCGAAGGCCATCTTTCCGTTGATCTTGAACTGGTGCATGTAGACCTCCTCGCCGAAGAGATCGGTCACCGGCTCGACCATGCGAGGGTGGCGCGCGAGCCGGGCGAAGGGCTCGCTCACGAGGTGCGCGGCGAAGTTCGTGCGCACGGCGTCGGAGCTTTTCTCGCGCACGTTGAAGGCCTCGCGCCTTGCGTAGAGCTCGGGCACCGCGTCGGTCAGCGCCTTGGTTTCTTCGGCCGAGAAGTGGCCGGGGAAGAACAGATAGCCGTCGCGCTCGAACTGCGCGCGCTGCTCGGGTGTCAGTTTCATGCCTTGTCTCCTTTTCTTGCGGGTGTGGCCGTGGTGGTATGGGCGGACGCGGCATGTGCCCGCAGCCGCTCGCTCAATGCCTCGCTGGCCCGCGAGACGTGTTCCTCGCTCAGGCGCGCCGCGCGATCGGCATTGCCCGCTGCGATGGCTTCGGCAATGGCCTCGTGCTCGTCCCACAGCGTCTCGCGCTGCGGCTCGGCCTGCAGCACCGCGCCCATCGCGCGGCGCAGGTGGCGCCAGTGCGGATCGGCGCTCTGGCCGATGAGCGGATTGCCCGATGCTTCGTAGATGGCTTGGTGGAAGGCGACGTCGGCGTCGAGCATGGCTTCGACATTGCGCCCGCGCGCGGCGCGCCGGCCGCGTTCGATGAGCTTCGGGTCGATGCGAAAGCGCTGCTGCGCCGCCAGCTGTGCGGCCAGTGCGTCGAGCGCACCGCGCACCTGGTAGACCTTGCGCATCGCTTCGGCTTCCAGCGGCGCCACCAGCACGCCGCGGCCGGGCGCGTCGAGCACGAAGCCGTCTTTCTTCAGCAGGCGAAGCGCCTGCAGCACCGGTTGGCGCGACACCGAAAGGCGCTGCGCGATGTCTTCCTGAGTGATGCGCTCGCCGGGCGCGAGCGTGCCGCTGCTGATGGCGCCGAGCAGCGCGCGATAGACCTGGTCGACGAGGTCGGGAGCGACTTCGATGCTGACGAGCTGCGCGGGCATGGTTGTCTCCTTGCGCCGGTTTTTGAACTCTGTATACAGAGTACGGGATTCGGAGGTGCCCCACATGCCGGGTTTTTACCCATCTGGGCTGCAAAAAATTGCAAGCCGCCGCTAAGCTCGAACACATGCAACTACCTACCTACGACGACGTCATCGCCGCGGCCGCGCGGCTCGAAGGCCACGCCCACCGCACGCCGGTGCTGCGCTCCACCACCGCCAACGAGCGCTGGGGCGCCGAGTTCTTCTTCAAGTGCGAGAACTTCCAGCGCATGGGCGCGTTCAAGTTCCGCGGCGCGTTCAACGCGCTGTCGAAGTTCGATGCCGCGCAGCGCAAGGGCGGCGTGATCGCCTTCTCGTCGGGCAACCACGCGCAGGCCATCGCGCTGTCGGCGCGCCTGCTGGAGATGCCCGCCGTGATCGTGATGCCCAAGGACGCGCCGGCCGCCAAGGTCGCGGCCACCAAGGGCTACGGTGCCGAAGTCGTGATGTACGACCGCTTCACCGAAGACCGCGAGGCGCTGACGAAGCGGCTCGCGCAGGAACGCGGCATGACGATGATCCCGCCCTACGACCACCCCGATGTGCTCACCGGTCAGGGTACCGCGGTGAAGGAACTGATCGAGGAAACCGGCCCGCTCGACCATCTGTTCGTGTGCCTGGGCGGCGGCGGGCTGCTCTCGGGCTCGGCGCTGTCGGCGCGTGCCCTGTCGCCGCAGTGCAAGGTCTACGGCGTGGAGCCCGAGGCGGGCAACGACGGCCAGCAGTCGTTCCGCGCGGGGAAGATCGTGCACATCGAAACGCCCAAGACCATCGCCGACGGCGCGCAGACGCAGCACTTGGGCGAGTACACCTTCGGCATCATTCGCCGCGACGTGGATGACATCTTCACCGTCACCGACGAGCAGCTCGTCGACGCGATGCGCTTCTTCGCCGAGCGCATGAAGATGGTGGTGGAGCCCACCGGCTGCCTCGCCTTCGCCGGCGCGATCGCGGCTGGCAAGGCCATCGCCGGCAAGCGCGTGGGCGTGCTGATCAGCGGCGGCAACGTCGACCTGTCGCGCTTCGCGACGCTGATCGCGCCGCAGTAATCCCGCAGCCGCGGGCTCAGGCCCGGATGCCGCCGGCCGTCAGGTGAAGCAGGCGGTCGGCCTGGGCTGCAGCGCTCTCCGAGTGCGTCACCAGCACCAGCGAGGCGCCGTGCTCGCGGGTCTGGCCGATCAGCAGCTCCATCACCTTCGCCGCGGTGGTCGGGTCGAGGTTGCCCGTGGGCTCGTCGGCCAGCAGCAGGGCGGGGCGATGCACCAGTGCACGCGCGATGGCCACGCGCTGCAGCTGCCCGCCCGACAGCGTCTGCGGCAGCCGCGCGCCCATGCCGGGCAGGCCGACCGCATCAAGCATGTGCGCGATGCGGCTTTCGCTTTCCTTCTGCTGGCCCAGCAGCATCAGCGGCAGCGACACGTTCTGCGCCACGTCGAGGTGCGGCAGCACGTGAAAGGCCTGGAAGACGAAGCCGACATGACGCCGCCGCCAGAGCGCGCAGGCTTCGCCGTCGAGCGCGCCGATGTCGGTGCCGTCGTGCGTCACCGTGCCCTGGTCCCAGCTGTCGAGACCGGCCATGCAGTTGAGCAGCGTGGACTTGCCCACGCCCGATTCGCCCACGATGGCGACGAACTCACCGGGCTCGACGGTGAGCGTCACGTTCTCGAAGACAGGCGCATCACCGTAGTGCTTGCCGAGGTTGGAAATGCGCAGCGTCATCTTTGAGCGACGGTCCTGGCGATCAGTTGAACGGCGGTCTGCACCGCATCCGGTGCGTCGCAGGCGATCACGGTGCGCTGCGGCATGCTGCGCAGCCAGGTGATCTGCCGCTTGGCGAGCTGGCGCGTGGCGGCGATGCCGCGCTCGCGCAGGTCGGCCATGGCCTTGGCGTCGGGCGCCGTATTGCCGCAGGCATCGAGCGTTTCCCAGGCCTGCCGGTAGCCGACGCAGCGCATCGAGGGCAGGTCGGTCGAAAGATCGCCGCGCGCGCGCAGGGCACGCACTTCGTCGAGAAAGCCCGAGGCCAGCATGGCGTCGAAGCGTTCGGCGATGCGGCCGTGCAGCCAGGCGCGGTCGGTGGGTTCGAGCGAGAACAGCGCGCCGCCTTCGACCGCGCTGGCGGTCTTGTTGTCGCTCGCATGAAAGCTCGACAGCGGCCGGCCGCTGCTTTCCCAAACTTCGAGCGCACGCTGGATGCGCTGGCTGTCCTGTGGCGCCAGCCGCGCGGCCGTGACCGGGTCGACCTGCGCGAGCCGCGCGTGCATGGCGGGCCAGCCATGCGTTGCAGCGTCGGCGTCGATGCGCGCACGCACCGCGGCATCGGCGGCGGGCATGGCATCGATGCCGTCGAACAGCGCCTTGAAGTACAGCATGGTGCCGCCCACCAGCAGCGGCAGCGCGCCGCGTGCGCCGATCTCGTCGATGAGCCGCGTGGCATCGGCCACGAAGGCTGCCGCGCTGTAGCTCTCGCGCGGATCGAGGATGTCGATCAGGTGGTGCGGCACGGCGGCCTGCTCGGCGGCCGTGGGCTTGGCCGTGCCGATGTCCATGCCGCGGTAGACCAGCGCGGAATCGACCGAGACGATCTCCACCGGCAGCAGGCGCGCGAGCGCCAGCGCGGCGGCCGTCTTGCCCGAGGCGGTGGGGCCGGCGAGGGCGACATAACGCGGTGGAAGTCGGGGCGGGGTGCCCGGCTGGGCCGGCGAGACCGGGGAGGCCGAGGAGGCGGCCTTTGCGGCCGCGACGGAACTGGGAGACATGGTGCGCCGAGGGTAGCAAATGGCGCGAGCCCGGCCGGACGGCGGGGCTTGGTGGCGTGGCCTCAGGTCAGATCGCCGCGGGCGCGGGCTGCTCCAGCTTGCCGCTCACGTCCTGCGGGGTAGGCGCGCGGCCGGCGGCCGGCGGCGCGAGGCGCGGCGTCGGGCGCTGAACGCCGGCATTGCTGGCGACCATGTTCTCCGGCTTCATGCGGAACAGCTGCGTCAGCGCCGCGCGGTACTGCGCCTCGCCGACCGAGTTGGTGTTGTGGTGCGAACCGCCCTCGACCAGCACGAACATCTTCGGCACGGTGGCCGCGTTGTAGAGCTTGCGGCCCAGCGTCGGGTTGATGAGGCTGTCGGCGGTGCCGTGCACCACCAGCAGCGGCGCGCCGATGTCCTTGACCGTGTTGATCGCCTCGAAGCGCTGCGTGATGAAGGGGCCGAAAGGCAGCCAGCCCCACTTGAAGCTGCTGACCACGTCGGCGATGGAGGTGAAGGTGCTCTCGACGATGGTGCCGCTCTCGTCCTTCACGTGGGCCGCCAGGTCGATGCCGATGGCGCCGCCGAGGGAGTGGCCGAAGATGTAACGGTGCTGCCTGGGGTGGCGCGCGGCGAGCCAGGTCCAGGCGGCGCGGGCGTCCTCGCGGGCCGATTCCTCCGAGGGCAGGCCCTTGGAGCTCTTCCCGAAGCCGCGGTAGTCGATGGCCAGCACCGAGAAGCCCAGCTCGTGCATGCGCTGGATCCGTGGGGCCGAGCCCGCCACGTTGTAGCGGGCGCCGTGCAGGTACAGCATCACGGGCGTGTCGGTGGTCTCGGGGGCTCCGCCCAGCCACAGGCCGTGCAGCCGCGCCGGCTCGCCGGTGATGGAGGACTGGAAGTCGATCCACACGTCTTCCATGCCCTGGGCCATGGAGGCGGTGTTGCCCCAGCTGCGGTCACTGGGCTGGAAGATCCATTCGCGTTGCTGTTCGTCGAGCGTCGAGCAACCGGCGGCGAGCAGGGCACACAGCGATAAGACAGACGCGAGGAGGGTCCAGCGTTTCATCATGGGGTTGAGGGACAGCGAAGTCGGCCGGAAAGTTCACCTGCTTTCACCTTGATGCGCCGACACAGCACCTTGGTAACCCCCCGAAACAGCGCTCACTGGCGCTTTACAGAACACATGCAACGTATGTGCCCGCGGTTCCGCCGACTGAGGAAAACCCTAGAAAAAAGGCTTAAAAAGTCCGAAAACCGCTGATCGGCCCCGTCTACCCCGGTTATCGGCCACGCATGAAGAGCGAGTCGAGTTCGCGCACCGAAAGCTGGCGCCAGGTCGGCCGGCCGTGGTTGCACTGGTCCGAACGTTCTGTTTCTTCCATCTGGCGCAAGAGGGCGTTCATCTCGTCGATCGTGAGCTTGCGGTTGGCCCGCACCGCCCCGTGGCAGGCCATGGTGGACAGCAGCTCGTTCTGGGCGCGCTGCACGACGGTGCTCGCGTCGTGCTGGCCCAGCTCGGCGAGCACGCTGCGCGCCAGTTCCACCGGATCGCCGTCCGCCAGCGTTCCGGGCACGGCGCGCACCGCGAGCGTGCGCGCCGAGAAGGGCGTGATTTCCAGGCCCAGCGTCGGCAGCACCTCGGCGCAGGCCTCGGCCGTGGCCACCTCCTGTGGCGTGGCCGCGAAAGTGGCCGGTATCAGCAGCGGCTGGCTGGTGATGGCCGCGCCGTCGAGCTGCGTCTTCAGGCGCTCGTAGACGATGCGCTCGTGCGCCGCGTGCATGTCGACGATCACCAGGCCCTGGCTGTTCTCGGCCAGGATGTAGATGCCCTGCAGCTGGGCCAGCGCGCGGCCCAGCGGCCAGGCCTGTTCGTTGGTGGCGAGCGGCGCGGCGTTCGTGTTCGCGGCGGTGATGGGCAGCCCGACCGGGGGCTGGAACGTCGCCGGCGCTGCGCCGGCCTGCGGCCAGAGCGACGGTGAGGCCGGTTCCGAGACTCGGACCGGTGCCGGCTGTTCGTCTTGCCGCGGCCACATCGCCTCGAAATCGCCGACACCGCGTTCGCGCGTTGTGAAATTGATAGCAGGCTGCGACCAGCTGGCGTTCGACGGCAGCGGGGCCGGCTTGAAGAACGGCTGCGGCGCCGTGCCGGAAGGTGCCACCGCGTCACCGGAGCGGGGCGCGGCCAGCGCGTCTTCCACGGCATGGCGCACCGCCTGGTGCACCTCGCGTCCGTCGCGAAAGCGCACTTCGATCTTGGTCGGGTGCACGTTCACGTCGACCCGCGACGGATCGATCTCGAGATACAGCGCGTAGATGGGCTGGCGCTGGCCGTGCAGCACGTCTTCGTAGGCGCTGCGCACCGCGTGCGACAGCACCTTGTCGCGCACGAAGCGGCCGTTGACGTAGAAGAACTGCTGGTCGCCGCGCGAGCGTGCCGCGTCGGGAATGCCCGCGCGACCGATCACTCGCACCGGACCGCCTTCGCGGTCGACCGCCACGCTCTGCGCCACGAACTCGTCGCTGAGCGCGTCGGCCAGCCGTTGTTCGCGCGTGGAGGCCGCGCGCCACTGTTCGACCAGCTTGCCGTCGTGCCAGATCGAGAAGCCCACCTCCGGCCGCGCCAGCGCATGGCGGCGCACCGCCTCGATGCAATGGGCCAGCTCGGTGGCGTCGGTCTTCAGGAACTTGCGGCGCGCCGGCGTGGCGAAGAACAGCTCGCGCACCTCGACCGTGGTGCCGGTGGAGCGGGCCACGGGCCGCAGCTCGCCGGTGCGCCCGTCGAGTGCGAAGGCGGTGTCGGCGCCGGCGAAGCGCGAAAGAATGCTGAGCTCGGCAATCGAGTTGATGGCGGCCAGCGCCTCGCCGCGAAAGCCCATCGTGCCGACCGTCTCGAGGTCGACGAGGCTGGCGATCTTGCTGGTCGCATGGCGGCGCAGCGCCACCGTGAGCTCTTCGCGCGGAATACCCAGGCCGTCGTCTTCCACCGAGATCAGCCGCACGCCGCCCGAGGCCAGCCGCAAGGTGATCTGGCTTGCGCCCGCATCGAGCGCGTTGTCCAGCAACTCGCGCACCACCGAGGCCGGGCGCTCGACGACTTCACCGGCGGCGATCTGGCTGATCAGCTCGTCGGGGAGTTCGCGGATGGGGCGGCGTTCGGCAGGGGAGATGGAGGTGGGGAGGGCGCTCACCGGGGCATTCTAAAAGCCGTGCAGTTCTCAGCGCTTCATCAGCGTATTCGAAGGCAGCGTCTCGTCCAGCAGCTTGCGCGCGGTCTCGATGCCCGCCACCGGCAGCAGCTTCGCATCGAGCAGCCCCACCTGCACCAGCACGCTGGCCTGGTCCCAGTAGATGTGCTCGTGGTAGAGCTTGTCGCCGCGGAACTTGATCACCGCCAGCAGCGGGATCTCCACGCGCTTTCCGGTCGGTGCCACGCCCGGCAGCATCCACGGGATCTCGGTGGTGTGGGTGAAGCAGAACAGCAT